>JAFGJR010000271.1 GCA_016928975.1 Sedimentisphaerales bacterium | reverse complement strand
CATGCCCTGATTGAGGCTGGCCGAGCTGGCCGTGACGGTCACGCCCGTGACCGGATAGGCGTAGGGCTCGACCGTGAAGTTCCAGACTTTGCTCGGATAGGCCGTGTAATCCGGCGCTCCGTTGACCTCGTCCACTCGCCAGTAGTAGGTCTTGCCGTATTCCAGCAGGCCGGGCGGGTCGAAGGTCGTCGCGGTCAAACCGGCGCTGGTCGCCACCGTGGCGGTGTTGACGTCATCAAACGTGTCACCGATGAACACGCTGTGGGTCATGGCGAATGGACCTGCTGTCCAACTCAGCACAACATCCCGCGGCACGTCCGTCGTATCCGTCTCGGGGACCGGGCCCTTGGCCGCGAAATTCTTCAGGAAATCGGGCTCGACATAATCGCCCTCGTAGAATCGCACGCCGTCGATCCAGAAATCGCCGGGGGCAAACGCGAAGTGGAACGTCGGGCTGGCGGGGGTCACGTCCGCCGTTATGACGGGCGTCGTCGTGTAGAATTCCTGCCATGTGTCGGTGACGGTGACTACCAGCTCGTTGTAGGCCTCCCAGGGGTCTGCCCCACGTTCGGGCTTGAGACGAACCTGCAAGGTGCCTGACTTGGTCTTCATGAAGCAGGCAAAAGTGTACTTCTTGCCCTTGGCGAAGGTGAAGGCACCGTTCGTCATGCCGACATCCCAGTTGTTGGCCCCTGCCGCAGGAACCACAACATGCAGGCAGTACTTGCCCTCAATAGGGCCTTCCGGGACGGTCGCACCTGCGCACTGAGTGACAACCTCGGTGGTGCAAGTGCCGTAGGTTCCGTACGGCGCTATCGCACCGGTCTCGAAGCCGCCGTTCGTAAGCATGTTCACGACCGGTTGCGCCACGCACGGCGTCAATCCCATGAACCCGACCACCAGTACTGCTGTCCACCAGATTGCTCGAACTCTCATAGTGCTCTCTCCTTACCATTCAGTCGCACTGCGACCTAACCCAAATGGTGTTTGTTCCCCGTTTGGCCACTCTGCCCGGGAACTACCCGGACTCTTGACACGTCACGCCTGCCATGTACTGAGAAAGAGCGACGCTCTCATTTTCTGCGTCGGCACTCGCGCAGGTTCGCGTTCGCCTACTCATTGTGGTATCGGCAGTCCGCCGATGAGACTGTAACCTGGCCACCGGGAACACAAAAATCGTCCCGTCCGGCTCTCTCACTCCGGGGACGCTCTCCTGGGGGCGCAGCCCCTACACCAGCACATGCGACGCCAGTCGCGAGAAACAGGGAATTATGTCACGGTCTGTACGTACCCTTCCACCGAATTGCACATAGCCTCCATCCGGCATAGATACCACTCGGCTCCGACGACCTTCTACCCGAAAAACGTGCTACGCGTCATTCATCCAGCCATATTATCAGACGCCCGGTCGCCCGTCAAGCACAAAAAAAGCGGACTTGCCGAGCCTCCGGACTCCGGTGCCGAGTGTCTGCGCTGCTCACCGGCAAGAACTGAAAAGGATTTCCAGGTGTTTCGATTGCCACACCGCAGTCGTTTGCCATCGCGGCTTTCTTGTGCGATTCCAAGAGAGCGTTTCTCGCTTTGAGGCTGCCAGCAGGATACAAGTAGGCCCCGGCCGAGGCCGGGCACTTGCTGCTGCATAGCCGCTGAGTCGGCACCCGGGTCGCACACCTGCGTTGCCCCCTGCCTTCGCAGGGGCAAGCTCTATCCTCCGGCTCAGCAAGCCACTCGTACGAACTGCGAGGACAAGAGGCAAGAGTGCTCGCTCCCGAGAGCTGGCAACTGCCTTGCGACGCAGGTACAGGTGGGCGGGAAGCAAGGCAAACGGGGTCACTCTGTCCGTGGACTTCTCAGAAAGAGCAGGACGCAGATTCGGCTGTCAGAATGGAGGGAGATCCCCGGAGGCGGTGCATCTTACCCTCCCGGGATCTCGCGTCTCCTGCTGGCTGCCGCAGCACTCTCTACTTGATTTCCATTCGTTGCTCCTTGTGGCTTGCCTGCACAGGGCTCCCCGCCACCTGCTGGTCGGCGACGAACTTGATCTGGTACTGGCCCCAGCCTGGCTCGGCCTGTGGTGGAATCCTGCCGGTCAGGGAGACTTCCCCCTTTCCGTTGGTCGTCGTCGTCCCCAGGGATTTTTCCCTCTCCTTGAGGCCCCAGCCCAGCAAGCGCACTTCCACCGTCTTGCCCTTGGGCATGGGCAGCCACTGCTGCTTCGCTGGCTTGTCCGACCAGTAGACCTTGTATTCCACTGTGCCCGTGAAGGTGGTCAGCGCACCGCGCGAGCTCGTCATTCGCTCCAGGTCCACGATCCGGGTCTTTCCCTGAACGACCCAGTGACCGGCATGTGCAGACGCGGCCAGGACGAGGCTACAGGTCGCAGCAAGCAACATTCGTTTCGTCATGAGTTCTCCTTTCGTCGTGTACGACTCGTGGGCGGGGTCCGAATCCCTCCGGGCAACGCACCCAGTGCCACGGACCCCACTGATCCATGCTTGCATGTTGTCTATGGGGAATTCTGAATCCCGGCAGGCGAATTCGCACACCGCCCGAAATGGGCTATGGCAGATCAACGTCACAGACAAGACTGACTGTCCCAGTCGCGGTTGGGGCGCGGGCGCGTGGAATGAGACATATCCTTGGACGCGGCAAGAGCCTGGAATGCCTGATCGACGCGTGGGGCCTCCAGGAACGTCTCGCTTCTCATGCAGGGGGCTCCGGGACGCCGGTCAAAAGGAGTTGATGTACGTGCGGGCGGGCGTAGAATGAGGGGATACATGAGGTGCTCATCCCCAGCGTAGGAATCTGTGCAGGGTTGGTCTGTTGTTGGAGTTTGGCAGTGCGCATCGCGTTAGGGCAGTTCAATGCGACGGTGGGCGACCTGGCGGGCAACGTCGAGAAAATGAAGCAGACGTGGTTGCAGGCGGGGGAGGCCGGGGCGGATCTGGTGTTGTTCCCCGAGCTGGCGATCTGTGGGTATCCGCCGGAGGATCTGGTTTACAAGAGGCAGTTCGTCTTAGACAGTCGCGGGGCACTGGATGATCTGGCGGCCGCCTGCCCGACCAAGACACTCGTGGTGGGTTTCGTCGATAGCTCCAACGGCGAGCTGTTCAACGCTGCGGCGGTCATCCGCGAAGGGCAGATCGTCCGCATCTATCACAAGGGTTTGCTGCCCAACTACAGTGTGTTCGACGAGCAGCGGTACTTCGTGCCGGGCGGCGAGCCGGTGGTGTTCGATGTCGCGGGCCTGCGCACGGCGGTGACAATCTGCCAGGACATCTGGGACGAGCAGTGGCTCGCCGGCCTATTCGACCGGATCGGGCGGGTCGATCTGATGGTCAACCTCTCCGCCTCGCCCTTCCATGTGAGCAAGGTCTACACCCGATGTGGGATCGTCGCCCGCTGCGCAGAGATCTTCGACGGCGCGGTCGCGTACTGCAATCTCGTCGGTGGCCAGGATGAACTGGTTTTCGACGGGCGGAGCATGCTCGCCGACTCGGCAGGCAAGATCGTCACGATGGCCAAGGCGTTCGAGGAGGACCTGCTGCTGGCGGACATCACGGCGGATACGACCGGCGTGCACGTCAAGCCGCTCCGGGGGCCTGCCCCCCAGCCAGAGGGACCGGTCGGGGAAGTTTACCAGGCGCTCGTCCTGGGGACGCGCGACTACACGCACAAGAACGGTTTCCAGCAAGTGCTGCTGGGCATCAGCGGCGGGATCGACTCGGCGGTGACCGCTGCCATCGCCGCCGCGGCGCTGGGGCCAAAGAATGTAATCTGCGTGACGATGCCATCACGGTTCAACAGCCCGGAGACAATCGCCGACGCCAAGCGCGTCGCGGACAATCTCGGCTGCCCGCTGCTGACGATCCCCATCGAGCCGATCCTCACGACGTTCCACGAATCGCTCAAGGCGGAGCCCCGGTGGAACGACAAGGGCCTGGCCTATGAGAACCTCCAGGCCAGAATCCGGGGGATGATCCTCATGTCCCTGAGCAACCAGACTGGCGCGCTGGTCCTGACGACGGGCAACAAGAGCGAGGTCTCCGTCGGCTACAGCACGCTCTATGGCGACACCGCCGGCGGCTTCAGCACGATCAAGGATGTCACCAAGACGATGGTCTATGAGCTGGCGGCGCACATCAACAAGCTGGCCGGACGGGAGGTGATCCCGGAAGACGTGATCCGGAGAGTCCCGAGCGCGGAGCTTCGGCCCGACCAGAAGGACCGGGACTCGCTGCCCGAGTACGACCTGCTGGACCGAATCATCATGGGTTACGTGGAGCAGGATAGATCCGCCCGGGAGCTCGTGGAGTCGGGCTTGCCTGCGGAGGAGGTCGAGCGGGTCATCCGAATGATCGACCGCAATGAGTACAAGAGGAGGCAGTCGCCGCCGGGGGTGCGGATCACGCCGAAGGCCTTCGGCAAGGACCGCCGGCTGCCCATCACGAACCGCTATGCGACGACGATGGCAAAGAAGCGCAATTCGAAGTGACCGCCCGGCGCGTCGGGTGGTGCAGGGCTTCGCCGCAACGGCGGCTCGGCCCTACTTGGTCTGACCGAGACCTTCGACGATCGCCTGTACGAACAGGGGTATGGCCGGCGCGCTGGTGGCGGTGATGGTCAAGCCGTCTTTCTCCACGGGGTAGCCTGTGTAGATGGCGCCGCCCTGCACGATCCTGGCCTGCTCCGGGAGATACCCGGTCACGCGCGCCCCTTTCAGGATGCCGGCTTTCGCCAGGATGGTCGGGGCGGTGCCGATGGCCGCCACCACCTTCCTCTGGTCGGCGGCCTGGCGGGCAAGATTCAGCGCCGCGGCATTGATCAAGTACTCCGCGACGCCCGGCCCGCCGATGAAGACGACTCCGGCGTAGTCGCCTATCTTGGCCTGGTTGAGCAGCAGATCGGCGTTGGCGGTCCCACCCAGCACACCGGTGAGGCTCGTCAGTCGCGTGCTGGCCACCTGAACCGGTACCCCCGCCAGCTCAAGGGCACGCTTGGTCTCGTACAGCTCCTGGTCCTGGAAGGCCTGGGGCGGCACGACGAGCAGCACCCTCTTGTTGGCGGGCGAAGTGATCGTGGATGGCTCCACGGTCGTGACCGGCGTCTGGTTGCTCGGGTAGCCGACGAAGATGACATACGCCGGGTCCAGACCCTTGGCCATCCGGGCGACACGCCGGACGACGTTCGTGTTCACGTTTTCGATACTGAGATACGTCAGCCCGAGGCCCATCGCCTGGAGCTGAATGCTCTGGGCTGCTTGCCCGGCCTGAAGCAGCATGGTGGTCCGTGCTTGAACGCCGTATTGTGTCCCGAACTCCCGCAACGAGCCCGCCAGGATGATCTGGGCGCCGCCGATCGGCGCATCGGGCCGATTCACCAGGGCCATGGCCATTGTCCTGCGCTCGTCGTCCAAGGAGATCTGTTCCAGGGAGTGATCAGCGGGGTTGTACGAGTACACCCCATCCGGCAGCACGAAGTACACCTTCAGCAAAGGCAATGGGTTAGGCGTCGTCGCCGTGGAAGCAGCGCGAGGCACCCGTACGCCCTGGGCCGCCCAGGCGAGCTGTCCCACAGCCGAGGGCTCCAGACGCTGGTCCGCGGGAGTGGGTAATCGCTGCTGGCCGAGCAGCGCCTGCTCGACGGAGATCGTGCCGCCGGTGGAAGACTCAGGAAGTTGGACGGTCTTGAGCCGCGGTGCGGCCGTCGTACGGCGTCTCACGGTCGTCTGCGTCTGTCCCCCGGAGACAGCGTCGAGTGTCAAAAGGACCAGAAGGGATATACACAGGGGTCGAGCGCATCGTGCAAGACGATTGACAAGAGAAGTCCGGCCGGTCATCTTCTTATCCTCCCATAGCATTCCATGATCGAAGCGAACCTCCTGCATTATACATTGCCTTACGGCCCATGCTATCCTCTCGTGCGAATCCTTGATAGAATCGGCCGCAACCCGGTGAGGACTCATCCGGGAACGCATGATCCTGAATGGAATTCCGGCGGACGGATTCGATGGCTCTGCTTCGGCGACAAAAGATGGTGATTGCAGCGCTGGCGTTGTACTGGCCGACGCTGTTCGTGCTGGCCCATATCCCGATTCCACAGGTCGTCCGCCAGGCTCACATGTACGACAAGAGCCTCCATCTGCTGGCCTACATGATCCTGACGTTCCTGCTCTGGTCGGCTGTCAAGCCGCGAGAGAAAGTGCACTGGCGCAGGGCCACCGTCTGGTGCCTGCTCGCCATCGTGGCTGCCTACGGTGTCTGCGACGAGTGTCTTCAGCATTTCGTGGCAGACCGCTCGATGGACCCCCGGGACCTGCTCGCCGATGCGATTGGGGCCGCAGCAGCGCTCGGCCTGCTTACCATCCTGCCGTTTTGGCCGACGTCCGTGATTATCGCGGGGACGACGATCCTCACGCTGGCTGTCTTCACCCGCGCAAATCTCACGGCGCTTCTGCCAGTGACGGGGACGGTGTTTCACCTCTTGACGTACGCGGTCTTCACACTCCTGTGGATCGGGTACTTGCGTCAGCGGCCACATCCGCTGAGGATGGGTCTCCGGTGGGTGGCGGCATCGATGTCCTTGCCCTTGGTCTTGGTGGCGATCACGAAGGTCAGCACGATGATCTCCAGCAAAGCGTTCGAGGGCGAGGACATAGTCGCCGCGACGGCCGGGATTCTGGCGAGCATTGCCGGCATAGGGATCGCCAGCCTGCTCGCCCAGAGAAATGCAGGCGGCACAATCCTCTGCCCCACGGAAGAATGAGGCTTGGCGCGACCGACCAGTGGTTCTACTGGCCGGCACTTGTCGATTCGGAGACTCCGGGTTCGAGACGACAGGAAGGAACCTCGACGGCTTCGGAGTCTGCGAACTGAAGCTGGAGCCGCCCCGCGCAGTCCTTTGGATCGAGCTCCCAGGCAAGGCGAATGCTTACCTGCCGCGGGCACTCTGCTCCATATCGGACGATGCAGCGCCCTGGCTCGTTGACCAGGACGTCTCCGCCCCACGTTTCAGACTGAAAGACCCCTTCGGCGGAAACGGCCCGGCCACCCCTCAGAATCATTTTGAACTCTCTGGGGTCGAGGACCCAGATGCGCTGACGCTCCTCCATCGGGGGCAAGTCCCGATGCGTTTGCAGGAGGCCTTGATAGGCTTCTTCGGTAGGTACAAAGCTCTCGGAGCGAATCGTCATGACAACGACGAGAGTCTGCGTGTGTCCCGACCCGGCTTTGTCCTGGAATGGCGCTGCGATTATGAGGAAGCCGGTGGGCCGCACGGGTGCTGTCGATGAGTGACCGGTGCGAAGCGCCTCGATCTCGTCGTATACCTCTGCCACCGCCACGTCCACTTGGCGTTCCCATTGGGTGATCGCGGCGTCGAGCGAGTCCGGCTTGTCGGCAGCCGCCCGGACCGCTTCGCCAGCCTCACGGACCAGCGCCTTTGTCCGCGCCAGGGAACCGCTCCCCAACTCTTCATATCGAAGCGTTTCCCGCTTGTGTCGATCCTGGATCGAGTCCGGCACAACCCACGTGCCGTTCCGCGCCGCGGAGCACTGTCGCTCGGCCACGGCGAGAACCGCCCGCCAATTCTGACGGTTGATGACCACGATCGGCGTGCCTCCGGCCGCAGAGCCAGCCAAGCGTCCTGTGGACTCATCTATCAATACCCTCTGGAGCTCCACCGCCAGAACTAACGGATCGCTGCTCAATCTGGCGATGGCGCTGCGCACCGCATCACGATACTCGGTCGCCTCGCTGATTGCTTGCGGATCCCGCACGCGCGTGACGGCCTTCTCCCGCTCGCGTTTCTGCCGCAGGTCCATTTCTCGTTTCAGGACAGCCATTCTGCGCTGCAGCGTCTGGACTCTGCGATTGAGATTCTGCTGGCACCTGGTCGCCTTGCGCGTGGCGGGGCTCTGCTTGCGGCCCTCCCCGGCGTCTTGGGAGACGTCGCTACGGATACGGGTGGTCTCGTTGCGGTCTTGGGGGCGAGATACACGGGTCTGACCTGCACGTGAGGTGGTCCGTTGCCCGGAGCAGGCAGCGGTCACGACACAGAAGATCAGTGCAAGTGTTCCAGTCTTCGTTGCAAGGTACCGCATGGCAACTCCTCTTCCACGAGCTGGCAGCAACAACCACATTCGATCCTGCCGGTCCTGATCGGTTTCACTCTCATTGTAATCCGCATTGTTGCGAAGAGAGAATAGGGAAATGCCGCCTATCGGGCCTTCCGGCGTCACGCGCGGGGCATGATGGGCTGGGCTACTGCCCACTGTCCGGCGGGGTGACCTTCGTCGTTTGGGGCTCCACACCCTGGCTGCCGCCCTTGAACGGCCGGTAGAGGGGATCGCCGAGCAGGAGCATCTGCCAGGAGTTGAACGGATTGGTGCGGTAGTAGGCCTCGACGAGACAGCGTCCGTCGAATAGCTCACTGAAGAACGCTTTCGGCTCGGGAAAAGCGTTCAGGTACGGCTCGCTCACGGGCCCGAGCGTGGCGGCGACGCCGTGCATGAGCAGGGCGGGACACCACGCCGTGCTGTTCGGATCGTGAAGGCCGGTCGCCTCGAAGCTGGCGATGTGAAATCCCACCGCCCCGTCCACGAACTGAAACGCATCGACGTACTTCTTCACGCTGTACCAGCCGCAATACAGGGCTGTCTGGGGACAACTGCCTGGCTGGAACAATGCCTGTGTCCGTTCCTCCCTCATGGCCAGAAGCGTCCGAAGTCGCGTCAGAATAGCCAGATCGCGCAATGACTGGTCGTAATGACTGTATATGTCTCTGCCGAAGAGACCCCGGGAATCGATATAGGCCGTACCCGCCAGGCCGGCCTGCTCGGCAGCGATGGCCTTGTCGATGAGCCCCTGGGCGATCCCGTAGTTCGGCCCGTCGAGCCGACAGACCATCATCGTCTTGAATAGCTGCGGCTCCGGGCTCCGCAACCGGTTCGGCTGCCAGCGATACAGGTCATACAAGGGGCACAGCACCAGCGACAGCTCACTGTCCACGGCCGCCTCGGTCTGCCCGCCGGTAATGTGGTCAATGTCCGCCTGAATCTGGGCCATGCGCGCCTGGTGTTGCTGATACTCCAGTGACTTCGTGGCTTTGCGGGCCTCCAACGGAGCGATGGCGTCCTTCTCCTGCTGGAGCCACTGGCGCAGTTGCTTGAGCCGGCTGTCCATCCCGGTGGCTGGCTCACATCGCCCGACACTGTAGGGCACGCCGTACGTCGTCACGAGGCATTTGACCTGCTCCAGATCCTTTCGTGTCGTCAACAGGACGCGGATGGGCCCGGCAAGCCGTTTGTCGTAGTCGGCCCGGCTGATGGAATCCCGGAGCTGAGGTCCCAGGGACACCGGGACCACGTTGCCGGATGGCACGCCCCGCTTCTCACAGTAGTAGCGAGCAAGTCTTGTGGAAGCGGGATAGTCGGTGTTTGCGATTACAAGGATCTCGGCCGGCTCCAGCGCCAGGCCGGCCTCGCAACAACCGAGCAGCAAGAGCAGAAATGTCGCTATGCGTTTGCTCATGGCAGACCGCCTCACTGCAACTGCCGCTCTGAGTGCTCCGCACGTCTGAACGCTGTGTCCCCGCGAGTACTCTCCGCTTGGGAGTACCGCTTCTCGTAGACTCCGCCGCGCGCAAATCCCCGCGCCGCGGTGGCCAGGCAGATTCGAATGTCCAGCCACAGGCTTGCCTGCTCCACATACGTCACATCGAGTTCCAGCTTCTCTTCCAGCGTCAGGTTCCCTCGGCCGGAGATTTGCGCCAGGCCCGTCAGGCCGGGCTTGACGAGCAGCCGTGTCTTCTGCCGCTCGTTCCATTCGGGCACCTGCGACACATACAACGGCCTGGGACCAACGAGGCTCATGTCGCCTTTGACGATATTCAACAACTGTGGCAGCTCATCCAGCGAGTGCTCTCGAAGGAACCGGCCGAGCCGCGTCAATCGTGGATCTTCACCCGATCTGGGGCTGGGTCCGAACGGATCGGTATCGAGTCTCATCGTCCTGAATTTGTAGAGAGAGAACGGCCTGCCCTCCCTGCCAGCCCGCTCCTGCCGAAACAGCGCCGGTCCCCGGCTGCCCAGCCGGATCGCCACCGCGATGGCCGCCAGCAGCGGCCAGAGAACCCCCAGCAGCACAGCGGCAATAAGGAGATCGAACGCTCTCTTAAGAGATTCGTACATCGGTGCGTCAGAGAACGACACTGGTGCCTGGACAGGTCACTTGAGGGACGCAAGCACCTGCTGGACGACGGTGTCCTGCATCGGGCAGGTCAGCTCGGGGTAGATCGGAAGCGCCATGATCTCCAGGGCCGCCTGCTCGGCTTCAGGGAAATCGCCTCGTTTGCAGCCCAGGCAGGCGAAACACTCCTGGAGGTGGGCGGGGACCGGGTAGTAGATCTCGCAGCCGATCTTGTTGGCCTTGAGGTGCGCCACGACCTCGTCCCGTCGCGGCACACGGATGCAATACTGATTGTAGATCGTCTTGCAGTCGGGGCTGATCCACGGCGTCTGCACGACGGTCTTTGCGAATCGCTTGTTGTAATAGGTGGCGTTTCGCCGGCGGGCCTCCGACCAGTCGTCCAGGTGCGGCAGTTTCACGAGCAGGGCCGCCGCCTGGATCGGGTCGAGCCGGAAGTTGCCGCCGACGTACTTGTGGAAGTACTTCGGCTCCATGCCGTGATTGCGCATCATCACGAGCCGCTGGAACAGCGATTCATCGTTCGTGACGACCATGCCGCCGTCACCGATGCCGCCGAGGTTCTTGCTGGGGAAGAAGCTGAAACACCCCGCCGTGCCGATGCTGCCGGCCTTCTTGCCCTTGTACGTGCTCGTGATGGACTGGGCGGCGTCCTCGATCACCGCCAAGCCGTGCTTCTCGGCCACCTCCATGATCGGGTCCATATCCGCCATCTGCCCGAACAGGTGCACCGGCATGATCGCGCGCGTTCGTTTTGTCACGGCTGCTTCGATCAGGCTTGGATCAATGTTATGAGTGCGGGGATCGATATCGACCAGGACCGGCCTGGCGCCGACGCGCGCGATGCAGCCAATGGTGGCGAAGAACGTGAATGGCGTCGTGATGACCTCGTCGCCAGGTCCAATCTCCAGGCTCATCAGGCAATTCAGGATCGCGTCCGTTCCACTCGACACGCCCACGGCGTACTTGCAGTCGCTGACGGCAGCGACCTGCTTCTCCAACTCCGCCACTTTCGGCCCACCAATGCACTGCTGCGACTCCAGCACCTCGGCGACCGCCGCCATCACCCGATCCCTGATCGTTGCATACTGGCCCTTCAGGTCCAGCAGAGGTACTTCCATGCGGTCTCCTTACGTTCTTCAGTTTGGCCCGGCACGACTATAGCGGGTGTGTCCTCTGGGAGCAACTGATTTGACGTCAGGTGCGACGACGGGCGACGGCATCGGTGAGCAGGCGTTCAAGGCGGTCGGCGAGGACGCGGCGGTCGAATTCGCGTTCGGCCAGAGTCCGGGCGTTCCGGCCCATTTGGCGGCACAATTCTGGCTTGTCCGCCAGTTCCTGCATGGCATCGGCCAGGGCCTGGGGCCGATGGGGGTCCAGCGACCGGCCGCACTGGTTCTGCTCGACCGTCTCGCCCAGCCAGCCCGGCACGTTGATCAGCACGGGCTTACCAGCCGCCAGAGAGTCGAACATCTTGTTTGGCGACCAGGTGTGCTCCTTGGCCGCCCGGTAGATCGTCAGGCACACGTCACAACCCGCCACGATCCGGGCAACCTCCTCCTTGTTCGCCACAAGGTCACTGAATACGACGTTTGTCAGGCCGTAGCTGCGCGCCAGGGATTCAAGCTCCGGCCGCTTGCCCCCGCTGCCGTGGAGCACGAAGACAATGTCATCTCTCCCCCGCCCCGCCAGGACTCTCGCCGCCTCAATGACGTACTCAAGGCCATTCGCCATGCCCATAGCGCCGAAGTAGATTCCGGCACATCGCTTGCCCAGACCGAGCCGCTGCCGTGACGCGCTACCGTCCAGATCGGGACGGAACAGGTCCAGGTCGCTGGCGTTCGGAATCACCGTCACCTTCTCCGCAGAGACGCCCGTTCGCACGATGCCTTTCTTCATGTCAGGGGACAAGGCGACGATATGATCCGCCTTGTGATAGATCGTGCGCGCCATACGTCGCAGCCACCATATCGCGGCGGGATTGCTCAGCGCTCCTACGTTGACCAGCGCCTCCGGCCAGAGGTCACGGACTTCAAACACGAAGGGTACGTCGAAGTAGTCACTCAGCCTCGCACCGGCCAGGCCGACCGTCAGGGGTGTGTGCGTGGCGAAGACGACGTCGGGTCGGGACAGTCCCTTGCCCGCCTGCGCGGCCGCCCGGGCAAACTCGTAGAACTGGAGCATGCGGTGCCAGCCGCTCAGGCCGGTGCCCAGGTTCGGGTCGTTGTAGCCGCCGCGGACCGAGATCACGCGAATACCGTCGATCGCGTGCTCGCAGCAAGACTCGCCGTCGCAGACCGGGAATTCGCTGTTGGCCAGTCCCGAGGTAAGCATGGTCACATCATGACCTTTGCCCACAAGGTAGCGACTGAACTCATACGAGCGCGTGCCGGTGCGACCCTTGCGAGAGGCAAAGTACTGATGGACATAGAAGATACGCATCTCGCACTCAGTCCAGGCAGATCCGGTCGCCGCGACTGCACTGGGCGAGGACCTTGACGATCCGCTCGGCGGTCCGGCCGTCCCAGAGATCGGGCGACTCACCCGACTTCCAATCGCCACTGAGGATTCGGCGGGACCTTTCCTCCACGGTATCCAGGTCCACCAGCTCGTTCGTGCCCTCAGAGATCGTGATCGGCCGCTCCGTGTTCGGCCGCAGCGTCAGGCAGGGCAGTCTCAGGAACGTCGTCTCCTCCTGGATTCCGCCGGAATCGGTGAGGATGAACCGGGCGTTCTTCTCCAGTGTGATGAACTCCCGGTACCGGACCGGGTCGACGATCTGGAACAAGGGCCGCAACGGAATATCGATCCCGAACGCGCCGATGTTCTTCTTCGTCCTGGGATGCATCGGAAAGACCACCGGGACCGCCTCGGACAGCCGGTTGAGGTATTCGAGGATGCGGCGCAGGCTGTGCGGCTCATCCACGTTGGACGGGCGATGCAGAGTCACCAGCACATACTGACCCTGGTGCAGGTTCCAACGCCGTAGGATCTCCGCCTCCTGCTCCCGGTTAATCCGGCCCAGGATCGTCACCAGCGAGTCGATCATAATATTGCCGACTCGATGAATCCTGTTGCTCTTCACCCCTTCGGCGATCAGGTTTTCGTCCCCGTCCGCCGACGGCGTGAACAGCAGGTCCGAGATCGTATCCGTCACCCGCCGGTTGATCTCTTCGGGCATGGTCTCGTCGCGGCTGCGCAGGCCCGCCTCCACGTGCGCCACGGGGACGAGCAACTTCTTGGCGGTCAGGCTGCACGCCAGCGTCGAGTTGACGTCCCCGAAGACGACCACCAGGTCCGCGTGATCGCCCAGGAGGACCTTCTCGAACTCGACCATGATTCGGGCGGTCTGCTCAGCGTGAGAGCCGGAACTGGTGCCCAGGAAATGGTGCGGCTCGGGCAACTCCAGGTCCTCGAAGAACGCCTGGGACATCGCGTAGTCATAGTGCTGGCCCGTGTGCACGATGGTCGGCATGAGGTTCCGCGTCTGAGCCAGCGCAAAGTACAGTGGCGCCATCTTCATGAAGTTCGGCCGCGCACCGACGATCAGGAATATCCTTGGCATGCATTACCTCCTTTTGCCCGAGGACTGTATCATAGATCTCCAGAAGTCTTTCACCTTCCCTCTCCCAGTTGTATTGTTCGAGCACCGCCTGGCGGCCGTTTTCTCCCATCCGCCGCGCCTCGCCCGGATGCTTGATCAGGTACTCCATCGCCCCCGCGATCTCCTGCGGCTTTGAGGGATCGACCAGGAGCCCGCAGCGACTGCCCTCCACGACTTCCCGGTACAGCGGGAAGTCCGACGCAATCGCCGGCAGGCCCACCAACATGTAGTCGAACAGCTTGTTCGGCAGGCAGCTTGTGTTGTTCGCGTACGGCAGGTACGCGATCACGCCCATAGCGGCCTGCGACGAGAGCTTCTCCTTCTCCTCGTAAGGCACCCAGGCGAGAAACTCAACGTTGGCCTCCACACCCAGCTTCTTGACGAGGTCCTTAAGCTCGCCCTCGAACGACGCCGGGCTGTACGTGCCCACAAGGCACAGCTTCCAACGGGGATGCTCCTTCACCACCTGGGCGAAGGCTTCGACAACCTTGACCAATCCCCGGCTTTCCGCCATGACGCCCAAGTAGATGATCTTCTCTTGCGGCTGTCTCGGGCGAGCGTCCGACATCTCAATGATCGGGTAGTTCTCCACCCGGCCGCAACGGACCTTCATCGCTTCGTACCGGGCGCCGACCCGCGGAGTCGTGTAGATCACATAGTCGAAGAAGCGGACCACCATCCGCTCGAACCGGTCGAACAACCGACTAATCAACCATCGCAACGGCCGGGCAATATAGTACTTGTCGAGGATGCTGTTTGGGTAGTGTTCGTGCGCGTCCCAGATCACCTTCTTGCCGCGGAGCTTCAGCAGCAGGCCGACGATCATCAGCTCCGGGTCGTGGAAGTGATAGACATCCGCGTCCTCTCTGACCGCCAGGCGATACAGCCGCAGCATCACCTTCGTCACTCGTTGCAGACGGCTCTTCGCGCTCGGCAACGGCAGGATGTGCACGCCATCCACGACTTCCTCCCGGTTGTGCCGGGTGATGAGCGTGACCTCGTAGCCGGCCTTCACCAGGGTTCTGGCCTCTCTATGGAAGATCCGTCCGTCGAACGGGATGTGAACCGAGGTCAGCATGCAGACCTTGCCGCGACGTTGTCGTGGTGCGTCAATCATTCGCGACTCCGACCGCTTCTTCGACCGGCACCGGCGATTCCACGAGCGACCACAGCGCCTCGGCAAATACACGGGCGTTGCGCTCACCGTCGAATACCTCGCGGGTCCGCGCCAGTCCGCGGCGTCCTGCGGCCTGTCGGAACCCTTCGTCAGCGATCATCCGTTCCATTGCTTCCTGAAGCTGATCGACGTTCTTGGCGTCAACGAGCAGGCCAGCCTGCTCGTCAATTACGGCCTCCGGCACACCGCCCACTCGCGTCGCGACAACAGCCAAGCCGCAGTTCATCGCCTCCAGCACCGCCTGTGGCATTCCCTCGCTATGAGAGGGCAGGACGAAGAAGTCAGAACACTGCAAGTAGAGCGGAACGTGCTCCGGCGGAACGCGGCCGGGCAATATGACGGCGTCCTCTCGACCCACGCGATCTTGCAAGGAACGGAGCCTGTCGCGTGAAGGTCCGTCTCCGATGCACACAAGCTGAAGACACGGGTGGTTCTTGAGCAGTGGCTCGGCGGCGGCGACCAGTTCCCGTATCCCCTTGGTATCTACCAGGCCGCCGATGTAGATCGCCACGATTGCGTCCAGCGGCCAGCCAAGCTGCCTGCGGACCTGATCCTTGTCATCGGGCGGCGAGAACTCCTCCGCGTCCCGGCCCATGTAGACGCACAATGGCTCGTGCCTGCAACGGCCGGTCTCGGCCATCCGCTCACAGACGGACTGACTGACACCCACCGGCAGATCTACTCGTTCGAGCGTATCGCAAAGCCGCCGCCACAGGATCGGCATCCGATCCGGGTATACCATCACGTCGCTGCCCACCGCCAAACTCGCGACGGGCAACCCCAGTTCACGGCCGATCTCGACGGCCGCCTCGGCGTCGGGGAACATGGACACACCCAGGACAACGTCGAACGACCGCTCCTGATGCCATTGTCTCGCTGCCGGAAGCAGTGCGCGAGCCACGGACCGGCCTTCGAATCGGCGAAAGCCGAAGCCGGGGGGCCGCAGGTATGCCACGGCGCGAGCCTCCAACCCGTCGGGCGGCGACAGCGGATTCGCAGGACCATAACCGCGCCATCTTGGAGCACAGTGCAGAGGCCACGGCGCCCATGGACGCGGCACGAGGAACGAAAGCTTGATGCCATATTCGCGCAGGCACTCCGCCTCGCGGCAGATGAAGACGCCGTAGTGCCCGGAGTCCGCCGTGGGAAACATGTGGCTAACCGCCAGTATCCGGAGCATCTGCATCCATTTCCTCCATCGTTTCCCTCTCCGGCTCGCTGTGCCACCAACCCAGGCGCTCGGCGGCCAGGACAAAACCCAGGAAGGCCCAGTAGTACTTGGCGGAAAGCTGTTTGATATTGAGCCCCATCACCAGCAGGTACGTGAGTACCGCCCGGGCGTAGAGCTTCTCCAGGGTCAAAGGCGTTCGCTTGACGGTCAGCGTCAGCAGAATCACGAAAGCGGTGAACAGGATAGCCGCCGGAATTCCGTAGACACCGAGCGAGAAGAAGAAATCGTTGTGCGGCCAGATCGGGCTGCCGGTCCGCTCGAACCAACTGTAGTAGCCTGTGCCCGCCGGCCAGAGAAGGGCCGCGTTCCACGCGTGCTTCACCGCCTCCATGCGAAACTCCACCGCCTGCTGCGCGCGCTGCACATTCGTCAGACGGTCGAAGACCGAGGTCGCCAAGCCCTGCTGCTTGACCAACAGTCCCGCCGACGCGGAGGCCAGCACGATCGCCAGCAGGAGCGACGCCGCCAGGGCCGGCCGGCGAACCACCTGCCGCACGAACAACAACGGCGACAGCATCGTGAACGCCAGCGCCACCAGCCCGCCGCGAGAACCGATCCGCAGCATCATCACCGGCAGAAACAACATCGCCACAAGATAAATCGCCCGCCAGCACAGGCTCCTGTCCCGCGCGAACAGGTAGATCGCCGAGAGGAATGCCAGCGACGCCAGAGCCGCGAGCATGTTCGCGTCGATCGCATGGCCCAGCGTGGCCGAGAATCGCGGGTTGCGAGTCTCCTGGACCGCGCGAATCGCCGCCCCGGTCTTGATGGCCAAGACGATGGTCCCGATCATGCCCAGGACGTAGCTGCGCAGCGCCCAGCGAAACGTACCCTCGTCATTCGTTTCGAGAATCCAGTAGACGATGAAGAACAACGCCAGGAGTTGGAACTGCGTGAAGGCGCGCATCACTTCCATCTTGAGGTATGGCTGGGCCAGCGAGGTAATGCCAATCCACAGGCACAAGGTCACGGCCACCCACAGGGCTTTGTGACGAATCCGCAGGCCCGGACGGGTCAACAGCACATTCACGAGGAAGCCGGCCGCCACGGCCACACCCACGCCGCGGTCAAGACTGAACACGCCTCCGTAGCCGACGCCTGCCCCGGTCGGCAGAATCATCATCAAGAGGCACAGAGCAAACGTCGGCTTGAGGACCATGCCGACGAACGTGGGTGCTGCGATGATCGCGACGCCCACCAGGGCGTTCCGCGCCAGGAAGATGACGCCAAAACCGACCACGCAGATGATGAGCCAGACTATCAGCAACAGGAGGTTCATCGCCGCCGGGAAGGGAATATCGGACGTACGCTCTTCGGTTCCTTCGAGCAGTCCGTCTGCGTCTATCATGTCGGCGTACGTTGTGTCCATCGGTATGAATATCGGCCCGTCCTGACCCTGCCGTTACCTGTTCACCGCCACGAACGTCTCCCGTTTGACAGTTTCCTTTCGTTTCTTGCGCTTCCATCGGTGAATCGCGTTGAACAGGCCACGCAGGACGCGGTGTTTGCCCGAAAGTGCCCGCCTGGCCACGAACAGCTTTATCGTGTTCACGTAGTCGCGCAGGGTCGCAGTCTCCAGCTTCTGTCGATACTCCGGCACGCGTCGACCGCACAACCGCGCCAGCCACATCCGCGCCTTGAGCTTCCTCTTCTTGAACAGCGCCCGACCCTGCGAAGCCAGCAGCGATGGAATGCCAAGCTCCGATAACTCGACGGCCTCTCTTGCCGCCGCGGCTTCGAGCAATTCCTCTGCTTCGGGGCTTCGTGAGATGACAAATGAGCTGCCTGCTTTGTCGGTCTTGACCAGCTCCGGAAGCCATGCGTCACCGCAGGACAGATCGCTCAACTCGCCCAGCATGTCGCTGCACAGCAGACAGCGCCACAGGGAATACGGACCGAGCTGGCGGTAGTACCGGCCCAGAGGCACGACCGTCTCGGTCCCGTCTCTTGTGCGGAGCTGCATCGTGCCCGGCCAGCCGCGCCCGCGATATTGAAGCTCCTGCACCTCCTGGGGGGCAATGCCGAGACTCTCGATGAGGCGCCGGGTTCCGTGGAAGCTGTAGTTGAGACTGCACGCAAGGCTGATACGATAGCGGATGCGCCCTGACAGCTCCACAATCTCCTGCTCAGCCTTGCGAATCCCTTGAATATGGCACGGAAGCCCGACGACGGCGAACCGGCCCCTGGAATCGAGGACCTCCCGGACCGCCGCACCAATCGTCACCGGGCAATACTTCGAGCCGGCAGCCGAGAGGATCTCCTTCCTTGTCCTGGCGATGAACGGCTCGGGCACCAACGGATCGTCGCCTCGCATTCGTGTCACCAGTGCACCGTCGATCAGGTCGTGCTCCAGCGCGAAGATCAACAGTGCGGTCACGAGGCCGCCCGAGGCACTGTCGTACCGGATGTTCCCGTCCGTGGCGTGGCCCACATACGTGGCGAGGTACCGACCCAGCGCGATGTCACTGGGAATATCGCCAAAGAGTCTCCTGCTCAGGCCATCGAAATCCACGCCGTGGCCCGGGCAAACCTGATAACATAGTCCACAATGCCGGCAGCTCTCTTCCCGCAGCTCCGGCACGAAACAGCCGCGGGATTCGTCTGTCGTCATGTCCAGAGCATTGTGGACGCAAACCGCCGTGCAGATTCCACAGCCCGTGCACAGCTTGTGATCTGCGACCCACTTGATTGTCAACGGCTTGTCTTTCACGACTTACACTGTGCTCCCCTACAATCCCTTGACGAGGCGCGCCACGGCCGCGATTTGCTCGGCCAGCTCCCCTCGGACTTGTTCGAGGGACTGCCGCATCGAGGCGCGGGCATTGAATATGTCCAGGACTTTTCTCGCTGCATCCACCCCGCTCGCCACGTCCAAGTCGACAATGGAGTCCTCGCAGCGGCACATATCACCGATGATTCCGTGCGTGCGGGTATCCTGGCGGTTCGTCAGAGCAACGAAAGGCGTGCCGACCGAGACGCTGCCGATCAGCGAGTGCGTCCGCTCGCCAACGAGGAGATCGCACTGGCCGATGATGCTCTTGAGCAGTCGCGGCCCGCAATCCTGTTCCAGGATCAGAGAATCGTCCGGCCCGGCTGTCATCTGCTCCACCACGTGTCGAGCGGCGACAACGTCGCTGCCGTCGGCCTCGAGCGAATGGGGTAAGAACAGGATGAACGCGCGGCCCTTCTCGATCAGTGGGTCGAGCATCGCTGCCAGGTATTTGGCGTGGGCCTGCTGCTTGGCCCGACCCTGAAGATCGGGTCGAAAGCCGACGTACACTCTGCCTTTCTCCAGGGCTGTCACGGCCACAATGGGTCTGCCGCCGTCCCGGGCGCGACGATACGACTCATGCGACAGAAGAACCTGGCGGGCCGCTTCGGGTTCAGCCGGTCGCATCGCAAACGCGGGATCGGGACCCACCACGAGCTTGGTGGGATCGCGGCAGATCTGCGCCATGGTCCGGTGCGAGTGCTTCTCCCGGAAGACGCAGAAGTCACTCTCCTCAAAGGCCTGCCTGTACAGGGCCGCCTTGTAGAATCGCCCGCCGGCGATCCCGGTGCTGGCGCCGAGAATGCCGGACCGCTTGCCGTGGCGCTTGGCCAAGTGAATGACGCCGCACGACTCGACACCGAAGACGCCGTCGTGGCCCACAAGCACGTATTCGGCCCGGTCGAAGAACTCTCGCAGTGCACGGCACCGTTCGTTCCCGGCAGCCGTCAGGTTCTTCAACCTCGCATACATCCCCAGTTGAAGCTGTGCCGCGATGGCGGCCTGCATCAGGACTCGCCCTGTGCCGGACAGGCTTGAATTGCCCTCGAAGCGAAAAAGCCATGACCTCGGAAAGATCGTGATGTTGCCGCGCTGTGTCACGGCGGTGACATTGTCGAACAGGCCCAGCTCGACCGGCCGGCCGTCACCGAGCATATCCTCGATCCCGCGAACGATGGCCTCTTCGCCCTTGTTCGCAATCGGCACGTAGTCGGCGATCAGGATGTGTAACGCATCATCCATGAGCCGGCGCCTTGGCGCTCGCCACGCCGACTTTCTGTCGGCGGCGCAGGACCTGGAGCAGACGCTGACGCTCGGCTTTCTCCAAGCTCACGAACCAACTGAAGACGACTGTGGCAGCCCCGGTGACCGCCACCACAGCGAAGATCTCGCGCCACGAATCCGGCGGCGCAAGGTACTCCCACGCAACGACGATCACCAGGCTCGGGATGCCTCCCAGAACCGCCGGCCACCACACATGCCGGAGGCTGTCCCACGCGGAGATCTTCATCGTGCGATTGAAGTAGACCGGCAGAATGATTCCCGCCACGATGGTCATCGGCGCGAAGTTGCTCCAGGCGATGCCCTGTAGCCCCAGGCCGAGGACCTTCACGGCGAAGACGGCGCTACAGATACACAGGACCGCCTCGACGGCGGTCAGGATTCCGAAGACCTTGTGCTCGCCCCGCCCGGCGAGGACGAGGAAGTTGCTGTGCTGGCTCAGGACAAAGAAATAGCCCACCGTCAGGATGGCCAGCACGGTCGCCATCGTCTGGATCGTGGCCGGGTCGTCGAACTTCGCGCCCACCCAGACCGTCAGGAATTCCCCGCCCATCACGATCAGGAACAGGCTGGCGGGGATGACGATCAGCAGGCAGTACTTCTGCGTGAGGAAGGCGATCTGGCGAACCTTCGCGTGGTCGTCCCGCGTGTCGAGATCGCTGACGGCCGGCTTGATCGCCGCGGTGAACGCCTCCATGCCTGTCCACAGCAGCAGCAGGCCCGCCGCCGCCGTGCCCAACTGGGTCACCTCCTCGCTGCCCAGGAAAATCCCGGTGATCGTGATGCTCGCCCGGAAGATGATCAAGGCCCCCATCGCGTACAGAAACGTGTTCATCCCGTAGAAGAGCATCTCCTTCAGCAGCGTGCGGTCCACGTTCTTCCAGGATGCATAGCCCTTGGGCAGCAGCCGCCGGGCGAGGACATGCTGCACTGTGCGGGAAACGATCTCGCTGGTACCGTAGATAAGGCCCAGGGTCAGCAGCCCGTACCCTTGAAGCAGCAGAACGACGGTCAACACCGTTCGGACGGTCAGGATGACCACGGTCGTGATACTGACCATGTCGTACCGTTGCAGTCCGCTCAGCACGGCGGTCGTCAGTTGCAGCGGCATCGAAATCGCGAAACCGATTCCCACTACCAGGACGAGCTGGCTGGCGACCCTGACCAGCTCGGGCTCGATCTTGAACCAATCGCCGACCTTCACGGCAAACAGGACACTCAACAGCACCAACACCCCGCCAATGATCGTGAAGAAGAACAGGGCCGTACTGACGACCTTGCGAATCCCGTCCTCGTCGTCCTTGGCGAGGTACATCGGAATCCGGCGGTTGATCGCGCTGTTGAGGCCCAGGCCCAGCAGCATCCGGTAGCGAAACAGCTCGCCAATCAGCAGCCATACGCCGTAACGCGCCTGCCCCAGCCGGCCGATGAAGAACCCGATCAGCAGGAACCCGACGATCGCGTTGCTCATCAGCATCAACAGGTTGAAGAACGTGTTGCGGACCAGCGTCCGTGAAGTCGTGACTGTCTTGGCCATATCGCGCTACTTTGGAACCTCCGCACACGAGGCACGCTTCCTCGCGACACAGAACAGGTTCGCCGATGCGAAACAGCGTGCGTCCCAGGCCATGAGACGGCGGATCACGACACGCAGCGGCCCGAATCGCCCGACGGTCAGCTCCGCGACCTTGAGTATCCGCACGAACAGTCCTGCTCCGTCGAACTGCGCCACGGAGAAGCCGTTGCGATTCAGCACGGCGGCGAGTTTGCGGCGGGAGAAGTGCTCGTGCCAGCGCTTGCTGGCTGACACATCGCCGACCAGGCCGTCCGGATTCGCCGCGTATCGGCGGTCGTATTCCTCGCGGGAGTGCCTGCGGCAATAGAACCACCGGTGCAGCCTGGGGAAGCGGAACTTCAGATTGCCTACATCGAGTGCCGAGAACACGTGCTGTCCAGGGACCGTCACGATCAGCGTTCCACCAGCGCCCAGCACTCGATGCAGCTCTGCCAGTAGGGCATCGGGCTCATGCACGTGCTCCAGCACATCGAGCAGGCTGACCGAGGAGAATTCGCCGTCGCCGAAAGGCAAAGCGGCCTGACCGCCGAGGTGTACGATCTCTGCTTCCTCACACGCGACTCTGGCCAATCGCACAGCCTCTTGGCTGACGTCCGCGCCGACAAGCCAACCGATCCTCCGGCTCCGCAGCCCCGCAAGGAACCGGCCATCGCCACACCCGAAGTCCAGGTGCGCCGCCCCGCCCGCCGGCACGTGCCGCCATGCAAAACCGTAGCGGTCGCAGCCATACGGATTGTCCGCTGCGATCCTCGTACGCATCAGCCCTGTCGCTGCCTGACTCTCCACAGGACGCCCGTCTTGGTCAGCTCGCACCTGTCCAGCACGAACGACGGGCAGTATCCTGGACGTTGGGAGGTCGTATAGACCGGGCGCGTGCCGGCGGATTGCTCCAGGGTTCGCGGATCGTACGGCCGGGCTCCCCGGCTGCTGATGATGCCCGTGACCACCTTGACGTCGGGACGCACGCCCTTGACCTCCTGCACGTACAGCAGCGGGCCTACAGTCGTCGTGTCCGCAAGGATGATCGCGCCGGGCTCGGTGCTCATCAGGGCCTCCGTCGCGAATCGGTCCGCGCCGGTGTACCCCGTCTTCCACGGTTTCAGGAAAAATTCATAATCATCTCGGTACGCCAGGTCGCCCCGCGTTCCGATGTGCACGTTCATTCGCTCCGCCATGGCCGGCGCGGCGGCATATACCAGGATTGGTAGCATTGTGCAGGAAGCGATCGCGTACGGGACCGCTCTGTGATGCACACGCGCGTACACCTCATGCGCGCCGACGCCGATCACGATCGCCGCGATGCTGTAGAACGGAACGAAGAACGCATAGCGGTCCGAGACCGTGTACCGCGAGGCGAAGACGAAGAACAGGACCAGAAGCGCAACGAGCACATTGCGAAAGGCTCGTGTATGGTCGATCCTGTACAGGGCATAGCCGCCGACGAAAAACAACAAGGCATTCGGTGTCGGGAAGTTCAGCACGAAGAACAGGACATTCTCCCTGGCGATCTGCCACGACAGGCGAGTATTGAGCACATCGCCCTGCCAGCGATCCGCGAAGGCCGCGGAGGCCAGTGTGCCCAGGATATCACCGCTATGGATGACGTTCTTGACGATCAGGTACTCGTACGGCAGTGCGCCGAGGATCCACAGGCCGGCGACGATGGCGACATCCTTTGCTCGAATCGCTCTTCTTGCCAGCAGGATGACGATGAACACTGCATAGCAGACAAACGCGAGCGAAGCGAGCATGTGTACCGCGATGGCCAGCCCATTCAGCAGGCCGAGCAGGTATAGGTAACTTACTCTGGCGGTCCTCGTGTATTGCAGGAGCACGATCAGCTCCGCGAGGAACAGGGCCGTCCAGAGCGTGTAGGTCTCTGCAACACTCGCGTGCTGCCAGAACGTGTGCGAGAGCGCGAGCGTCCCGGCAGCGACGACCGCCGGCAAATCCACATCGAGCCACACTCGCACCAGCAGATACAGATTCGCCACCGCCACCGCCGCGGCGAACGCGGACACAAGGTTCACCCGGTAGGCGACTTCGCCGAGCGGCACCAGCTTCGCTCCGATGGCGACGATGTAGTACAGCGGATGCGAGATGGCCAGGCCCAGAAACCCTTCAATATCATTGTGCCACGCGCGGTACTGGATCAGCCCGCTATCCTGCCACAGCGCTCCCGGCGCGCAACTGACGCTATACAGCATCCCGGCGACCGCCAGAACGCCGACGTATTTGCCAACAAGTGAGAATCGCGCTTCCACTATGGAGTCGTGCAGGTCATCCGAATTCAGCAGACGGTCACGATCAGGCCTTCAGTGCTTACGTTGAAATCGAAGAAGCGAGCGCGGCGGTTCGGCGGGTCGGCGTCGAGCATCTCCCGGACGGCGCTTGCATCGTGCGGCGATTTGCAGACCATCAGCATGAAGCCGCCGCCGCCGGCGCCGAGGAGCTTGCCGCCATAAAGGTGGGGCCGGACGCGCGCGAAGAGCGCCTCGATGTCCTCGTTGCTGCTGTTGGGGTCCAACTGCTTGTTCAACTGCCATGCCACGTCCATGAGGCGTCCGAACCGCTCGATGTCCTTGCGGATGAAGGCGTCCATGACCTCGCCGGCGACCGCCCCAATCCGGCGCAACGTCGCCATTGCCGCGCGGTCCCGGTCCAGGTATCGCCCCACCACCTGGTGGAGGATGTTCCTGGCCAGCCGGGTGATGCCGGTGTAGTAGAGCAGTGTCTGCCCGCCGTTGGTGGCTGGATCCAGGATGTCCGAAGGCAGGTAATGAACGTGGGCGTCCGGGATCATGCCAGGCTCGGTGACGATCATTTTGACTCCGCCTACCGCCCCGCCGATCTGGTCCTGCCAGCCGCCACCGGTGGTCAGGGCCTGCTCCAGCCGCAGCACACTGTGGAACAGCTCTCGCGGCGACAGCCGTCGGCCCATCACACGCCCCAGCGCCGCTACAATGACGGCCCCCATAATGCTGGACGTTCCCAATCCACTGCCTTTGGGGATGGCGGCGAGCGTGGTCAGCTCGATGCCGCCGCCGAAGGCCTGGAGCGCCTTTCGCAGCGTTCGCTTGCGGCCCCGGCCGTTCGGGGTCAGACCGGACAGAACCAGGGCCGCCTTGGCCAGTGCGAAACTGCCCGTCGCCTGTCGGTAATCCAGCAGGTTCTCGAAGTCCCGCACCTCGATTCCCTCGCCGAGATCGATCGAGCTGATCCGAATCACCGGTTCGTCGATCACGCGAAGGTACGCCTGGATCGGAGGCTGGCCGTTGAGATCTACGGCGGCGTTTGTCACGCACCCGCCCCACTCCAACGAGTAAGGCGGCGTGTCCGTCCAGCCGCCGCCCATATCCAGTCGCGCCGGAGCCCGTGCCCAGACGATCTCGTCGCTTCGCAGCACGCTCCGCGGTGAGGCGCCCTGCTCACTGCCGCTGGCGACAATCGCACGCTCCAGTCCTTCAAAAGCCGCCTCCTGCATCCGACGACGCCATTGGGCCATCGTCGCCGCAGCCGCCGGGTCGAGACCCAGCGAGACCAGCGCGCGGCGCATACCGGGATCGAGCTTCGTGCAGATGCCGGGCACGGCCTCGCTGACTCGCCTGCGATCGGCGGGCGAGGCGGCTGCCATAGCCGACCCCAGGGTGTGCACGATGCGTGGCAGGACGAGGGACGCCGTGGCCGAATCGTTCGCCTCCTCCAGATATCGGCATATATGCTTCACAATATCCACGATCCAGGCCGGCGAATCGCCGCGGCGCATCAGCCAGGCCAACTCGCGAGCCGACAGATGGCTATCGGGTCGGAAGACCTGCGGCAGCGAGGCTCGCAAGAGGTTCGCACGGA
Source organism: Sedimentisphaerales bacterium (assembly GCA_016928975.1). Next base: position 26,801 of record JAFGJR010000271.1, on the reverse strand, counting down.
TGTCGCTACGCCGCTGGTAGAAACCTCCCGGGTCGGCCATCGTCAGGATCTGTTCAAGGCTGTACCGGGTCGCGGAACGCCACGCGCTGCGCTGCTCGTCGGACGCGCCGGACGGGCGAAACGTCCACAGCCATCGCCGATACTGATCGTGTTGCCTTACTGCCGGAAAGAGCCGGGCGTTCCAGATCGTGCGATCCGCCGGATTCACCGTTGCGTCCCAGACATCCTCCAGCCGCGCACCGATGTCCGTGAGCCAGCTCGAGAGGTCCTGTCCGCAGAACACGGCCCCGCGGTCTGCAATCCCTTTGAACGTGTCGTCGACGCCGTAGCACCGGACGAACCACAGCCCTTTGCCGCGCGAATCGCGTCCCTGGATCACGTCGAGACACATGCCGGCCGGCAACGCGAGCGGCTCCGCCACGTCGACGCCCACGACGACATTGTCGCCCCCGAGCGAAAGCGACGAGTGGATGCGGCAGCCCTCGACCCAGCTCCCCGAGCCCTGCAACGCCCCGCCGGCGGTCACCTCGTTGTTGATATCCAGACAGCCTTGCAGATGCAGAGAGCCGCGGTCCTCCTGGAGCAGCCGCGCGCCGCTGCTGATCAAGGACCGGTTCATGCCAAAATCGAGGAACTCGCAGCGTTTGAGCAACTGCATATTGAATGGGATGCCACGCAGCGGCGCGAACAGCTCGCGGAGCATGGCCCGGCCCCATCTCGAACCGCTCTGCCGGGCCGACCGGATGTAGTGGCCCAGCGTCCCTTCCCGGCCCAACGCGCAGCAGACCTCGCGATAGAAGTCGAGTCCGTATCGCACGACGGCACGTCCACGCGGACCGACGAGATGCCGTCCACCGTCGTTGCCTGCGCGGGCGCCGAACAGGCGAAGCAAGCGCACTGCGGTACCCGCGTCGAAATGCATGACGCCAATGTCCAGGCAGGACTTCCCGTGCGCGTCGATGGCGCCCTTTGCTTCCTGCTCCTCGATCGGCGGCTTCTGGAGGTACAGGCGAACCTGATCGTCCTGTCCCCGGCAGAACACGCCGTGCCGGCTCGCCTGCTGTGGCGAAGCGCAACATGCCAGTCCCGTGATGCCCTCGTGAGCGAACCGGACCGCCGCCGGATCGAACCGCAGCAGAACGTCACCGGAGGTGATCACGACCTGTCCCCGACCCCGCGTCGGTTGCGGCAGCGCGAGATAGGCCGGCATCAGGCGGTCAAACAGGCTCAGGAACACGGCGCTGTCGTTGTCGCCGGGCACCGGGATGAAGATCTTGCCGCAGGGTCCGTACGCGGGCATCCGGCGAGAGTCACCCCCGGCGTGGACAATCAGAATCCGAAGCTCCCCAAGCGCCTGCTCCCACGCGTCGGGACGCGAGCGGCGAGCCCGTCGTCCCAGCCGGCGGCGCAGGACCTCCATCAGGCAATACAGTGTGCTGCCCCCGCTGCCGACCCGCCTGCCGCCGGGGTCGGCCACGACGATCGCCTCCCCGATGTCGCCGAGCAACCCAAGCTCGCGGCGAACGGCAAGCTGCGCCTCGTACGCCCGCGCCTGCCGCTCGTTCGACGCCGTGACAATCAGGTAGTCCCAGGAGCTTGCATGGCTCGGTTCCATTTGGGTCCTTTGGGTCGTTGAGGTCCTTTGGGTCCTTTCAGATCCCCAGGGACCTAAAGGACCTCAGCGACCTAAGAGCTTCGCTCAGGCGATCGCTGTTCCTTTATAGTGCTCGACAATGGTTCGCAGGGTCTGGTCCAAGCTGGTCTTGGGCTGCCAGCCAATCGCGCGGTTGATTCTCTCGATGCTTGGGACGCGGCGCATCATGTCTTCGATGGGCCGGCCGTAGGCGACGACATAGGGCACGAGCTGCTTGGCGCTGCGGCTGCCCGTGATTTGGATGATTCTATCCGCCAACGCCTCCATGCTGATTTCCTCCGTGGAGCCGACATTGAAGACCCTGCCGGCCGCCGCGGGACAGTCCATCAGGCCGATGATCGCATCGACGAGGTCCTCCACGCTGCAGAAGCAGCGGGTCTGCGTGCCAGTGCCGTAAATCTGGATAGGTTCATTCTCCAATGCCCATTGCACGAAGCGAGGCACGACCATGCCGTAGCGGCCGGTCTGCCTCGGGCCGATCGTGTTGAAGAACCGCGCCGTGACGACGTGAAGGCCGTACTGCTGGTGGAACGCCTGCGCCAGGAACTCATCGATGGCTTTGCTGCACGCATAGGCCCAGCGGGAAAATGCCGTGCCGCCAAGAACGAAGTCGTCATCCTCGTGGAACGGGACGTTCTCGCTCTTGCCGTACACTTCGCTGCTCGACGCCAACAGGATTCTGCGTCCGAATTTGTTCGCCGCCTCCAGCACGACCTCCGTGCCGGCGATGTTCGTCTCGATCGTGTGGACGGGCGCATCGGCGATCAGTTGCACCCCGACCGCCGCCGCAAGGTGAAACACGATCTCACAACGGGAAGTCAGCAGTTGGACCAGCGTCGTATCGCGGATGTCGCCCTTGACGAATTGCAGTCTGGGATTCGACCGGAAGGTCTCCAGGTTCTTGAGGCTGCCCGTGCTGAGGTTGTCGAGGACGATGACCTCCGCGCCGTCGGCGAGCAGACGCTGTGCCAGATGCGAGCCGATGAAACCCGCTCCGCCCGTGATCAACACCGTCATGCCCATACGATTTCCACCCTCGGGATCGACCGTTCACGATCTATCATCTGGCTACCCGGTCCTGGACCTGAATCATAAGTGGTCAACCACAAATCGCAAATGATAAATCATGTGCGAGGCGCGCACTCCGTGCCCGTCGGCGGCAGCCAACGCAAAAACGGCATCCATGCCGCATTTGTCGCCCCGCCTCGCCTGTCCATGCCGGCACCACAATGCCCGCACGGACATGTTAGGCTCGGGCTCCACCATCCGTGGACAACCCACTCCTGGACAACATAAGTATCGGACATTAAAGAACATAGTCTTAGCCAAAGCCTCCGTCGGGCCAACGACCAGGGTTTCGTCAAACCCCCTCCTCTTGCCTACAGGAGACTCCCATAATAACGGCCGCAGCGGCAGCGAAACTGCCTGTATGCGGCATCGCGACCCGACCCCATCCAGGCGAGGGTTCCGCAGAAGCGTCCAGATCATCAATAACGTCTCTCAATGGCCCTGGCCGCGTTGTTATAAGACTACACGGACGACGGAAGGCGCACGCCTTTTTCTGCCCGCATTGCGAGGAATCGCCCGATGGAAAGCAACACGCTCTTCCGCCACGGTGTGCTTGTTGACGGCGCGCTCGTGGGGGAGTAAACTCCCGGCATGAACGTACCCCAAAAGGCAGCACGTCATCAGGACACATCTACAGGAGGTCAAATCCCATGAAGTCGGACACCAGAATTTGGCAGGTTCTGCTCTTCGGCGTGATTTTGGGTTGGTCTCAGGCCGGTCTTCTATCGGCCGCAAGCGCCGACGTGGACGAGGCGATCCGAAAGGTCCGCATGGGGACGCTGGTCGTGGAGGCCGCGCCGGGTGTGGAGGTGCGCGTCGAGCAACTGCGCCACGAGTTCTGGTTCGGGTCCGCGATTGCCAGCAGCGCATTCGGCCGGTGGATGGACGCGAAGCAGGCGGACCAATACAAGAAGGTCTTCCTGGAGAACTTCAATGCCGGCGTGACGGAGAACGCCCTGAAGTGGCACGCGATGGAGCCCCGCCAGGGCCAGGTGGACTACTCCATCGTCGATGCGATCCTCCAATGGACCAGGGAGAACGACATTCCCCTTCGGGGTCACAACATCTTCTGGGGAATCCCCAACCGCGTTCAATCCTGGCAGAAGGCGATGGATGATGCGACGCTGCGCGAGACACTCAAGGCACGCGCGCTGGACATCGGCAAGCGTTACCGCGGCCGGTTCGCCGAGTACGACCTCAACAATGAGATGCTCCATGCGAACTACTATGAGGATCGTCTGGGACCGGGAATCACGCGGGACATGGCGTCCTGGGTCCGGCAGGAAGACCCGAACGCCGTGCTCTTTCTCAACGACTACGACATCCTGACCGGCAGACGCCTGGACGACTACGTCGTGCATATCCGCAGGTTCCTGGACCAGGGCGTGCCCTTTGGCGGCATTGGCGTGCAGGGACATCTCCACGGCGATTCGTTCGACCCGGATGCCCTGCGGAATGCGCTGGCCAAGCTCAGCGAACTCAAGCTGCCCATCTGCATCACCGAGTTCAACTTCCCCGGCCAGCGGTCCAAGTACTACAACCAGCGCGGGGCACGCCTGTCCGATGAGGAGGAACAGGCCAAGGCCAGAGCCCTGGTGGACTACTATCGGATCTGTCTCGCCCAGCCGGCGGTGAAAGGCATCCTGATGTGGGGATTCTGGGAAGGGGCCAACTGGATTCCCATCTCGTCGCTGTACCGCCGGGACTGGTCGCCCACCCCCGCCGCCGAGGCCTATCGCGACCTGGTGTTCAAGCAGTTGTGGACAACGTGGCATGGAACGACCGACGCCCAGGGCAAGTGTGAAGTCCGCGCCTTCTACGGCCGACACCGAGTCACCGTCGGCGACAAGCAAGCGATCGTCACCCTGAAACGCTCCGAGCAAACGAAGACCGTCTCACTCAGGCAATAGCTGGGTTCTACGCGCTGGCCAAGTTGAAGCCGGGGCGGTAGGACTCCTGGATGAACGCCTGGGCTTCGGGGGCGTTGGTGGCCTTCATGTTCTCGCCGTCCCAGAGGATCTTCTTCTGGGCACGGACGGCGACGTTGCCGAGCAGGGCGATTTCCGTCAGCGGACCGCCGTAGCTGAAGTCGCTGCACGCCTTGGGGCCGCCTTTGCAGGCGTTGAGCCAGTCGCGATGGTGGCCGGGACTGCGGGGCAACTTTCGCGGCGGCCGGCCGTACGCTCGCATCTTCGATTCCGGGATCAGGCGGGGCGATTGGCTCCAGCCGCCGGCCATGATCGTGCCCTTGCTGCCCACGATCAGGATGCCGTTGCCGTCTTGTCCGAGCCGGCGGCCCGGCTCCAATTCCGCCGGTCGCGGCGGTTCGAGCGTGCCGTCGTACCAGTGGACGACGACGGGACCTCTACCTTCCGCCGGGCCGAACTCCCAGACGATGTGATTGTTGCTCGCGATGACTTCCGACTCGACGAAATCCGTCTTGACCGCCTCGACGCTGATCGGGTGGCCGAGCTTGAGAGCGGCGAACGCCGGATCGAGATTGTGCACGGCCATGTCGCCCACGCAACCCGTGCCGAAATCCCACCAGCCGCGCCAGTTGAACGGCACGTAGGCCGGGTGATATGGACGGTCGGCCCTGGGGCCGAGCCACACCTGCCAGTCGAGTCCCTTAGGTACCTCCGGTGTGTTCTTCGGTCGACCCCGCCCGTGCGCCCAGATGCCGTCGAGGCTCCAGACGTGCACCTCGCGGACCTCGCCGATCGCGCCATCCCAAATCATCTCGCACGCGACGCGGTTGCCTTCATCGCTTCGGCCATGGTTGCCCAGTTGGGTCGCGACGCCGGCCTCCGCCGCGGCCTTGGCCACCACGCGAGCCTCGTAGATGTTGTGCGTCAACGGCTTCTCGCAGTAGACCGCTTTGCCCCTGTGGATCGCCGCCAATGTCACGAACGCATGCCAGTGGTCGGGCGTGGCGCACAGAACCGCGTCGATGTTCTTCTCCTTGTCGAGCAGTTGGCGGAAATCCACGTAGTCGTTGCACCGGAATTGCGGATTCTGCCGAGAGTAGCGTCTCTCGATCTCGGCCTTGACCGGCAGCCGCCCGCCCATGCCGCGGTAGTAATAGCGGCTGTAATCCGTCTGCTCCACGGGATCTGCAATCGCGACAATCCGGGCGTCGTCCTCTGCAAACAGACCGCGAGCGTTGGTCCGGCCCTGTCCGCCGCAGCCGATGACCGCGATATAGACCGTCTCGCTGGGCGCGACGAATTTCGGCCCGCCCAGGACGTGCCGTGGCACGATCGTGAACGCCGCGGCCGTGCCAAGGAACTGCCTTCGTGTGAACCTGCTGCTCTGCGTGCTCATGTGTGCCCTCTCATCAACAACCTGGAACGGAGTCGTGGGCCCAAAGAAAGGCCATCCCATACTACCATATTCCGCCCGGACCGGCAAAAGGGAAGACCTCCGGGGATGCATGCAATGCTGACCGTCACCGCGATGGAGACGCAGAAGCCCGCCTCTCCACGACCCAAACGCCTCGCACATCCAGGGAGCCGGGCAAGTACCTGAGCGACTCCTATGACGCAAGATCTTCACCAGTCACCGCCAAGGACCCGTCGCGCGCAGGGTGATGTGCGCGACCTGGCGGTTGTCCCTCTTGCTTCAAGCATTTCCGGCGGTTTGCCGATATATATAGGTTGGGTCGTGATCACATGCTGGTACGGGAAATGGGCGCTGGGCAATAGGAGGTCCGGAATATGCATATCACCGACGCGATGGTTCGCGAGGTGGATGTGCTCAAGAAGCACGAGCGGGCAATTGGCCGATTGTATGCCGCGTATGCTCGCCGATTCCCGAAGGACAGCGACTTCTGGCTGAGCCTGTCCGAGGAGGAGGAACAGCACGCCAGGTGGATCGAATCGCTGCAAGCGAGACTCGAGCAGGAGCCCGGCGGTCGGGTCGTGAAGCGGTTCCCGATTGCGGCGATTCACCATTCCATCCGCTACATCGACGAGCTCATCGACGGCACCAACCGGGTCGATCTCACGCCGATCAAGGCGCTATCCTCCGCCCTGGACGTCGAACGCGCACTGTTGGAGAACCGGTACTTCGAGGTGTTCGAGAGCGACAGCCCCGAGGTCCAGCATCTCCTGACGTCGTTGGCCCAGGGCACCAAGGCGCACATCGAGAAAATACAGGAGGCATGGCGCCGTCGCAAATAGCCTGCTGACCGGCGGCAAGTTCCTCCCACTGGACGGGGATTCCAGCCGATTCACTCCGGGCAGTCCACGCGGCGAACCACGCGCGCCGCTGCGCAGCGCCACCGGATTCGTCTCATGGGCAGCACCAATCGCAGTAGCTCAGCAGAAAGAGGTACCCACCCACAACTGCGCAGATTACCGCCGCATCCACTACGACCGTGATGGGAGTGAGAGCGGTGAGCGCCGCATAGTCCCCGAATTTTCGCAAATCGCTCTTCTCGACGTTGTACCCGACCACCGGGTCGCCCTCCTTCTCATATTCCACACCCTTCCCGGCCAGCTCCGTCTCCGTGACTTCGCTGCTCGGCACCCACACGCGCTCATCCGGATCGATGCTGTCCCACAAAGCGCAGGTTAGACACCCACCGCTGACCAGAGAAACCAGGCACGACAATGCCAGCAGGCCCATCTTTACGACGCATTTCATTGGTGGCCTCCTTCACTCTGCGCCGGCTGTCGACTTCACAGGCTTCACACGCAAAGGTCTGCGGCGCTGCTGCGCAAGCCTGGCGGAACATCTGTCCGGCTTTGCCGTGAGATAGCCGGTGCTCCGGCTGTTACTACACGGTTCGGGCCATCATCTTGCGCGCAGAGAAGGTCTTTTTCGGATCGGAGAGGGACTCGCTCCTGCGCGGCGGCGGTCAGGGAGTCTTGGGGGACTTGCTGGTCATGTAGATGACCTGTTCGGCGAAGAGGTTGGGGGCCAGGCGCACGGGAGTGGGGCGGGCCCTGACGATGGGGATTCGGCGCTCGATTGTGACGCCGAGGCTGTCGCAGAAGTCATCGAAGTCCTTCAGGGACAGGCAGTGGATATTCGGCGTGTTGTGCCAGCGGAAGGGCAGTTGCCGGGTCACCGGGGCTTTGCCATTGAACAGCAGTTGCAGGCGGCAGCGCCAGTGCGCGAAGTTCGGGAAGCTGACGATCACTTTTCGGCCTACGCGGAGCAGTTCCAGAAAGACGCTCTCCGGGTCCTTGATCGTCTGGACGGTCTGCGAGAGGATGACGTAGTCGAAGCTCTTGTCGGCGTAGCTTCTCAGGCCGCGATCGATATCGCGCTGGATCACGGCGATCCCCCGGCAGATGCCGTCGAGCACCTGGGATTCCTCCAGCTCGACGCCCTTGCCCCGAATGTTCTTATCGGCCGTTAGCCTGGCGAGCAGCTCGCCGTCGCCGCAGCCGGCATCAAGGACCGTACTGCCCGGCTCGATCAGCGACTCGATCAGCTCGTAATCGACACGGGTGCGCTGGGCCTGCTCGAATCGCGTCAACGGCCGTCGCGACCCGGCGCAGCAGTTCGCCAACGAACCGGTCTTCACGCCCGGCTTGTGCGCCGCCTCCAGGAAGCTCGATAGAAAGGCGCCGAGCGTCCGGGTCTCCAGCAGGAAGGCGTCGTGGCCGTAATTGGAGGCGATGTTGCAGTAGCTCACGTCCTTGCCGTTGGCGACGAGGGCATCGACCATCGCCTCGGACTGGGCAGGGGTGAAGAGCCAGTCGCTGCTGAAGCTCACGACGAGGAACCGCGCCTTGACGCCGGCGAAAGCTTTCTCCAGCGAGCCGTAATCGCGCGGCAGATCGAAGTAGTCCGACGCCTTGGTGATGTACAGGTAGCTGTTCGCGTCGAACCGTTCGACGAAAGACTGGCCCTGGTGGTCCAGGTAGGTCTCGACGGCGAACTCGGACTCGAACTCGTAGCGGTATCTGTCGGCGGTGCGAAGCTGTCGGCCGAATTTCTGCCGCATGCCTTCTTCCGACAGGTACGTGATGTGCCCGATCATCCGGGCAATGGCCAGTCCCTGGGCAGGAACCCCTGTTTCGTGATATTGCCCGTCGGCGAAATTGGCGTCGGCGAGGATCGCGTTTCTGCCAACGGCGTCGAACGCGATGGACTGGGCGCCGAGGTGCGTGGTCGTGGCGACGGGAATTGCGGCGGCCATCATCTCCGGATAGGCAATCGCCCACTGGAGGACCTGCATGCCGCCGATGGAGCCACCGATGACGGCCAGCAGGCGCTGGATGCCCAGCTTGTCGAGCAGCAGCTTCTGGACGCGGACCATGTCGGCGATGGTGATGATGGGGAAGTCCAAGCCGTAAGGTTTGCCGGTCTCCGGATTGACGCTTGACGGCCCGGTCGTGCCTGCGCAGCCGCCGAGGAAATTCGGGCAGATCACGAAGTACTTGTTCGTATCGATGCCCTTGCCCGGCCCGACCATGCTCTCCCACCAGCCCGGCTTCTTGTCGGCCCGGCTGTGGTAGCCCGCCACGTGCGCGTTGCCGCTCAATGCGTGGCAGATGAGAATGGCGTTGTCGCCGGCCTTGCTGAGCCGCCCGTAGGTTTCGTAGGCGACGTCAATCGGCCCGAGTTGCTTACCGCATTCCAACAGTAGCGGCTTGTCTTGTCCCACCAGCCGAACAGTCCGGGTCTCGACCAACCCGACTGTATTCTCTTCATTGGTGATCATATCCGGGTCAGTATAGCTCTGCATCACACCCTGTAAAGCCTCCCCGCTTTCGCGGACATTGACGGAATCGGGGCTTGGCGCCGGCGGGGGCAGTCCGGTAGTGTGAGACAGAGTGTGCCGGGGCCTGCCTGGACCATTGTGACCGTTTCGGCAGGGTGGCATGAAACGAGTGGAGATGTCTTCCAAGCAAGGGAGGGCTGCTATGACAACAGGTGGTCAACCCCCTGTCGAGACCGTCCAAGCGTATCCCGTGGGGCAACCTCTGCGGCCGCATCGCGGTGCGCTGATTCTGGTCTTTGGAGTTCTCGGCCTCGTCTGCTGCATCATCTTCGGCATCATCGCCTGGGTCATGGGCAACTCCGACCTTCGCGAGATGGATGCAGGGAGGATGGACGCCTCAGGCCGAGGACTCACGCAGGCAGGCAAAATCTGCGGCATCATCAGCGTCGCCCTTACGATCCTGGGCATTGTCATTTCCATCCTCTTGGCCATGATTGGGGCCTTCGCAGGATTCCGGTCGGCTTAGCCTTCGCAGGATGAAGATCGAATGGCTCCAGGTTCCACGCAGGCCGAACTGGCCGTGGTGGGCGGTTCTCATAGTTGCGCTGTGGCTGGGCATCGGAGGCGTCCTTCTGCTCCTGGCCCCCTACTCCGGCCAGGCCGTGCCGTTCTGCCTGTTCAAGTGTCTCACCGGCTGCCCGTGTCCCTCCTGCGGCTTCACGCGAGGGACCCTGTCGTTCCTCCACGGTCATCCCATTCAGGCGTGGCTCTGCAATCCTCTATTGTTCTCGTTTCTGGCCGCTGCCAGTGCTATCGTGCTCATTCGATTGCTCTCTGGCAAGAGCCCCCGGCTTGTTCTGACGCGCAGAGAGCGGTTAGCGGCCTGGGGAATCGGTGTGGCGCTGTTCATTGCGAACTGGTTATACGTGATTCATTATGTCGGCTGAGCATCCGGTCATCGCCGGGCAATCGCGGCCTTGAGCAGGTCCACGGCCGCCAGATCGGGCAGTCCTTTTCCGGCCGCCTCGATGGCGGTCGTCGCCTCCTCCGGCCGGTCCATCTCATGGTAGATATAGGCGAGGAGCAGTTGCAGATCCGGCGTGCTGCTCGCCTTGGCGCATTGCTCCAGGTCGGTGATGCGATCCAGGAACAGATCGGGCCCGCCGACGGCGTTGACCAGATCGAATTTCGCAAGGGTCTGGTCGGGGTCCATTTCGATCGCCTTGGCCAGGAAGACGGCGCTGCTGACGTACTCGCCCGCTGCGAAAAGCGCGTGGCTTCTGCCGAGATGCACGCGCCGATCGTTCGGGCTGTAGAGCGAGGCGAGCGAGAAAGACTCGGTTGCGCGGTAGTATCGCCCTTGCTGGAGGTACATCTGGCCCATCTTCAGGTAGCGGTCGAGCTTCTCCCGTGAGGATCTCGGCAAGGCCTCGTACTTTGGGCCGGCCGTATCGCCGGGCAATCGATCCGGCGGCTTCAACTCATCAAGCTCCGGCGTGTTCACATCGATGCCCGCCGGCGAAGCCATCTCGCTGGGGGCCCAGTTCAGCCGCTCCGCGAGGGAGCCTGCACGATCGACCGCCGATCCTGTGCTGTCGGTCGCACTCATCGGCGCGTTCGCGGACAAGCCGGATGGCTTCTCCAGTGAGCCGGCCGCCTCCTTGATTCGCCGTAGCGAGGGCAAATCGCCGGTATTGCCCGTCTGTGTCCGGCCGGCGGCACTCTGACCTTTCGGCAGGAACAGCTCTGCGATTCGACTCGTCCTCGTCGCCGCATCGACGCCAGGTCCGTCACGATTGCTTTGCAGGCCGGAGATCGGCAGGCGCGACTCTGAAGGCGCGTTGATCTTCGGGCTGGCCAACGGCGTCAGGCCGGACGGTGCAACGACCCCCGCGATGTCGCCGTCAGGCGCTGAACTCTGTCTCTCGGGCGACGGCGTGCCTGGCATCGTCGGCAAGGGCTTGACCAACAACAGGTCCGAGTCGCCAGAGCGCTCGACGACCTGTGGCTGCGGTTTCATCAGCGCGTCGATGGACGCGCGCGAACGGCCGGCCTCCGCAGGATCGCTCGCCGCTGGCTTCGATGCCTCCTCGGGTGTCACTTCACCCGTTCGCAGAGACTGTTCCAGCTTCGAGGCATCGGCCTTGACCTTTTCGAGCTGCTGGCGCAACTGCTCCATCTGGCGATAGTATTCCTCCGGTGTCAGCGCCCGGTCGTTCTGCGATGAGGCGCGACCTTCGGGCAACTGCCAACCCGACTCATCTGAAACAGCCGGTTTGAGTTCTCGCGGCGTTTCGTGCAGCGGCCAGTTCCCGAATCTCCGCCAGGCGTCCTGGCCGTCTCCGGCGCCGGAGGTTGTCTCGCCGACGGAGACGTGCGACTGGCGCAGGTCGCCCAGGTCCACGACATCCGCGGGACGCTCCGCTTTCCACTGGCCGATCCCGCCCGCCACTCTGGGGCTCGTCGGTGCAAACACCCCGCCACGCCCCGGCGGGATCTTCGAAACCGTACCCGTCGGGGAATAAAACAGCTCGTATCCCGGCGTATATCCCCCCTGCTCGTCCGGCACAGCGGAGTATCTCATGAAGGAATCAAGTTGGGTCGAGCCCAGCGATGCACGGAAACTCGTAGTGGAGCCGTAAGGTACCGCGGCCCGGAAATGCTTGCCGCCCCCGACCTCGCCGGTGATGACGGAATTGCTGCTGCTGTCGATCGGATTGGGAGCGGTAACGAGACCCCGTTCATAGCCGCTCGGCGGCGTGGTGGGCGATGCAATCGGATTCAGAGCTGACGCGCTGCCGTAGGATGCCCGGACATCGCTTGCGAGTGAGACCAGAACGGCCACACACAGCGTTGCCGCCGCAAATGCGTGCGTGCGGCTTGATCCGGTAGATTGTGAACCTCTCATACGATCACTCCCGCGCTCCAGCGATTTCGAGAGCCTTCTCTGCCGCGCCTCCAGACTGCCTGCGCGGCAGCTACTTCATCAGGTCCGCAATCCTTTTGCCACTGTGCGTCCGTGCCACGGCCGCATCGCACGGCCGCTTACTTGCTTTCGTACTCGGGCTTCTTGGCCCAGCCCAGTTTCGTCGCCAGCGTCTCCCAGCGCGTCCGGGTCGGGTTATCCACGATCAGGAAACTACATTGTTCCGTTGAGACCGTCACGACGTCTCGCAGGGACAGCCCGGTGGAGACCTGGCCGTCCACCGAGACGGTGCTGCCCTCGTTGACCCGCGTGGCGGTGATCTGCACGATGTCGGTGGCGCCGATGACAATCGGTCGGAAGCTCAGCGAGTGCGGACAGATGGGCGTAATCACCATCGCTTCCATTGCGCCGGCCAGAATCGGCCCACCCGCCGACAGGTTGTACGCGGTCGAGCCGGTCGGTGTGGAGACGATCAGGCCGTCGCCGACGCAACTGGCTACGTGCTGGCCGTCCACAGCGATGTTCAACTCGATCACGTGATAGGGCGGCCCGGCCGCGATGTACACGTCATTGACCGCCTTCGAGTAGAACCGGGGGGCACCCCCTTCCGACCTCTCCAACACCCGGCAGCTCAGAATCATCCGCTTCTCGACCCGCGTCTTGCCCGAGATGATATCGCCGTACCACTTCCTGAATTCGGCCGCACTAAATTCGGCCAGGAAACCCAGCTTGCCCATATTAACGCCTATGACTGGCACCCTGGCTTCGCTGAGGGTCCTGGCCGCCGAGATGATGCTTCCGTCGCCGCCCAGGACGATGGCGAAATCGATTTCCCGCAGGATTTCGGCCCTGCATTCAGAGATGTGGCAAGTGGCGACCACCTCGGCCTTGTCCTTGAGAAACTGCGAGAACTCCTGTATGGCCTCTGCAACAGGTCCTTTGGCCGGGTCGCCGAAGATCACTATTCTGGGTAGAGACTTGCCCTGTCTCATGGCGCTTTCAGCTTACTGCTTCGGTTCGCGATCAATTCCTTAGCTGTTTTGACTATCTCATCGGCATTTATGCGTGCCTGGATAAACTGGGAAGGTCGGGAATCATGACCGATAAAGCACTTTGGCGCGCCGAGGACACGAATCCTGCCCATGTCACAGCCGTGAGTGGCCGCCAATTCCAGCACGGCCGAGCCAAATCCACACGAGAGGTAGTGATCCTCGACCGTGATCAGACTCTTGCCCGTCGATAGCAGGCTCGCAAACCGCTCATCCAACGGTGCCGCAAAGCGTGCGCTAATCACCTCCGTCGCGATTTTCTCGGAACTGAGCATGTCGGCGGCCTTCAGCACCTCCCCCAGAATACTGCCGTAGCTGATGATAACCAACGAGGGCTTGCGCCCTCGCCGCACGACGACGCTCTTGCCCAGCTCGTACGGCTTGTCCGACAACGCACGCAGCGGCTCGCCGACAGGAACAAGGTCTTTCGGGTAGCGGATCACGACCGGCTGGCCCTGACCGAGGGCAAACTGTAGGGCCTGCCTCATCTCGATGGCGTCCGTCGGGGCCGTGAGGATCATGTTGGGCAACATCCGCAGGTACCCGATGTCCATCAGCCCGTGATGCGTGGCCCCGTCGCAGCCGACCAGGCCGGCCCGGTCCACGCAGAAGACTACCGGCAGATTCTGCAACGACACCTCCTGGAAAATCTGGTCAAAACTGCGCTGCAGGAAGGTCGAGTAGATGCACACGAAAGGTCTCATCCCGTTCTTGGCTAAGCCGGCGGCGATATCCACCGCCGCACTCTCGGCGATCCCCACGTCATAGAAGCGATCCGGGAACTTCCGGCGAAACTCCACCAGACCCGTCCCGTCGCACATCGCCGAGGTGATGGCTACGATCCGCTCATCCTGCTGTGCCAACGCCGTGAGCGACTCGCCGAAGGCGTCGGTGAAGGTCTGCGGATGCTCCACAGTCGTGGATTCCACGGCGTCGCCATTGATCTTGAATGGGCCCGTCGAGTGAAATCTCGTCGGTCCCTTGTCGGCGGGGTTGAATCCCTTGCCCTTCTTGGTGTACACATGCAGCAGGACCGGATGATCCACCTGGCTGAGCGTTCTGAACAACTGGACAAGCGAGTCGACATCGTGACCATCGACGGGACCGAAGTACGGCACATTGAGGCTCTCGAACATCTGGCTCGGCGCCAGGACCATGCGGATGCTCTTCTTGACCTTTTCGAGGGCGTCCTCGACGCTTCGGCCGATGCCCGGCACGTGTTCGAGAATCGTCTTGGTCGTCCAGCGCAGATCCTCGTACGTGTGACTCAACCGGAACTTGGAGAAGTACTTGGCTACCGCGCCGACAGTCGCGTCGATCGCCATGCTGTTGTCGTTGAGCACGATGAGCATCTGCCTCTTGATCAGTCCGAGGTTGTTCAGGGCCTCGAACGATGCGCCGTTGACGATGCTGGCGTCGCCGACGACGGCGACGACCCTGGGAGCGGCGGGTTTGGACTTGTCGGCCTCCCGCCGGGGCGGCTTGCTTTCGGTTTCGGCCTTGCCCGCCTTCAACTGCTCGGCCAGCGCCATTCCGATAGCGGTCGCGACAGAAGTGCCGGCGTGTCCCACGGCGAATTGATCGTATTCACTCTCCGCCGGATTGGGAAAGCCGCTGATGCCGCCGGCATGGCGCAACTGATCGAAGCCCGCCTTGCGGCCGGTAACGATCTTGTGGGTGTAGCATTGGTGGCCCACGTCCCACAACAGCTTGTCCCGCCTGAAATCGAAGACATAGTGCAGCGCCAGCGTCAGCTCCACGGCACCGAGGTTGCTCGACAGATGCCCGCCAGCGTTGCTGACCGACCGGAGAATAAGCTGCCGGATTTCTTCGGCCAACTCTGCAAGCTCGGTGACCTGCAAGCTCTTCAGGTCCGCCGGACTGTTGATCTTCTCTAAATACTTGCTAACCATTCGAGACCCATCCCCTACGAACAAACAAACCGTCGTATTGTAACCGAACCCTGGAGTCCATGCAGGGAAATCACTTGCACGAGCGAAGAAACGGACCATCGCCCGGAAGGCTCATGGAGGATACGTGAGGGATGTCGCGGGGATCAACCTGGATGGATGCGCATAAAAAAAAGGAGACGTGGGCTCGATTGGTTAAACGAGTTGTAGGCCCGTCTCCTTGTCGCGATGTGCCCAAGTGCACCAAGCCGCGGCTGGCGCTTGCGAGACCAACAGATCTCCGTATGCACCCGCAACGATTATAGTATAAGACAAACCGCCGTCCCGGTCAAACAAATTCCAGCGCGAATCATCTACGCAGGCGCAACAATCGGCACGCCACTGATCCGGCCATCTTCCCCGAAGACCTTGATGCTGACATGGCTCAGTTGGACGGTTCGCATCAGGTCCGCCATTGGCTCGCCGATCCAGGCGGTCCCACCGGCCCCGAGGATCTTCGGCGAGATATAGACGCAGATTTCATCGGCAAATCCTCCTTTGAGGAAGGAGGCCAGAACGGTCGGGCCGCCCTCGACGAGCACCTGGGCAACCCCGCGCCTGCTCAGTGAGTCCAGGAGGAACGGCAGGTTCGAGCCATTGTGATCGGCCGGATAGGTGAGCAGTTCTGCGCCTTTCTTCGCGATCCTCTCGACGACTTTGGGATTGGCTTGAGCAGTCTCTTCGCGCGTGTAAACGACGACCGGGCTGGTCCTGGCAGTCCGCAGGAGCCGGCTCGTCAGCGGAATCCGCAGCGAATCGTCGAGGACGACACGAAACGGCTTTCTGCCCTTGCTCGGCCTGGGCGTCAGCATCGGGTCATCCGCCAGAACCGTCTTGATGCCGACGACAATCGCCCCTGCACGGCGTCGCAGCTTGTGGGCATCCTTGCGACTGGCCTCGCTCGTGATCCATCGCCTCTCGGGCGACTGCTCGGCAAAGGCGAGCTTGCCGTCTATGCTTTGTGCCCACTTGAGTATGACCCAGCATCTGCCCGTCGTCGCGTATTTGAAGAACGGCGCGTTGATGAGCTTCGCCTCCGCCTCGCACAGCCCCACCTCCACGTCGATCCCTGCCTGCCGCAATTGCTCGAATCCCTTGCCGCTGGCGTGGGCGGATGGGTCGATCGTGGCGGCGACGACCCGCTTGATCCCGGCGGCGATGATGGCCTGCGTGCACGGCCCGGTTTTGCCCTGATGACAGCACGGCTCGAGCGTCACGTACATCGTCCCGCCTTGCGAATTGAAGCCGAGGGCCGTGCAGTTTTCGAGGGCGTTGACCTCCGCATGCGGCCCGCCGAACTGCTTGTGATAGCCCTTGCCCATCTCCTGACCGGCCTTGGTAATGATGCACCCGACCGCCGGGTTCGGCTCGACCGAGCCGATCCCTCTGGCCGCCAGCTTCAGGGCCGACCGCATGAATCTCTCATCCTGCGCGTTCACGTGCAGCTTCTCCTTATTTCTCTGTGCGTCCGATGATCCCGATGAACTGCTCTTCGTCAATAACTTCGACACCAAGGCCTCGGGCCTTCTCCAATTTGCTTCCCGGATCCTCCCCGGCGACCACGAAATCGGTCTTCTTGCTGACGCTGCCGGAGGCCTTGCCACCGGCGTTGCGGATGGCCTGCTCGGCCTGCTGGCGGGAGAAGTGCTTCAACGTCCCGGTGACGACGACGGTCTTGCCGTGGAGCTTGTCGCCAGCGGCCTTCTTTGGCACCGGCGGTTGCGGCCGGACCCCGGCGGCCAGCAGACCGTCGATAACCGCCCGGTGGCGCCGGTCGCGGAAGTACTGATAGACGCTTTCCGCCATGACCGGTCCCACCTGGTCCGTAGTCATCAGCTCGTCCTGGCTGGCGTCCATGAGCGCCTCCAGCGAGCCAAACCGGTCGGCCAGAATCTGTGCCGACTGGCTTCCCACGTGACGAATTCCCAGAGCGGCAATGAACCGCCACAGCGGCCGGGTCTTACTGGCCTCGACCGCGTCCAGCACGTTCCGGACGCTCTTGTCGCCCATCCGCTCCAGCGAGAGCAGATCGTCCTTCGTCAATCGGTACAGGTCTGCGAAATCGGTCACCAGGCCGTTGGCGACCAACTGCTCGATCAGCGAGATGCCCAGGTGCTCGATGTCCATCTGGTCGCGTCCGGCGAAGTAACGCAGCCGCTCTCTCAGCATTCCGGTGCATTCGGGATTGGGGCACCGGACGTAGACGTATGCCTCGTCTTTGACGACCGGCGTGCCGCAATTGGGGCACACCTTCGGCACCGGGAACGGCTTGGCGTCGGACGGACGGGACTCCTTCTTCACCTCCACCACTTGCGGGATGATCTCGCCGGCCTTCTCGATCAGCACGGTGTCGCCGACGCGGACATCCAGCCGATGCATCTCGTCGAAGTTGTGGAGGCTGGCACTGCTGATAGTCGTCCCGGCCAGTTGCACTGGTTTGAGCTTGGCCACTGGCGTCAATGCCCCGGTCTTGCCCACCTGGACGGCGATGGATTCCACGACCGTCTGTGCCCGCTCGGCTGGGAACTTGTAGGCAATGCACCACCGCGGCGCCCGGCCTGTGGTGCCGAGGACGTCGCGCTGGTCGAGGCGATTGATCTTGATGACCATGCCGTCGGTCTGGTAGCTGAGGCTCGGCCGCCGGTCTTTCCAGCTCATGCAGATCTCGATCACCTCGTCGATATTGGCCGCCTTGCGGACATGGGGACTGACCGGCAGTCCCAGCTCCTTGAGCCGTTGCAACGCATAATAGTGATCCTTCGCCAGCGGTTGCGAAAGCTCGCCGGTCCCGTACGCATAGAAGGCGAGATTGCGGGTGGCCGTGACCTTCGGGTCCAATAATTTCAGCGATCCGGCGGCTGCATTGCGAGGGTTGGCAAACGCCGTCTCCTCCGCCTCCACACGTGCCCTGTTCAGCGATAGGAAGGACTTCGTGGGCATGTACACCTCGCCGCGGGCCTCGAGGACGGCCGGAATAGTCCGTAGTCCTGAGTCTGGAGTCCGGAGGCGTCTGCGGACTACAGACTCCGGACTCCGGACTTCTTCGTCGTCCGTCAGCACCAGTGGGATGGACCGGATGGTGCGGATATTCGCGGTCACGTCGTCGCCCACCTCGCCGTCGCCACGGGTGGCCGCCGAGACGAGCCGGCCGTTCTCGTATCGCAAGCTCACCGCCAGCCCGTCGATCTTGAGCTCGACGACGTAGTCGTAATCGGCCATGCCGAGCTGTTTTCGGACCCTGGTATCGAATGCCCGCAACTCGTCGGCACTGTAGGTATTGTCCACGCTGAGCATGGGGACCGCGTGGCGGATCGTGGCGAACTCCTCCAGAGGCCGGCCGGATACCCTCTGCGTGGGCGAGTCCGCCGTCACAAGCTCCGGGTGCTTCGTCTCCAGAGCCTTGAGCTCCGCGAACAGATCGTCGTATTGCCGGTCGCTGATTTCAGGCTGACTGAGGACATAGTACCGGTAGTCATGTCTTCGAATCTCCCTCCGCAGCCAGTCGGTTCGCTTCTTGGCGTCTCCGGTCATGCGACTCACCTGCTCAGCAACTGATACGGGCGGGCACTGCGCCCCTGTCTACTCTCATATCCGGGGCGGATTATACCATGCCTCCAAGACTGTTATCGGCAAAATTCTTGTTGTGCGCGGCCGCCGGGTGGCTATACTATGATTACCGGACGCTATATCCATGAGCGGGTCATCGACGCGACATTTCGCGTCTCGACAAGAAGCGGACGTCAGCGGATGTGTGTTGGAGGTTGGAGTATGTCGAATCGAAGACGGCTGTCCATGCTGCTGCCCTGCCTGTGTTCCACAATACTTGTCCATTCCGCGGGCGCGATCACGCTGGAGTATTCCACGACCGCTAAGGCTCTGGCGGAGGTGGGCGCAATCAACCCGTATACAGGCCAGCCAATGGCCTTGCCGGTTACAGACTCCGAGGCGGCAGCCAACGATCGTAGCTATGCGCGCGCGGACTGGGAAGAGATCCAGTATGCCGGCAAGTTCGACATCACCCTTGCCACATCGGCCAAGACCGAGCCGAACCTGGTGATGCTAACCACCGACCTGTACGGCTCGTACCGAGACCTGTGGCCAGACCTGTTCCTGTACTACTATCAGTGGGCCGAGGGAATCCTCAGCGGAACGGTCGTCGTCGACGAGTTTCCGCCCGGCACGCCTTGCAGCCTGCGTTTTGAGGCAAGCTGGCCCACCGATACCTGGACGAGCGATTACTACTGGCGATTCGAGGCGGTCTCCTCGCTCGAGCGCGTCGAGTGCGGGTACGATCCCAACGGGCCCTATGGCCCCCTCTCGCGCAGCGGCCAGATCACCGTCATCGCCGGCGAGCCGGTGGACATCTTCCTCGGGACCGCCGGCGAGGGGGTGTGCGAATGGGGCGGACGGGACGCCATGGGGGCCGGCAGGATTGTGCTCGACGTGACGCTCACGGCCACCCGGCACGCGGCCGATCTGTACGTCGACGACGTGATCAACTTCAAGGATTTCGCGGTCTTTGCCCAACAGTGGCGCAACCGCGAGGGCGGCAACGCCGCTGACTTCGACGGCAGCGGAGTAGTAGATATAAGCGACCTTCAATGGCCTGCGCATTACTGGCTGCTGCCCCTGCGGCCGCCGGGCGAGGAGGAAGCGAGCCAATAAAAAAAGCACCCTCCTCCGGGTGCTTTTCGATCTCACGACGGTGCACGGGACACACCTCGTGAAGGAATTCGTCACTTGACTTCCGTGGGCATCGGCGGGACAGGGATGAACTTCTTCTCCTTCAGGTCGTAGATGAAAATGCTCTGCCCGCGGGACTGGACGAACAGATGCTCGTCGCTGACCGCCAGCATGACCTCCGGCTGCCCCCCGCTGGTCAGCGCGGCGGCCCCGGTGGCCCGCAGCGCATCGCGCAGACCCGGGCCCAGGTTGAGAATCTGCTCATCGACCAGGCCGACCCGACGCATGATGCGAACGATCTCGTCCGCCGTGAGATTGACGGCCTGGCCGCCAACCCGCTGCTCCACGCGCAGCTCCCGACCGGACAATTGCTTCTGTCCGGACAGCCACTTCGGCTTCTTCCAGCCGCTCGGACAGCCGGCGGCCTGGAGGGCCAGCACGACCAGCAGCAGCCCAACGATATGTCTACGTCCAACTCGCACGGCTTCAGTACTCCTCATCTACGATACGGCGGGTCTTGCCCGTCACTGTTGGTGCTTTTTGTCTCCCTACCGCGACAAGCTGTCCTTAAGCTCCTGTTTGAACGAGTCGGTGGCGGGCGACAGGATTCGGCCGCCCTCCGCCGCACCGGAAAGCTGGCCGGTCACCATGCTGGTCTCGGGCACCAGGTGCGCCGTGATGAAGATAGCGATTTCTCGCGTCGCCTTATCCGAGTCGGTGTTGCGGAACAGGTAGCCGAGGATGGGGATGTCGCCCAGGAGCGGGACGCGTTTCTCGCTGTCCTTCGTGCGATTCTCCGTAAGGCCCGCCACGGCCACCGTTCCGCCATCTCTGATCGTCACGGAGTTCTGGGCGGTGCGCCGCGTCACGACCGGCAGATCGCTGCCCCGGCCTTGCGGGATACTGTCGCTGACCTCCACGGCCATCTCCAGCGTGATATCGTTGTTGTCCCCGATGAGCGGGGTGATGTCCAGCGTCGTTCCGGACTTGATGTTCTCGAGCTGCGACTGGCTGTAGAACAGGTTCTGCTGCGGGGCGGTCATCATGAAGTACTCCTCCGTGATGACCTGGATTCGGGAGCGCCGGCCGTCTCGCCCCATCACCTGCGGGCTCGAGATGATGTCCGCCTTGCTGTTCTGCTTGAGCAGGTTCAAAGCTGCCGTGAGGGAATTGGTGAACGCCTTGTCAAAGGTGAGTCCCACCTGGATGCCCCACGGCCACATTCCAGCCGGACTGACGGTGTCGTCGAGCTGATTGCCGCGCTCCCAGGCATTGCCGAAGAAGCCCGCCTGCGCCGTGGGCATGCCCCACTCGACGCCGATGTTGAGCAGGTCGCCCCGCTCCATGGCGACAATGCGTGCGTCCAGGAGCACGTGCCGCGGCCGAATGTCGACGTCTTTCAGCTCCTTCACGATGCGGTCGGCCAGGGACGTCGGAGCCGTCACGGTCACGATGTGACTGTTCGGATCCGTGTCGGCCTGGACGTACTGCGTGAACGCCTGTGACAGAAGGGCCTTGGCCGCCATGGGCGCGATGTAGTTGAGACGCAGGCGGCGAGTCTCGCTGATCCTCGGGAACGCGCCGCTCTCGACCTTGCGGTCGGCCACCAGGTAGTAGTTCGGCGTCCGCTTGACCACGTACGGGCTGCCGGCCAGAATCGTCTCCAGGGCCAGCTCCAGGGGATAGCCTTGCAAGTCCGCCCACACTTGGCCGGTCACGGTCTCGTCCGGAATGATCGGCACGCCGGCGACTATGGAAATGTCCGTCAAGGCTCGTCGAAGCTCGTCGCCTGCGAAGGAGTTCGTGATCGGGAGAAACACCTGCCAGACCTCCTCGGGCGTCTCGATTCTGCGGAACGTGTACTTCGTGCCGCTGAGGATCATCGGCAGCGCCGAGGCCATGGGCATAGCGGTGATCGTCACCGGCTGAATCGGGTCCGGCTTGACGGTCGCGTCGTAGGCCACCTTCGCGCCGGTCCTCTGGGAGATCTGGGTCAGCACCTCAATCACAGTGCCCGCGAAGGACCCGCTCACGATGGGACCGACGTTGGTCGCCATGCCGGCAGGCGGAATCGCTGCGCCCTGAGGCACGATCGGGAGGTTTGCATCCGCTCGCGTGACCACTGCCTCGAGCTTCCTCTTGTACTCAGCCACGAGTTGGTCAAGCTTCTCCCTGTCCGTGAGAGCCGCAGCCGGCTCCGCCGGTCTCGCCTGGCCGTCGGCCGCCCTCTTGTTCAAGTCCGCGAGGGTCGTCGTTGTCGTGGTGCCCGCCTCTGTCACGGGCTCCCCCGGCTTGGCGGCCGTTTCCGTCGTAGTCGCGGGCAGTGTGGCGGCCGTATCGCCGGCCGGCGGTTTGGCAGCCGCGGTCGTCGCATCGACGTTCTCGATCACGTTCTGATACAGAATGCTCGCGGGGTAGAATTCGAATCCCGCCTTCGTCGGCCACAGCTCCCCGGTCCAGCCGAAGGGGACCTGAACAGTATACTTTCCCTTGGCATCCGTCGTGGCTGTGTAGTCGCCTGGCTTGGCGGTGACCTTGACCCCCTGCACGGGCTCGTCCTCGATCACGATGCGGTCCGTGATGGTCACCATTCTCATCTTGCCGATGAAGCTCTGGTTGGACAGGTTCTGGGTCACGGGTCCGACCGGTTTGCTGATCGGGGTGAAGTTGCATCCATCCTTCTGCGGCTGGAGCTTGCCCTGCCAGCCGTGCTCCACGGTCAGCGCGAAATCGCCATTCGCGTCGGTCAGGGCCGTGACGCCCTGTTTGTCGGTCATGACGACCACATCGGGGAGAGCGCCCCGGTCGGAGGTGATGCGTCCGGAGACGGTGTACAGCCTGACCGAGGCCGTGTAGTCCTCGCTCGTGGCCGAGTCCATCATATCCATATACTCTCTCTTGTCCGGCTCGAACATGTACCCTTCTTTGATGGGAGTGACGCTCCCCTTCCATTTGTAGGGGACCTCGACGCTGTAGATGCCGCTCTGATCGGAGACGACGCGTCCGGGCAATCCCTGCATCATCACCCCGGGCTGTCCCACGTTGCCGGAGATGGTGAACGTGACGGCCTTGCCCCGGAAATCCTGCCTCGGCAGGTCCTTCTCGACGGGGCCGAGAAAGAGGCTCTGTGGATCAAATACGTACCCTTCCTTGTCCGGCGTAATGGTTCCGCTCCAGCCGTACTCCACCGTCGCCGAGTAGCTGCCGGTGGACCCGCTGGTTATGTCGGTGGGCAGACCCATCAGCTTCACCCCGCCGATCGCGGTGGTTCCCGAGATCGTGTACTTGACGATGGTGGCCGTGAAGTCCTGGTTGGGCTTGTTCTCGGTCACTTTCGTGATCTCGATCGTCGCCGGCTTGAAACTGTAGCCCGCTTTGGTCGGCGTGATCTTTCCAAACCATCCGTACGGCACATCGGGCACGACATATCGGCCGTCCATGTCACTGATTGGATCGCCGGGCAACCCCGCCATGAGGACGCCCTCCATCCCGGCGCTGCCGGAGATCTCGAAGGTGTACACCTGAGCAATGTAATCCTCGTTCGGGTAGTTGTCGGTGACCGCGTGGTACTCTTTGGCCTGGGGCGAGAAGTCATGACCCTCTTTGACAGGCGTGACTTTTCCGCTCCACTCGTACGGCACCTGCGCCTGGTAGGCCCCGTCCTTGTTCGTCTTCACTTCGGTCGGGAAACCCCCCATCAGGACCCCGTCCGTGCCGACGGAGCCGGAGATCGTGAACATCTGTATGCGCGCGCTGTAGCTGTCGTTGATCTTGTTCTCACTGATCTGGGCGTAATCCCTGGAGGCCGGCTCGAATTGGAATCCCCTGAGCTCGGGCACGACGGTGCCGCTCCAGCCGTACGGGACTGTCACGCGATATCGGCCGTCGGCATCACTGTTGGGATCGTCGGGCAAACCGCGCAGCTTCACGCCGGACTTGTCCGTGGTGCCGGCGATGGTGAACGTCTGCATGGTCGGCGTGTAGTCCTCCGTGGTCTTGTCCTCGGTGATGTTGGTATATGCGCGTTGCTTCGGCTCGAAGGTGTACCCGGCCCTGACGGGTGTGACGGTTCCACTCCAGCCGTAGCGGACCTCGACGCTGTAGACGCCGTTCTCATCCGTGGTTGGCGCCGGACTGCCGGGCAAGCCCTGCATGGTCACGCCGGGCAGGCCCACCGTGCCGGAGATGTGGAAGGTCTTGATCCTCCCGGTAAATGCCTGGCTGTAGGTCTGTGGCGTGAAGAGAAGGACTATGCACAGAGCCATCACCCCGCCCGATAATGTTCTACCGATATATTTCGGTGCCATAGGTTAACGTCCCTTTCAGCAGCCGTAACTACGCCATCCCACGGCCTGTTCGGATATCGGCAATCCCGCGCCTTGCGTTCAGTTAAGCAAATGCCAGCCCTGTGGCATGCTACAGTTTGATCGGTACCGGCGGACCGCTGAGCTCGAACTGACGGATCACCTTTCCATTCGGCGTAGCCGTCACTTCCAAGCCGGTTTGCTTGTAGACCACGTCTCCCTGCTCATACATCAACGCAGCGGTCAGCCGGTAATTGCCGGCGGGCACCGCCGCAATATCCATCACCCCTGTGAAGCTGCGAGTCTCCAGCGGTAGCATGAGCCCGCTTTGCGAGAGGATGTCATTGCTGAGGTTGATTTTCTTGACGGTCTGGTTGCTGGGCACCGCGGTCAGGACGGCCCAGCAGGTCGGCTGCACGTGGGCGTTGCCGAAGTTGCCGAATTGGGCGGCCACCGCATACCGGCTCGGGGCCAGCTCAGACAGCCGCACTGCCATACCATCGACCCGAATACTGCCCGGCACCTTCCGGTTCTGGATGCACACACGAGAGTCAGTCTTGCCCGCCTCCTGCCCATCAGCGTGCCGGGCATGAAGCCGGATCATCGCGTAGTAGTTCGCGTTTCCAGCGTCGTCGGGCATACGGGACAGAATCCGCAGATTGATCCGTTGATGGCCTTCCAGCGTGAAGCTGGTCGGGCTCACCTCCACCCAGTTGGCGCAATCGAACTGGTCGCCACGTAGCGTGTCGAAGACCTTGTTCACCATGAGATCGGGCAAACCCACGTCCACGTTGACGGTGACCGCTTCGTCAGAGGCATTGACCACCAGAAGCGTCGCGGCACGGGTCTGACCGGGCTGAGTAGTAAGCATCACCTCCCTGGGGTCCAGATCCAGCGCTCCGGTCCCCCTGACGGGGCCTCGCACGCGCGGATCGCCCTTGAAGGTCAGTTCCTTGGTGATGTCGGACCCCTGCCTGCCGTCTACGAACAGGTAGCCCTGAACCTTGTACTCGCCCTGGCCCAGCGCCGGTCCCACGTCGGTCTTGAGACGGAACTGCACACCGGGAATCATGCTGATATCATTGGGGAACTCGACGTCGGTGATCTTGCGCCAGTGTCCGGCGAGCTTCCCCCAGACCCTCGCATAGCCTTTGAGCAGCGAGTATGTTCCGCCATTGTTGTTAACTGACAGGGTGACGAGAGTGGCAGCCGGTCCCAGCTCATCCTGCGGCCGGAACTCCAGGCCCACATCCGTCAGCGCTACATCCTGCGGCTCGGGACGCCCCTGGACCTCAACGATGATCGGAACCACGAACTCGAGCACGACATTGGACTGATAACCGTCAATCTCCCGCTGCCCAATGGCCGCCTGGGCCAGCAGCGCCGCACAGTAATACCCTCGGGTGCCCGCTGGCACCTCGACCATGATCCGGACCGGGACGCGGTTCATCGGCCGGACTTCCACCTGATTGCGAAGCAGACGCAGCCAGCTCTGACAGCTTCGCCTTCTGGAGATATCCACGAAATTGGGATTCACATCTGTGCCGACATTGACCATTTGGCTTCCGTCGGGTCCCGTCACGACCACCGCGTCGGGCTCAATCGCCTGCCAGATGGCGTTCGCGTCCTGAGTGATATCGGTGATCCGCAGATCCACGGTCTGGATCGTATTCTGGGTCGTGTTTTCGACCATCAACTCGATTGGGGCCAGTCTGCCGGGCGACAACGGAACGACCAGCTTCATGGGCTGGACGATGAACTGGCCGAACGCAGAACTGCCGGCCAACAACGTGATCGCCAACACTCCGATAATCCGAGCGATATCTCCTCTGATTGCCGCGATCTTCCCAGTCATTTGAGCTCCATAACGGTCCACGTCTGCCCGTACTGCCTGAATGCCAACTCTCTCCACCATGCTCCACCCCTTAGAAACAAAACGCCCTGATACCCGCGCTACCGTGCGGTCTCCATAGTCCCTCTGTGTCCGGATTTATAGTTCCATCCCCTCTTCGGCAATCCAAACAAGGTACTTGTCCTGTTTCTCGCGATTTCCGTAGTCACCCCCAACCTGCATGCCGCCCCCTGCCAACGCTGCTCTTCAGACCCTGAAGACAGCCTTGGAAAGATATTAGCAAGATTACCAAATTTGAACCGCCTTGTCAAGAGGGATTCTCTCTATTCAGCCGATTTTACTCATTTTGCCTCGCAAGCGACAGGTTTGGCCGGCAGTAGACATGGAGATATGCATGAAAGGCTGTGAGGAGGCGAAATCAAGCGGTGGCCTCAACGCATACGCTCACATGCCGACCATGTCCGCAGCGCCCCTGACCGATACCCTGGACTCGACTGCAAGGGCCTCACATCCGGTATATAAGAAGAAGGGGAGAGATGAACCTGTGTAAGTCCATCCTCCCCTTGGATTCACCTACCCAGTGACAATCGTGGATGCCAGTGAGGCAAGCGACTGCCCTGAGTTCAGCCATTGGTTG
>JAFGJR010000270.1 GCA_016928975.1 Sedimentisphaerales bacterium | reverse complement strand
GGACTGAAGCACTCCAAGAAAAGGCTCCGTTAGGGAGTCAGCAGGCCATGCGGGCCGCAACGCGCAGTGAACACCGAGCAGGCCCCGAAAACGAAGCCGCGGAAGCCGACCCGCCGCAACCATGGGGAAGGCCGCCGTCGCAGGAGAAGAGACGAGAGACGCATCCTGCGGTTCCGCCGGGGTATTGGGTGGCAGCACGCATGGGACAGATTCAATGTGCAACAAGGGAAGTCTGCGGGGGTGCCAGAGAGAGGCAACGCCCAACCCGTGAGGGCCAGGGGCGGCCCCGGCAGACGAAAGGGCCGGCAACAGATAGGCGCCACCTAAACCACCGCGCCACGTCTCGACTCTACACTATGCCCCTGTTGCGGTATCTATCCATAACCTCCTGTGGCCAAGTACTTACGATATGTGAAGTCCTTGGTCTTCTTCTCTTGTCTCCGACTTGTCTCCGTCGATGGCATCGGAAGGCCCCGCTCGCGAACGGAGCACCGAAGAGTGCCGAGAGTCTTCATCCTTGGACCCTTACATCATTCGTCTTGCCCCGACAGCCATCCGCGCCCCGGCACCCGGGTCAAGGCACGGACCCAGGCTCAGGACAAAGCCAGTTGCCCCCTGCGTCAGACGCCAATGAAACCCCCCAGGAGAACGAGGACAACTCTCCCGCGGAGCCGTGTTGCGTAGGGCGCCACGCTGTGGTAGACTACAAGTTAAGCGTAGGGTAGGCCCTGCTCTCGGTAGGCTTCCCGGTTTTGGGCCGAATCAGGAGGTGGAAGTGAGGTTGGATGCCAGCGACACCGAGGAAAACGAATTCTGACGGTGAGGGTACACTTGAGCCTTGGGGCTGATACCCCGTGCCGCGGTGAGCATTCCGACCGAGGTCTGCGGGCGTGAACAGTAGGTGTCATCCATACTCGAAACTGGAGGAATCGTGCGATGTGGAAGAAACTGGACTATTTAGCTCTGGTAGGCTTTGTCTTGTGTTTCTCAGGTCGGACGATGGCCCAGATCATCACGGCCGAAGAACTGTTGGTTGACCTGAGGGCCAAAGACCTCGCCTACGGAGGCGGCGTGACGACCTGGACCAACCGCGGGACGTTGGGCGACTTCACGGCGGTGGGGAATCCCGTGGTCGAAGACGTCGACGGACGTAAGGCAGTGACTTTTGACGGAGCCAGCTACTTCGAGGGTCCTTTGTCCGTCGCCGGCATCACAGGGGCCGGCACGCGTTCGATCGAAGTCTGGGCTTACAATGGCCCGGACTTCGTGAGCGAGGAGACCATGGTTTCCTGGAGTCACCGTGGCGGACCGGCCGGCACGAACATGGGCTTCAACTACGGCAACCACGGGACCTGGGGCGCTGTCGCCCACTGGGACGCTCCTGACATGCCTTGGTCGGCCCCGCATGCACCGGCTCCAGCCGCTGGGAATTGGTGGTATTTGGTTTACACGTATGACGGAACCACCGTTCGCCTCTACGTCAATGCCGAGGAGAACACCACCCGTGCTGTAGCGCTTAACACCCATGGGCCCAATATCATCCGGGTCGCTGCTCAGGCAGACAACAGTGGTGCGGGCGTGCTCAGCGCTGTGAATTTCACGGGCTCCATCGCCGAAGTGCGTATCCATGATGGTGTTCTGAGTCCGTCGGACATTGCCTTCAATTTCGTACATAAGCCGGGCCAGCCTATCGCGAGGAACTCGAGTCCTGGGAAAGGTCAGACGGATGTGCCTCGCGACGCGGTCCTTAGTTGGACGGCGAGCGAGTCTGCGGTGGCCCATGATGTGTACTTTGGGACCTCGTTCGACGACGTCAATGCTGCCGGCCGGGCCAATCCGCTGGGCGTGCTGGCCGGCCAGGGTCAAACGGACACAACGTTCAATCCGGACGGACTGCTCGAGTTCGGTCAGACTTACTACTGGCGGATCGACGAAGTCAACGCGCCGCCGGATAGCACGATCTTCACCGGCGAGGTCTGGAGTTTCACTACGGAGCCGGTCACGTACACGATCGAGAACGTCGTCGCGACGGCTTCGACCACTTCCGCTGCAGGCGAAGGACCCGAGAGGGTCGTGGACGGCTCCGGCCTCAGCCCCAACGGGCAGCATTCGAACAACCAGGCCCACATGTGGCTGGGCAACCCCGTCGGCAGCGAGCCGGTCTGGATTCAGTTCGATTTCGACAAGATCTACAAACTCATGGAGATGCGTCTCTGGAACTACAACATGGCCTTCGAGGCCTGGCTCGGTCTCAGTGCCAAAGATGTGACGATCGAATACACCAGCGACGGCACCGACTGGACGAGTCTGGGCGACTTCGCCCTGCCCCAGGGACCGGCGGTCGCCACCTACGAAGGCACGGTTTTGGACCTGGGAGGCATTGCCGCCCAGGCGCTGCGGATCAACATCCACAGCAATTACGGCACGCAGAAATCGTATGGATTGAGCGAAGTGAGGTTCTCCTATCTGCCTGTCCAGGCGCGCGAGCCGGAACCGGCCGATGGCACCATCGATCTCGAACCCGAGGTCGTGCTGAGCTGGCGTCCCGGCCGCGAGGCGGCTTCGCACGAGGTTTACTTGAGTACCGATCCTAATGCCGTTGCTGAGGGCACCGCGTTGGTCGACACCGTGACCGACAGCACGTACGATGCAGGCACGCTCGACCTCGGCGCCACCTACTACTGGAAGATCAATGAGGTTAACGAGGCTGCCACACCCAGCGCGTGGGAAGGCGCTCTCTGGAGCTTCGCGACCCGACCGTATATCACGATCGACGACTTCGAGAGCTACAGCGAGGAAGAGGACAATCAGATCTTCGATGTCTGGATCGATGGCTACGAGAACAACGCGAACGGCTCGTTGATAGGTCACGACAATCCGCCCTATGTCGAGGAGTCGATCGTCCTTAGCGGCGAGCAATCCGGGCCGCTCTATTATGACAACACCGGCACCGCCACGATCTCGGAAGCCACGCGCACGTTCGATGGCGCTCAGGACTGGACCCTGGCTGGGGCGCAAATGCTCGTGGTGTACTTCCGCGGCAGCCTGGGCAACAACGCCGGACAGTTGTACGCCAAAGTCAACGGGACAAGGGTTGACTACCCTGGCGGCACCGACGCCCTGACGGCGCCTTTGTGGCAACAATGGAACATCTCGCTTGCCTCGCTGGGCAACGCGGCGAAGAACGTCACCTCGTTTACCGTTGGGGTCTCGGGCTCGGGCAAGGGCCTGGCGTACTTCGACGATATCCGGCTCTACCGCGTGGCGCCACCTCTACCCGAAGAGCCCGTCGATCCCGGCACGGCCAACCTCGTCGCGTACTACGCGATGGAGAACAATCTGACCGACGGCTCCGGCAATGGGTACGACGGCACACCCGTGATGAGTCCCAGCTATGGACCGGGACCGACCGGCTATGGAACCGCGCTCGTTCTGGACGGCGTTGCCAGCTACGTCGAGTTGCCGATCGGCGCGCTGACCGGTTCCCTGACGGACGCGACGTTGGGCATGTGGGTGGATTTCTCCGGACAAGGGGGTGCATGGCAGCGGATTTTCGATTTCGGGTCAGGCACCAACCGATACTTCTTCATCTGTCCGGCGCGGGGCGGAGACGGCGCGCTGCTGTTTGAAGTCAACGGTCCCGGCGGTGGCACGAATCTGTGCCCGGCGCCGTTCACCCTGCCCTCGGGCTGGCATCACGTAGCCGGGGTCATCGACAGCGCCAACATGGAACTGAGACTGTACTTCGACGGCGCATTGGCGGGCCAGGCTCCCACGGACACCCTGCCGAGCGATATCGGCGAGACCACCCAGAACTGGCTGGGCCGCTCACAATACACCGCCGATGCGTACTTCGACGGTTCGATCGATGACTTCCGCATCTACAACCGCGCCCTCTCGGC
>JAFGJR010000054.1 GCA_016928975.1 Sedimentisphaerales bacterium | reverse complement strand
TCGGACAATTCGATCTGGCGTACAAATGTGATCGAGGGCGACGCGCACTTCGGGGAATCGGAGAGGATCACGGACCCGACGCTCTACCCCGGGCGTTCGCCCGATGCCCTTTGCGTCGCGCCCAATGGCCAGTGGATTGCCTTCAATCGAAGCCTCGACCGGGGAGATGGCGTCTTCGTCAACCAGATCTTCGTTAGAGCGATCCCGCTGCCTTAGGTTTTGAGGATTGGCGTGCCGGGTATGATGGGCTCTATGGCACGAGGGACGACATCTGCGGCTTCGAGTGGGCCTGTCGCCACCATTGACATGCTGAGCGGGCACAGAATAGAAGCGAGCGGCTTTGCGGGCCGCTCGCTTTTCGGGAATCACCACCCTGTCGCGAAGCTCCAATTCTTGCAGGTCTATCGGCTTACCTTGTGACTTGGATTAGGACGCGCGCAGATTCTTTGTGAAGGATATCGGCCCGCGGTCGCTGAAGACATGGCAGCATTGACATCCTATGCATTTGCCGGTCTAATCCGCACTGCCAGGAGCGCCGCCGTGGCGTCTCTGGGAGCCGAACAGGCAAGGACAGGGATCGGGATGTCATCGAGCGGACACGGGAACGTCACGATCGTCGGCGACGGTGGGATGGGGACCGTCCTGTCGATCCTGCTATGTGAGAAGGGGATTGCCACACGGATGTGGGGCTACGATGCCGGGCAGTTGGCCCAGATCGAGCGCAAGCGGGAGAACACGAAATTCCTGCCCGGCTACGCGCTGCCCGACTCGGTGGTCTTTGAGCCGAGAGACGAGCGAGCGATGGTAGGGGCCGATCTGATTGTCTCGGCCGTACCCTGCCAGTATATGCGGAGCGTGTGGAACCGTCTCAAGACCCGCGTCCCCAGGGCAGTCCCCATCGTCTCGGTGGCCAAGGGCATTGAGAACGGCACTTTGCTGCGCCCGACGCAGATCATCCGGGACGTGCTCGGGGAAGGCGCGGGATTGGCGGTCCTGAGCGGTCCAACCATCGCCGACGAGCTGGCGAGAAAGCTCCCTGCGACCGCCTGTGCGGCGGCGGAGGACGAGGAGTTGGCCCGGGGCATTCAACAGACGTTCACCTGCGGGTGGCTTCGCGTCTATACGAATACGGACGTTGTCGGCGTCGAATTGGCCGGCGCGATGAAAAATGTGATTGCCATCGCCACCGGCATAGTCGATGGGATCGGCGCCGGCGACAATGCCAAGGCGGCTCTGCTGGCACGCGGCCTGGCGGAGATCACGCGACTGGGCGTGGCCATGGACGCGAGGGAACAGACATTCGCCGGTCTGACCGGACTGGGCGATCTGGTGACCACCTGCATCTCGCCGACCGGCCGCAACCGCTCTTTTGGCGAGAGAATAGGACAGGGACAGTCGCTCGCTGAGGCGCAGGGAGCTACCGAGTCGGTCGTGGAGGGAATCTCTACCTGCAAGTCCGTCGTCGCTCTGGCTCGGCAGTATGCGGTCGAGATGCCGATAACCCAGGCCGTGCACGACGTCCTCTTCGACGGAAAGCCCGTCCAGGCTGCCATCGACGACCTGATGAGTCGCCGGCCCAGAGCGGAATAGGGCCGGTAGGACGTGTAGGCCCCATAGCGTCTGTGTGTTCCAGGTCGGCAGCACACGCTCGTTTGCTCTCGGCATGCGTCTTCACCCCACCCATATCCGGCTGCGCCCGGTGACGAATCTCCCATGCGTTTTTGGCCTTGCTGTGTTCCATTCATATATTTTAATCGGCGTCGGATTGATTGCCGAGATACTACCGCCAGAAGCTTACGGTGAAGGTCAACATGGCTGTGCTACCGGAAGGAAAAGGGGGGTTCAGGAACGACGCAGCAGCGCGAGTTGCAATCCCTGTCGCCACAGACAGAGGGAAGAAAGTCAACACGTTTCTAATGTAGGCGAACCTTGCATGTTTGGACTTGGAAAAAGACAATCATACCCTATCGGTGTGGATCTGGGCAACGATTGCCTCACGTTGTCGCAGCTTGCCAACGGCTCGGAGGACGCAGTCCTGATCGCCGGGCAATACGTCGGCTGTCCCGCGGATATCATCGCGGGGACGGCCCGCTGGCAGCGGTGGGCCATCGACGTGATGCGTGAGTCCACCCATGAAGGGCACTTCAAAGGCAGGGAGGTCGTGGCGGCGCTGCCCGCCAGCGAGGTGTTCATCGACCACATTCGATGGCCCAAGAAGTTCGACGGCAGGATTGAGGAGGCGATCTTCGCCAAGATCAAGCAAAAGCTGCCGTTCGAGCCGCTTGAGAAGAACACCGTGGTCAAGTACATCCCCGCCGAGCAGGACAACGTCCTGGTTCTGGCGACGGAGCGAGCGGTGATCGACAGGCATCTGGCGATCTACGAGCGGGCCGGTCTGACGCTCAAATCGATTTGCGTCTGGCCCGTGGCGTTGGCGGCCTGCTATGCCCGCTTCTTCGGACGGCGCAAGACCGATCTCGATTCGATCGTCATGCTGCTGGACATCCAGCCGGACTGCACGAACGTCGTGATCAGCCGGCACAAGAATCCGCTGTACGCGTGCTCCATTCCGGTGGGCACCAAACAGCTCAAGGACGAAAAACTGACCGGCAGGCTCGTGATGGAATTGATTGCCTGCAGACGTGAATTCCTTTCGCTCTACAAGGGTGTGCAGATCGAGCGGTTGATTTTCCTGTCGGGACTGGCGGTGGACCCGGACGTCTACCGGACGATTGCCAGGCAACTGGAGATTCAGGCACAGATGGGCGATTGCATGGCCGCCATCCAGATGACGGACCCCGAGCGCCTCGGCCTGGATCGCAGAAACGGCAAGGTCGGCTGGGCCCTCTCCTTTGGCCTCAGTCTTTCCTGAGGTGACGGCGCCGGGCGTGTCAGTCCCCTCAACGGAGGTAGATAACAGCAATGTCAAACATAAACTTCGTGCCGGACGATTATGTGCAGAGCAACGAGTCACGCCGGGCCAACCTGATGTGCCTGGTTC
Source organism: Sedimentisphaerales bacterium (assembly GCA_016928975.1). The sequence goes on along the minus strand of JAFGJR010000054.1, from coordinate 8,053 downwards.
TGTTCTCGGTAGTCATGGCTGCCCTGGGCGGCTCGTTTGTGACGATCAAGATCCGCCAGCGAGCCTGCGGCGCCGAGGAGTCCCTGGTCAACGCCAAGATGGCGCGCATGCAGGAGTCGATCAAGAAGTTCGAGGAACTTCAGACGAAGCGCAAGGAGATGATGAGGACCGCGCTGACGACAGCCGAGTTGCTGGAGCCGGTGCCGCGTAGCGTCGTGCTGGCGTCGTTGACGAACAACCTGCCGGCCGGCGTGTCCTTGCTCAAGGTGAATCTGCAGCAGAAGGAGATGAGCCGGGCGGCTCAGGCGGTTGCCACGAAGACCAGGTACCAGGCCGCCCAGGAGCAACAGGCACCCTCGGAGCTGGAGTTGAAGCTCTCGGCCGAGAAACAGATCGAGACCCATCTGGAAATCGAGGGAGTGTCGCCAAGCGACCTCCAGGTGGCGGCGTATATCGAGCGGCTCGGCGGGTCGACTCTGTTGACCGACGTGGCCCTGGTGGAGTCCACGGAGAAGAAGGTGGACGATATCGCATTCCGGCAGTTCAAGCTCACGGCCGTGCTGCGCCCGGAGGTGCATCTGACAAAGGAGGACGTCGAGGACATCAAGGCCAAGGCGGCGCATTCCGTGTATCAGTTCTAATTCCGGTGTTCTTTGGAAGATCACGCGGCGATCCGAGGATAGGCCGCCGTGTGCAGGAGTGACATCATGACCAGCGGTCTTCGAAAGGCGGTATTCTTCATCCTGTTGGTGGGCGTGGCAGCGGCCGGCTACCAGTATATGATCAAGCCGGCGAATCAGCACCTGGCCGAGGCCAAGCAACGCGTGGACGGCAAGCGCGCCAAGCTGGCCGAATTTGAAGAGGCGACGGCCAAGGCGGACGACCTGAACAAACAACTCGCCCAGCTCGAAGAGGCGATCCGCTTCTTCGAGAGCAAGCTGCCCCCGACCAGCGAAGTCCACAAGGTCCTGGAGCAGGTGACCGTGGTGGCCCAGAAACAGGGGCTCAAACCCAAGACGATTCGCACGCTCGTGCCCAAGGACAACAGCGGCTACGTGGAGCAGCCACTGGAGATGAAGTGGGTGGGCGATTTCAATTCGTTCTACTCGTTCCTCCTGGAAATCGAGAAACTCCCACGCATCATGAAGCTGAGACAACTCAACCTGCAGAAACAGAACGACAACGAGGGGCAGGTGGGGGCCGACTTCATTCTGAGCGTCTTCTTCCAGAACAAGGCGGCGTGATCGTGGCGGAGCGTCCGTGTGGAATGCCCGTGCGAACCAGAGGATAGACATTGATGGGGCTGCATATGCTTTCTTTCATGCGTGAACAAGGGGCCGGGAATGCGTCGAACCAGACCAAAAACGGCGGACAGCGCCAGCCCAACGCGCCCGAAGAGGCCGGCTCTCTTGAATACCTTACCGTGGTCACGGACTCCAGGAGCCTGCGGAAGAGCACGATTCTCGTGGCCATCCTCGTATCGATCGGCCTGTTGTGCCTGTGGTTCATGATTCGCAAGAGCCAGCCGCAGGCGGCGCTGGCCAAGCAGGCCGACGAGGAGCAGACGAAGATCGAGGTGGCCATCAGTCGCCTCACCGGCGTCAGCGCCGAGATGATCGCCAGGATGGACCAGATCCTCAAGAAATTCTCCGAGTTCTCGGGCGTTCTCCAGGTGAACGTGAGTGACCTCGTGAAGAACCCGTTTGAGGTGGAAGCGTTCGCCAAGGACATGAAGTCCGAGATCACGCCGGAGACCGACTCCGCGGCCGAGGCCGCCCTTGTGCAGCGGCAGCGCCTGAAGCAGCGGGCCGGCTCGCTTTCGCTTCTGAGCGTGATGCAGTCCGCCCAAGCCAGCAGTTGCATGATCAACGACACGCTTCTGCGGCAGGGCGACACCATCGAAGGTTTTGTCATCACCCGCATTGGCCGCGATTTCGTCGAGCTGGCATGGCGGGGCGATGGGGACCCGGCTGGCGGGACATCCGCCGAGACCGGAGAGTATGATGTCGTGCTTAAGTTGTCACAATGATGTTACGTTTCCTATCTCATCCAAAAGACAAAGCCCCGCCTCGGCCTTCAAACGTCGAGATGCCTGCGGCACTCGAGAATCCCGCCGAAGACGAGTCGGTGCGCGGTTTGTGTGACCTGTATTCTCCGGAGCCGTCGAGCCAGTCACACGTCCGGGACGTGGCCGACATTCTACTGGAGATGGGCAGGATCAGCGACGAGCAGTACGGTCGCATGCGGCGCGAGCTGATGAGCCGACCCGGCATGGATGCCGCTACGTGGGTGCTGAAGGAGAACCTGGCCGGCGCGACGGATGTGCTGGAGGCCAAGGCCAAACTCAGCGGCCTCGAGTTTCGGCGCGTTACCCCGCAGGATGTGAGCAAGGACGCATTTCACAAGCTCGACCTGGAGTTCATCCGGCGCAGCAACATCGTTCCGATCGGTGTCGAGCAGGACACCCTCGTTGTCGCCACCAGCGAGCCGGCGAACATCTTCGCCCTGGAGGATGTGAAGCGTCAGACGCAGATGGAGACGCGAGTTCTCGTGTGCGCGGCGGAAGATATCGCCGCCATCTGCGAGTCCTTCCAGGAGGACGAGGTTGTCGAGTGCAACCTCGATGATATCATCAGCGACATGACGGACGTCGAGGTCGTCCAGGATCAGAAGGAAGACTCGGAAGACCTCGAGAAGATGGCCGGACAGTCGCCTGTCATCAAATTCGTCAACTATCTCATCAGCAACGCCGTGCGGGACGGGGCCAGTGACATTCACATCGAGCCCAAGGAGAGCCAGACGAGGATCCGCTACCGCATCGACGGTGTGCTGTTCGAGACCACCCAGGCGCCGATCAAGATGCACCCTGCCATTGTCTCGCGTATCAAGATCATGGCGAACCTTGACATCTCGGAGCGGCGGCTGCCTCAGGACGGCAAGGTCTCGGCCATCGTTGGAGGCCGGGCCATCGACCTGCGCATCTCCACGCTGCCGACGAATCGCGGCGAGAAGACCGTCGTGCGAGTGCTCGACAGCAAGTCCATCGCGCGCGGGCTGGAGCACGTGGGGATGGAACCGGACGTCTGCGCGATTTTCAGGGAACAGGTGAACATGCCGCACGGCATTCTTCTGGTCACCGGGCCGACGGGATCGGGAAAGAGCACCACGCTGTACTCCGCTCTGTGCGGGATGGACGGTCACCGGCTGAACATATCCACCGTCGAGGACCCTGTCGAATACGAGCTGGACTTCTGCAACCAGGTACAAGTCAACGAGAAGACCGGGCTGACCTTTGCGGCCGCGCTGCGCAGTCTGCTGCGCCAGGACCCGGATGTGATCATGCTCGGCGAAATCCGCGACAATGAGACGGCGAGAATCGCGGTCCAGGCGGCCCTGACGGGTCACCTGGTTCTCTCGACCCTGCACACGAATGACGCCGCCACGAGCATCACGAGACTGGTGAACATCGGAATCGATCCGTACCTGATCGCGGCCTCGTTGAACGCTGCGGTGGCCCAGCGCCTCGTGCGGCGGATTTGCCCGAAGTGCAAGCAGGCCGACCACCTGCCCGAGCACATGGAGAAGTATATGGAGCGGGCCGGCGTCAAGCCGGAGGAGCTGAGGCATGGCGCCGGGTGCGAGGCCTGCCGAGGCTCCGGGTACTCCGGGCGGGTGGGCATCTTCGAGCTGCTCCTGATCGACGACAGGTTCCGCGACATCATCAATCAGGACTCCTCCGTGAACAACATGCGTCGGGCCTTCCGGGCGAGCGGCCGGGACACCCTGTTCCACGACGGGATCAAGAAGATCAAGGCGGGGTTGACCACACTGGAAGAAGTGCTTCGCGTGACCGAGATATACGGGCAGAGCGAAGATGAAGTCTTCACGGAAAACATGAGCTGATCCGCCCGAAGCATCGGGCGTTGTCACAGGACTGAGCTATGCTGGATATCAGGATCATTCTGGAAACGGCGATTGAGAACCGCGCCAGCGACGTGCATATCAACGTGGGCATGCCGCCGGTGCTGCGAAGAGACACCGAGCTGATTGCGACGGAGTTCCCGCCTGTAACGAACCAGGACGCAAAGGGGATGGTGCTGGCGATGGTCGGGCCGGAGAAGATGAGGAAATTCGAGGAGACGCGCGACCTGGATTTCTCCACGGCTGTCAGTGACGGGCACCGATTCCGCGTCAATGCCCACTTTCAGCGCGACACCGTCGCTATCTCCTTCCGCGTGATTCCGAACCAGGTGCTCAAGATCGACGATCTGCACCTGCCTGCGATCGTCAAGGAGCTGACCGATCTGCCTCGCGGCCTGGTGCTCGTGACGGGCCACACCGGGTCCGGGAAGAGCACGACACTGGCCGCCATGATCGGCCTGATCAATTCCCGGTGCAGCAAGCGAATCATCACGCTGGAGGACCCCGTCGAGTACCTGATCGAGAACGACCGGTGCATGATCGAGCAGCGGGAAATCGGCTCGGATTGTCCAAATTTCGCATCCGGGCTTCGGCACGCCTTGCGGCAGGACCCTGATATTATCATGGTCGGCGAAATGCGCGACCTGGAGACGACGAGCTTCACGATCACCGCCGCCGAAACGGGCCACCTGGTCTTCAGCACTCTGCACACGATCAACGCCTCGCAGAGCATCGAGCGGATCATCGACATTTACCCCGCCGGTCAGCAGAACCAGATCCGTACGATGCTGGCCAACACGCTCCAGGCGGTCGTCTCGCAGACTCTGTTCAAGCGCATCGATCAGCCGGGCATGGTGCCCTGCACGGAAATCCTCCTGTGCACCTCCGCCACCCGCAACTGCGTCCGTGAGAACCGGATCTACGAGATTCCGAACATCATTGAGACCTCGCGGCGGCTGGGCATGCAGAGCCTCGATCACAGCATCGCGGAAATGTACTTCAAGGGCTTCATCGACCGGGAGGAGGCCATCGTTCGCTCCGGCAACCCGGGCAAGATGGAGAAGATGCTGGCAGCCGCGGGCAAGACGGACCAAGCCAAGCAGGGAGTGGTCGTAGGGGCAGAGAATTAGAGGGGACGTTATGGCAGCACATACGGCACAAGACTACGAGGCGGCGGCGACTTCCGAGGTCCGCCAGAGTGGGTTCCACGACAATCCTATCGAGAGCTCTCGAAGGTACGAGTCGTCCCACAATGTGTCCGGGACGGACAGTGTGCTCGCGAGACTGCGTGGCTTTCGAGTCGAGTTCGGCCCCAACCGCAAGCACATTCTGCAGTTCACCACGCAGTTGGCTGTTATGGTCCGCGCAGGAATCAGCCTGCAGGATGCCCTCGAGGGGATTGCGGAGCAGTGCGACAACCAGAAATTCAAGACCGCGATCCGGGACCTCAAAATCCGAATCGAAGAGGGCAACAGCTTCTCCCAGGCCCTGGCGGAGCACCCAGGCATCTTCAGCAACCTCTATATCAACATGGTGGCAGCGGCCGAAGCCTCCGGCTCGCTCAGCGACATGCTACAGAAACTGGCCGAGTATCTGGACCAGGAGGCGGAGACACGCTCCCAAGTCAAGGGCGCGATGGTCTATCCGATCATCATCGCCGTGATGGCGGTCGGCGTGACCATCTTCCTGCTGTGTTTCGTCCTGCCGCGATTCACTGCCCTGTTCCGGGGCAAGGAGCGTCTGTTGCCGGTCCCGACACTCCTGCTGATGGCCACAAGTGCCTTCGTGCGACACTGGTGGTATGTCATGATCCCCGCCATCGGCGCGGGTTTCTGGGGCTTCTGGTACTTCATCAACACGCCAGTCGGTCGGGTGTGGTGGGACAAGACCAAGCTGGTGTTACCGTTGATCCGCACGCTGTGCCGCAGTCTGTACATCACGCGAAGCCTCCATACGATGGGCGTGCTGACAAGGGCGGGCGTGCCGATTCTCAATACGCTGTCCATCACGGCTCACATCGCCGGCAATGTTCTATACAAGGACATGTGGCTGGGGGTCTACGAGGAGGTGCGGCAGGGCAAGAAGATCGCTTCCAGTCTGAGTCGCTACACACTGATGCCCAGCAGCGTCGTGCAGATGATTCGAAGCGGCGAGGAATCCGGCAACATGGCGGATGTTCTGCGGGACGTGTCGAGCTTCTATGCCCGCGAGCTGAAGACCGTGATCAAGGCGGTGACCTCGATGATCGAGCCGATTATGATCGTGTGCATGGGTGCGCTGGTCGGTTTCATCGCGATGAGCATCATCCTGCCGATCTTCAAGATGTCGAACCTCGTTACAGGCAAATAGGCTGGCGGCGTTTACCGGAGGGGGGTAGTATCATGGCTGCAACGCGGAACTGCAAGGGATTCTCGCTGATCGAAGTGATGATCGCGGTGGTGCTGGTCGGGTTGTCGATCACGGCCCTGGCCGTGGCGACCAACTCCTTCACACAAGCCAACGGTGTCGGAGCAGACCTGTCCACAGCTGAGTTCCTAATCGAGCAAATCCGGGAGCTGACGACCCTGCTACCGGTGGTAGATCCGCCCGGAATGAGCTGGACGACCTTCGGACCAGAGGAGGGAAGTCTGGCCTCCTATGACGACGTCGATGACTTTGACAATGCCACGTTCTCGCCGCCCATCAACGCGAGCCGGGGGACACTCAATGATCTGGCTGGATTCACCCAGCAGGTGACTGTCCAGAACATCAGCGCCACGAGCTTCGATACGGTGGCGACGGATCGTTCGACCGACTTCGTTCGGATCACGGTGAATATCCATCAGGGTGGTCAACTGATCACCTCCACGAGCTGGATTCGCGCGCGATATTGACGGTGGGACAACACAAGTGACGGGGTGATGGACACCCGGCATTCCAGATGGACTAACACTATGGGCGAATTATCAATCATCAATCACAGACCATCAACCCGAAGGGCGTTCACGCTTGTGGAATGCCTGATCGGTCTGGCCATCTCGGCCATGCTGCTTGCGGCTGTGGCGGTGGCGTTCAATGCCTCTGCCATCAACTACAGCGAAAACGAGGAGATGTACGAGACGATCAACAACGCCCGCCAGGCGCTGACGCGCATGACCAGCCAGCTTCGCACTGGGTACTTTGTCGATCCCAGCGCGGCCTCTAACCGATGCAATTTCTTCACCGCTACGAACCAGAATATCAGCTACCTGTTCAACAACGGGACTCTGTACTTGGTCACCAACAGCGATGGCCGCCAGTATGTGCTCTGCAACAGCGTCACCGCTGCGACGTTCACCAAGACACCAACGGACAACGGGCTGGACTGCAAGAGCGTCCAGATCTCCCTGACCGTCCGCATCGGCAATTTCCAGCGTACCTTGGCTGCGGCGGCCGTGATTCGGCGAAACCTGCCCTTCTGATGCCGGCATTCGCCAGTGGGCGTCCTCGCACGCGGGTGCCCTACAAGCATATTTTTCGGAATTCTGCAAAACCCCTTGATTTCCACCCGCGTATCGCGGATACTGCTGGCCGAAAGTACGACAGGGGCGGTTAGCTCAGTTGGCTAGAGCGCGTGCTCGACACGCACGAGGTCACAAGTTCAAATCTTGTACCGCCCATTCCTCTAAAGCTCGTACAGCCAAGGAGTTATGGCGAGATCATTCCCGTATCACCCACTTCGGCCGAAGGGGTACTACACTCCTTGCCACACCCTTGAAGCGTCTGGCAGACATGTACTACACCAAGGAGATGGTCGAGGAGTCCTACGACCCCGAAGCCGCGGGAGAGGTCCTGGCCACATATGCCGGCTGATGTGACACGATCGGGTAGCCCAAGCCCAGCCGCCTTCTCGCGACAAAATGGCGGGCCCGCTTGACGGGGACATGGAGTCTGGGTAGACCGATACTCTGACACCTACGGTTTTGACTTGTTGTGGCGGCGATGCGGTGGCATCGCCGTGGTGGATAGTGACAGTCATATCGTGGCTCTTTTTAGGAGGGGCATCCCTATGAACAAACAGGTACATGGTCGAATGGCACTGCCGTGGGCAACTCCTTGATGAGTATGGGGTTAGGTTTTGCCGAGTTCCGCTTGTAGCTGAGTCCGCGGCCGT
>JAFGJR010000269.1 GCA_016928975.1 Sedimentisphaerales bacterium | reverse complement strand
TCCTGGCCTGCGACTCCACGGCGGAGATATTGAGATCGAAGGCATCCAGTTTCAGCTCGGTCAATGGCCTGACCAGCGGCGTGAACGCGATCGTGGTCACCCCGCGGATCGTCCGGGCCGGGAAATCCGGCGTGACGTCGATCGTCACGCGCGTGACATCCACGAGACGCTGCGGCGCATAGCGGCGGGGAGCCCCGTCATTTTCTCTCACGGGCGCCACGCGGAGAGCCGATCCGCAGAATAGCTCGTCGCCTGCACCTACGGGGCCGCTCCAAGTACAAACGATCATCAGTCCCACCAGCCAAGCGTCCCATCGCCCTCTTGTCACCATATTCCCGTCCTTTTCTGCAAATCGCGCGCGTCCGTCGGCCGTCAGCACTCTTTCGTGAGCCCCGGCTGCGGAGGCGCGTAGATGCCGTCTGCGCCCGCGTGAATGGGCGCGGGCGTCTGGAAGGTCATGTTGTCGATATCCTGCACGAACTGGAAGCTCGAGTTGAAGACCTGGTCCCATGTGACGAATTGTCCGGTGTGTGTGGCCGCACGTCCCATCAGTGCGACGATATCCGCCTCGCCGGCGCGGCGAGCCTCGTTGTGCGGCTTGTCCTGGCGGATCGCATCGAGCAGGACCTGCCATTCGGCATGATACGGATTCGGATCGGATTGGCCGAACTCCCAAACGAGGTTCTCCGGCGTCATGTTGTGGCCCCGGTAGATCTTGGGCTTGGGCTCGCCGAGGGTGGCCATGAGGACGGCCGAGCCCTTGGAGCCGTGGGCATAATCCGAGTACGTCTCCCAGCAACCGGGCATGTGTCGCGAGAAGGCGAAGAGCTTCGTTCCATCGGCAAAGGTGTACTCGACCGTATAGTGGTCGAACTGGCTGCCGGCCTGCTCGTAGCACCGGCCGCCCATGCCCTGCGCCGAGACCGGCCAGGCTCCTTTCGTCCAGCAAGCCACGTCGATGTTATGGCAGTGCCAGTCGATGAAGAAGCCGGAGGAGACCCACGTGAAGCTATTGGGATTCTGAAGCTGGAACGTCAGTTCGTGAGCACCCTTGGGCAACGCAGGACAGTGCACCGGACCATGGACCCGGTAGATTCGCATCGTATGGACGTCACCGATAGCGCCGTCGCGAATTCGCTGAATGGTCTCTTGGCGAGCCCTGGAGTGACGCCACATGAAGCCGACGCCGACCTTGAGGTTCTTGCGTTCGGACAGCCCGGCGGCCCTGAGCCAGCGCCGCGCCGCGGGGCCGTCGGCTGCGAACGACTTCTCCGCGAATACGTTGACCCCCTTATTCACGGCATACTCGAAGTGCATCGGGCGAAACGCCGCGTGCGTGGTCAGGAGGACGACATCGCCCGGGCCGAGGCAGTCGATTGCCTTGCGATACGCGTCGAAGCCCACGAACTGCCGCTCCGGCGGGACATCGACCTTGTCCGCAAAGCCCTCCTTCAGGTTCCTCAGACTCGCCTGGACGCGAGGCTCGAACAGGTCGGCGGCCGCATACAGTCTCACTGGACCTCCGGTCGCCTGGAAGGCGTCGGCCACAGCCCCGGTGCCTCGCCCGCCACAACCAACGAGGGCGAGCCGGATCACTTCGTTCGGGGCGGCATGGACTCGCGGCCCGAGCGCAGCCAGCAAAGTCGACGCCGCCGTGACCCGGCCGGAATCCTTCAGAAACTCGCGACGCGAGGTGGTCGTTCCCGCTCTGTTGCCCATAGCAGCTTTCCTCCTATGACCTTGTCCAATTGCCTCCTGTGCTCCGACGGCGGCGCACACAATCCGGCCCGCCGTGCGGCCTCAATGTCCTCTATTATCGGCACCGGCTGGCCGCCGACAAGCGATTTCTCCCACCACGCACGTCCGGGGGCCGGGTTCCGCTTGCGAGCCGTGACGGAACTGGTATAATGCTGTCATGGAGTGGCTTTTCGGGGGACCTGTCTCCCGGGAGTGTTCTGCCATATGGGTGTTTCCAGAGGGTGATGACATGCGACGCTTTTTTGTAGCGCTACCGTTACTGTTTTGGGTCCATCCCGTGCTGGCCGAGGGACCCGTCTATTTTGCCGACGCGGCGTTGAAGCACCTCGTCGAGAATGAATTGGGGTTCACGGACCCGACTCCCTCCGACATGCTCGGTTTGACCTGCTTGTATGCCAGCGGCGCCGACATCGGCGACCTGACGGGCATCGAATACGCGAAGAACCTGCGGTCGTTTGAGTGTACGCACAGCCGGATCAGGAACCTGTCGCCTCTGGCCGGCCTGAGCAACCTGGAGGACCTGGCTCTCAACACGAACCAGATCAGCGATCTATCGCCGCTATCCGGTCTGAGCAATCTGCGAAGTCTCAACATCCATGACAACGATATCAGTGACCTGTCGCCGCTGGCCGGCCTGAGCAACCTGACGACACTGGATCTCCATGCCTGCCTGATCAGTGACATCTCCGCTTTGTCGGGAATGAGCAGCCTGGAAACACTCGTCCTGGAAGGCAATGACATCACTGATGTCTCGCCCCTGGGCGGGCTCGACAGCCTGCGGACGCTGCGACTCGGCTGCAACGAGGTCAGCGACCTGTCGCCTTTGTCCGGGCTGAGCGATCTTCACACGCTCCGCATCGACGCCAACCGGATCCGCGATCTGTCCCCCCTGTCGGCGATGAGCGGCCTGCAATCCTTGTCTCTCTCGGGCAACGAGATCAGCAACCTCTCGCCCCTCACGAGTCTCCACTGTCTCCGCTATCTCGACGTAGCCAACAATCCGTTGTCTGTGGACGCGTGCACCACCTACATTCCGGAGATCCTCGCCAACAATCCCGGCATCTCGATCCGATATGACCCGTGCGTCTCGTGGCGTTTGTCGATCTCCGCCGGCATTGGCGGACGGATCGTCTCTCCCGGCGAAGGCCAGTTCGGGTACGAGGAGGGCGCCACGGTCCGCATCGAGGCCCAGGCCAAGTCCGGATTTGCGTTCGCCGGCTTCTCCGGCACGTACAGCGGCTCAGAGAACCCGGCTTTCGTCACCGTGAATCAGGACCACGTGATTCAGGC
>JAFGJR010000268.1 GCA_016928975.1 Sedimentisphaerales bacterium | reverse complement strand
GTGGAAAATGGAGGAACTTGAAAAATTATTTGTCCCTCGCTTTCATCCAAATTGACACCGCAAACCCCGTGCCGAACAGGATTGGGTAGCGCCCTGCTCCAGCATCTGGCATACTCTCGAAGAAACGGGAGGCATTGTCCGATGCATGTGACGCTTCATCACCCAGGGGATCTCGAACGACTGCATCAATACAGCCGTCAGCAGCGGAACGCCATGCAACGAGACCGCTACCGCGCTGTGATTTTGGCTCTGGAAGGCCACGAGGCTCCTGAAATCGCTCGCACCTTGGATCGTAGTCGGCGATTCGTACAACGCTGGGTCTATTACTATCGCGATCATGGCTTGGAGGGCCTCGGTCCCAAGCGGCAGTCGGGTCGGCCCAGCAAGTTACCCCCGCCTCAATACGAAGCGTTCAAGGCACGGTTTCTGGCCGAGCCCACGCCAGCCGATGGGGTCTGTACTCTGCGGGCCCAAGAGGCCCAGCAGATCCTCACGCAAGAGTTCGGCGTCGAGTACACGCTGGGAGGCATCTATGATCTGCTGCACCGCTTGGGCCTGTCCTGCTTGGTTCCGCGTCCTCGTCACCCCAAGAACGATCCCGCACGGATGCAGCAATGGCGGGACGACGCCCCCCTTTTGTCCGGAAGACGACGCAGGAACATCCGGGCCGGCGAATCGAAGTCTGGGTCCAGGACGAAGCCCGCGTCGGACAGCAAGGAACCTTGACCCGCCGTTGGGGGCTGAGAGGCTCGCGTCCGACGGCGGTTCGACAGACCGAGTATGAATGGGTGTACGTGTTCGGTGCGGTCAACCCGCTGACCGGCGACTCATCGGCTCTGTTGGCTCCGCTGGCCAATACCGAGTACATGAACCATCATCTGCGATTCATCAGTGAGCGAGCTGGGCCCAAGGTGCAGGTGATCCTGGTGTTGGATCGGGCCGGCTGGCATCTATCCAGAGCCTTGCAGGTGCCTGAGAACATCACGTTGTTGCACCTGCCGCCGTACAGCCCGGAATTGAATCCCGTAGAGCGTTTGTGGGCCTATCTTCGCAGCCACTACCTGAGCAATCGCGCCTATCGTGACTACGACGATCTCTTTGAAGCCTGTGGCAAGGCCTGGAATCAATTGACCCCGGAGCAACTATGTTCGATCTGCCGTGCAGAATGGATACCGCGCACGAACTAATCAGAATCCGTATTAGACCACACAGGTGTGATTGGAGAGCCGTTACCTCCGGATGAAAATGAACAGGCTCAAGCACAAAGTGTTTCGTCCATCGCGGGAGTCAGAATGGGTTGACGGCTCCGCATAGCGGGACCCGTCAAAGATGTGTAGCGACGCGCCTCCCAGTCGGCGGATTGAACATGGTACGGCACTGACGTCGTTCCGGTCCCGCCCCACGGCGGGATGGGACGCATGCACTAATGTGGAGCGTCTATATCCGGATGGGTGACTGAACGGAACATGCGTTCCGAGTCAGAGAATCGAACGGGTCAGGCACGAGACAGACGGCTGGGCCGGTCGAAGGGTGGATAAGGAGTAGCGATACGAACGAAAAAGAAGAAACCTTCTCGCAGGGGAGAATATTATTGTACTTGACAGGAACCCTATATGGGTGCCCCCCAGTTGATTGCCCCGAAAGGTTCTTCCTTAGGGTCGGTGGCAGCGTTCAAACGTGCGCTTTCGAGCCAGGAACGGGGAAAGGCGCCTAAAGAACCGCCATTCGTGGCTGTCCCCGTTATCCCGTTATTCTGGCATCGCCTATAATCTCATCTTCCTCCGTGGGTCTCAAGTATCTCAGCGATACGAGAGTTGTCATACGATCTCGCAGCAATCGTCGGTGTTACATTGTGGCCCTTATATGACCTCCAGTGAACGATGACCCGCGTGTCAGATCGAGTAACTATGGGGGGATGATCACCTAGCTCGATAGTTGCCGCTGCATTCACATCTGCACCTGCGGCCACCAACTGCTCGACTATGGGACCGTATTTCCCCGCATCACTTGGGGCCGTGACAGCGGCTATGTGCAAGGGTGTCAGTTGGTCTCTTATCGTTCTTGCATTCACATCAGCTCCTTTGGCGATTAACAGGCTTACGATGTCGATATGCCCTTCCTCAACCGCCGTATGCAGAGGCGTTCTCCCATAGGACTTATCCGCCCGTATGGGCGCGCCGCTGGTGAGCAGCATCTCGACGATTTCATAAGTGCCTTTGAAGACAGCACGATGCAGCGGCGTATGGCAATGGATGACGACAGCGCTATACTTGTCACTGACTTTGTCCTCGAACTCCCTTTCGGCGTTGATGTCAGCCCCGCCCTCAATGCTTGACCTGACTGCCGTAGCGTCTCCCTGGTTGATGGCTTCATAGAGGCGTACAGTAGCTACCCAAGGCAACTGCGAGGCATCTGGCTTTGCGCCATGATTCAGCAGGATGGCACCAGCGTCCATATGGTCCATTCGAAAAGCCCAGGAAAGAGCATTCTCCTTGTCCCTATCTGTGGCGCCCTTTTCAAGCGCGCCGAGCACAAGCTCAGTCCTAGTGTCCAGTCTCGCGTAGCGTGTGGCAGACACGAGTTCTGAATCGCCACAGCCGGCGAGCCCAAATGTGGTGAGCAACATGATTGTCGATACGTAGGAACGCGATTCGAGCGCGTCTGACGGCGTTGATAGATACATATTATGATCTCCTGCTGGTTATTCGATTATTGGGACTGGCGCACCAACATGCGAGAAAAGGGGGAAAGGAGGGGGAAAGGGACGCACCCTATTCTTCTCCATACGTTCCGTCTCGCCTTTCCCAGTTCTCGAAATCCGGCGGCCATCGCACTCATTTCGGCCTCACCACATCGTCTATCCAGCCCACAACGGGCCACGACTCTCATTTGTCGCATGTTCGTCCGCAGGGCACCTCTGGGCATGATTATCGCGGAGCCGGGCGGAGTGTCAAGCTTGAAGTTTGAAGTCAGAGGCTCTGGCGCCAGGGGCTTTGATTGCGGCCCTGGATCGAGGTCCAGGGTGACAGGATTGCGGATTGAGACGCCTCTCGCAAGGAATTCCGAAGGCATACAACATAAGTCAAGGAAACCCAGAGAGTTGTGTCTCACGCGGAGACGCAGGGACGCGGAGTTCCAAGTATGTTTGGGGCTTGTTGTTCTCTGCGCCTCAGCGGCCCTGCGTAAGAATAAGGCAGTTGGCAGTCTGCACCACCGAGGCACAGAGATCATAGAGTCAAAGCGGGTACTCTCCGTGTCCTCGGTGTCTCCGTGGTGAACGACCCTGGATTCCCGCTTTCGCGGGAATGACGTGAGCAGTATAGTTTTCGCGTGGTTCGCGTCCCCCGATCAGGTCGAGGGCAGGCCTTCGCGGTTTCAATACCTGCGTTCATCGGCGGTTGAGGGAGAGTCGTCGGTTGTCAGTTGATGGTTGTGGGGAGATGGATTCCTGCTTTCGCAGGAATGACAGGCTGGGAATCTGTGACGATCGGCGAAATCTGCGGTTCCGCCTTGCTCCGCGACCCCCTGCGTCCTGTGCGGCGGAGATCTCTTCTTCGGGTTTCGTTAGAGAAGAAGTCACATTCTGCGGGTATTTCTGTTGACACGGATGTATGGTGGATTTACCATACACGTTGGGTAACTTTGAAATCCGGATAGCGAAACACGAGACAACGACGAAGGCTCCGTGGAACGATGGAATCGTGCGGCACCGTGCGAAAGAAAGCCAATCTTCGGAGACGGACAAGGCCGAGACGACGTCGGCGCAGAACGCCTTGCGGCATCACTACGAACGAGGTCCAGCACGCGAAACAAAGCCAATTTCGGGGCCGGGGGCCTTCGGATTGCGGATTGAGGTTGCCGCGCTGGGCTCGCAATGACATGATTGCGGAATGCGGATTGAAGGACGGATACCTGCCATGGCAATCATGGGCGGGTCGTGCGAAACAAAGCCAATTCCCAATGGACACGGAGCAGGCAACCTGGGGCGGATCGTGCGAAACAAAGCCAAAGTTCGGCAAGATGGGGGGGCGGGAGGGTAGGGATGGCGTGCGGAGCGATTCAGACGCGGGGCAAAGTGTGCGAAACAAAGCCAATCTTGGGGCGGGGGTCGGATTGGGGATTGCGGAATGCGGATTGAAGGACGGCGCGAGTGTGCGAAACAAAGCCAATTGGGGAGGTGGCAGGTGGCACCCCCGCCCTCGGGGGTGATCCCAGCCGAGGGCGGCTGGGCTACATGGAGATCGGCAGGTGCGCGGAAAAGTCTGCGGAACAAAGCCAATTTCGCACTGACGGGAGGGGCCGTGCAGACGCCAAGTGATGCTCAGGAAAGAGGTTATGAGAGAAGGATGCAGATCGTGACCGTTGTGACAGACAAAGCCAATCGGGAGAGTGGGCATGGTATGCCGGAGAATTCAGGCACGGAGCGAAGTGTGCAAACAAAGCCAATTTGCGGGCGACGACTTCTCGGTGAGACGCCTTGCGGCGGCACTACGAACGGGGGAGGCGGGATTGGCAGGGCGGAGGGGCCGAAACCATACCGTCTAATAATATAGAAAAGGGGGCCGGCTTGCCGATATAGACCCCAGTGAGGCACTGGACGGACAGGGTGCCGACATCTTGAAGGCGGCTATTATAGGACGTAGCATGGGAGTTGTGTTGTGAAAAGGACAAAACGATCGCACGGCAAGCGGCTGGGGCAAGGGGCTTTGGGGGCCGGGGCAAGGTCGGCGTTGCTGTGCCTTGCCATAGGGATTTGCCTCGTGCTGCTGTTCAGTTGCCTGAGCTTCAATATCGCGGACTGGCCGAGCCGGTATGCTCATCCACACAATGAGCCACCGGCGAACTGGTGCGGGTCGATCGGCGCTTTCTCCGCTTACTACCTGATGTACTACATCGGTCCCGGTGCGTACATTCTCTTGATCGCGACCCTGTGCTACTGTGTTGCGAAGCTGGTGCGGCGGCCGGTGGGCCAGCCGGTCTTTCGCGTCATCGGGCTGATCCTGTTGACGGTGGCTGCTTCCTGCACGTTCAATAGCTTCTGGCCGCACAGGGTGTACACGTTCCCGATGGGCTCTGGCGGCGTGCTCGGCGTCTCCGCGTCGGCTTTCCTCCGGGCCAACTTCGCCACGCTCGGCACGTTCATCCTCGTCGTGGCCACCTGGGTGGTCGGGTTGGCGTTGCTGGCTGACAGCCTGATCGTGGGCCTGTTCGCCGCCGGGGGGCTGGCGGTGCGAAGGCTCGTGGGCGCGCTGATCCCGGCCTGGGCGGTGGCCAAGGAGAATTCCGAGGCCCTCGGCGAGATCTGGCAGAGGCTCAGTGCCCGGCAAAAGGGTCTCGCCACCGGCACTCGTCGTGAGCCTGCCCCGGCCCTGCCGCCGGCGCGGTATGTGTCACCGCAGGCGGACGAGCTGCGCGCGGAAGAGGAGCTTGTGGAGGCGTCGGAGCCCGCGCCGGTCAAGAAGTCCGAGGGGGCCGAGGTCAAGGCTCCCACGGAGAGACGCGAGCCGCCGGCGTTTGTCCAGCCCTCGTATGATGACTACACGTTGCCGCCCCTGGAGCTTCTGGCGGAGGGCGAGTACGGGTACGCCGCTCTACAGGAGAAAGTGGTCAAATCCAAGGCCACCGACCTCGAGAAGCTGCTCGGGGAGTTCAACATCAACGCGCGCGTGGTCGCCACCGAGACGGGACCGGTCGTGACGATGTTCGAGCTGGAGCTTGCCGCGGGCGTCAAGGTCAGCCAGATTTCCAACTTGTCCAACGATATTGCCCGGGCGCTGGGCGCCGGCGCGGTCCGCGTCGTGGCTCCCATCCCCGGCAAGCATACGATCGGCATCGAGGTGCCCAACAATGAGAAGGAAAAGGTCCGCATGCGCAACATGATGGACCTGGCGGGCAATGCGCCGGGCAAGATGCAGATTCCGCTGTTCCTGGGCAAGGACTCCTCGGGCGAGGCGCTGGTCTCGGACCTGACGAAGATGCCGCACCTGTTGATCGCCGGCACCACCGGAAGCGGCAAAAGCGTGTGCATCAATACGATCATCGTGGGCATCCTGATGACCAAGCGGCCGGACGACGTAAAAGTGATCTTAATAGATCCGAAAATGGTAGAAATGACCGCTTTCAATACCGTGCCGCACCTGATGTGCCCGATCGTGACGGAGACGCAGACGGCGGTGCAGATTCTGGAGTGGGCGACGGTGAAGATGGACGAGCGCTACGCCCTGCTGGCCGAGGCGAGGGTCAAGAATATCACGGAGTACAACAAGCTCGGCGGGGAGGAGATCATCGCCCGCTTCAATCCGAGCACGCCGGAGGAGGAGGCGAAGATCCCCAAGAAGCTGCCCTATATCGTGATCATCATCGACGAGCTGGCCGACCTGATGATGACGGCCTCCAAGGAGATCGAGGCCTACATCGTCCGCCTGGCGCAGAAGAGCCGGGCCATCGGCATTCACATCGTCCTGGCGACGCAGAGGCCGCAGGCGACGGTCGTGACCGGCCTGATCAAATCGAACATGCCGTGCCGCGTGGGGTTCCGCGTGGCCGCACGCATGGACAGCCGCATCATTCTCGACCAGAACGGCGCCGAGACCCTGCTCGGCGAGGGCGACATGCTCTTCCTCAAGCCCGGCACGAGCGACCTGATCAGAGCCCAGGGCACCTTCCTCGACGAGGGCGAGATCAAGCGGATCGTCAAGCACCTCAAGGAGGTGGCCGAGCCGCAATTCCATCCGGAGCTGACGCAGTTGCGGAAAGTGGACGCCGCCGATATGCCGCGGGATGATCTGTTCGATGAGGCGGTCCGCGTCGTGCTGGAGAGCAAGCGAGGCAGCGTCTCGCTGTTGCAGCGGCGGCTGAGCGTCGGCTACGCCCGCGCGTCACGGATCATCGAGATGATGGCCGCCGCCGGCATCCTCGGCGAGTACAAAGGCAGCCAGGCCCGCGAGGTCCTCATGACACTCGAGGAATACGAGAGCGTGCGTGACCAGATGAACAAGGACGCGGAGGCAGGCTTCGCCGACTTGGCCGACGAGGACGAGTCAGAGTCCGGGCCTCCGGAGAGGGCCTACGCCACCGAAGGTCAACAGGGCTACGTCTCGACCGACACGGACGACGAGGATGAGTAGGCCCGACCGGCCCGTAGTGAGAAGCCATTCACTGCAAAGACGCGGGAGCCGAGAGGGACCACAAGACGCTCCCGGCGCCACTCGTTATGTCCAGTCCTTTCATGGCTTAGGCCCTTGATCCTGAGAAGGGGCGCGGTTAGGCTCATGGCGTGACGAGATGTGGTCCTGCCGCATTTTGCGCGTCCTGTGACTATGCGGCCGAGAAAGGAAAGCGACATGAGAGACGTGAGCGTCATTCGATTGCGATTGCTTGTACTGACGATGGTCGGTGTGTTGGTGGTAGGGACCCTGTGGGCGGCGGGACAGGGCCAGATCAAGCTGAACCTGCCCATCGCGCCGGGGCCGTTCCGGCCGGAGTCTGAGTCGTTCGCGCAATACCAGTGCCCCGAGTGGTTCCGCGACGCCAAGCTTGGCATGTGGGCGCACTGGGGCCCCCAGGCGGTGCCCATGATGGGCGACTGGTACGCCAGGCACATGTACGTCCAGGGACATCGGCAGTACCAGCATCACCTCGAGACCTACGGCCACCCCTCCACGCACGGCTACAAGGACATCATCCCGCTGTGGAAGGCGGAGAAGTGGGACCCGGACCGGCTGATGGCGCTGTACAAGAAGGCCGGCGCCCGCTACTTCGTCAGCATGGGCTCGCATCACGACAACTTCTACCTGTGGGACTCGAAGCTGCACAAATGGAACGCCGTGCAGATGGGCCCGAAACGCGACGTCGTCGGCGACTGGCAGAAGGCGGCGAAGAAGCAGGGACTCTACTTCGGCGTCTCCGAGCACCTCGGCGCCAGCTTCACCTGGTTCCAGGACAGCCACAAATCGGACAAGACCGGTCCGAAGGCGGGCGTCCCGTACGATGGGGCGGACCCACAGTGGCAGGACCTATACCACTTTCCCGCCGACCCGAACGACAAAACGTGGTACAGCACGAACCCGCGCTGGCAGCAGCAGTGGTTCGACCGGATCAGGGAGCTGGTGGACGTGTATCACCCGGACCTGCTGTACACGGACGGCGGCGTGCCGTTCGGCAACGAGGTGGGGCGCAGCCTGATCGCGCACTTCTACAACGCCGACGCGGCCCGGCACGGCGGCGGGCCGGAGGTCGTTTACACCTGCAAGCAGGAATCCAAGGGCATGTGGATCGACGATCTGGAGCGCGGCGTCATGCCCGGCATCCGCCCGACGCCCTGGCAGACCGACACCTCCATCGGCGACTGGTACTACAACAAGAACTGGGAGTATCGCGGCGCCGACTGGGTGATCCACATGCTCGTGGACATCGTCAGCAAGAACGGCAACCTGCTGATCAACGTCGTGCAGCGGCCGGACGGCTCGCTCGACCCGGAGGCCGAGCAGATTCTCGACCAGATGGCGGACTGGATCGCCATCAACGGCGAGGGCATCTACGGCACGCGGCCCTGGCTCATTCACGGCGAGGGGCCGATCCGCGCCAGGGGCGGCAACTTCCGGGAGGACTTCGCCTATACAGCCAAGGATATTCGCTTCACGACCAAGGGCGATGATACGCTCTACGCGTTCATCATGGGCTGGCCCGCGGAAGAGCAGGTAACGATCCGTTCGCTGGCCAGGCTGCCCGGCGTGACGGGCAGGATCACCGACGTGACGCTGTTGGGCAGTCCGAGCCGACTCAAGTGGACGCACGACGACAACGGCCTGACGATTCAACTGCCGTCCCAGAAGCCGTGCGATTATGCGGTGGCGTTCAAAATCACTGGTGAGGACCTTCGCGGCTTCAAGCCCGAGCAGGCGGTACCGACCGCCAGTCCAGTCGTCCAGCCCGACGCCTCCGGCAAATACGCGCTCGCTCCGGACGCGGTGGACCTGCATGGCAGCCTGCGGGAGGAAACCCGGGGCGGCCAGCTCAACATCGGATTCTGGGACGACCCCAAGGACTGGGCGTCGTGGAAGGTGAACATCAAGCAGCCGGGGAAGTTCAAGGTCACAGCGGTCTGCGCCACGATCGATGCTGGCTCATCACTGACGGTCGAGGCCGCCGGCTGGAAGCTGACCGCGACTGTGCCGCAGACCGGCGCCTGGGACAAGTTCCAGGAGATCGACGTCGGCACGCTGGAGATCAAGCAGACCGGCGAGCAAGTTGTGAGCGTCCGCCCGGGCGATCCGGGGACCTGGAAAGCCGTCAACCTGCGCCAGGTCACGCTCACCGCGACCAAGGGATAGAGCCAGGGTGGACATTGAAGCGGCTCGTCAGAAGCGGCGGTTTCTCCACGAAACGCCGGGGCTCCCCGGGAATTCTCGTCAAGTCTGCTCGGCTCGTCAGACATAGGCAAGGCGACGGGCAGGGGCTGCCTTCGTTTCCATTCTGTACAAAAAATTCGGGTCACCGGCGCAGTTTGCGCTTGACAAAGCGGTAAATGTCGCTACACTTAGCCCTGCAACATGTAAGTTCTTCACAAATGCGGTCATACGGTGTGGGGTTAATAGGGTAAGAGCATGGATGCTGCGTATGCGCTATTAACACGGATCGGTATTGCCGCCCCCTCCAATCGGCAGCTCTGCCGGCTTTCTGTGGACGCTCGGCCGACCTCGGCCGGACGCGCATGTCATCCTGAGCTTTCCCTGTGAATCGGTTGCGCCGCGCCGATGCAGGTCGACCGGCGGCAGAGGCGCAATCGATGCCTGACAATACGGTATGAGGCGGCACGTCTGGAGGACGGCCGCCGGGGACGCAACACAGCGTAAACGCTTGGAGGGTGTTCCGCAGGTGTTATCCCAACGAGGAGGAGTGTCTCCGTACGCATAGCGTTCCGGGACCGGGGATGGTCCGGGAACGGAGAAACCCGGGAACCGCACACCCGCCCGATCCGGGAGGGTGTCCAGGGGGGCTCTGCGCGGAATGGATTCGCAGTCGCGGTTAAGGAGAACGATGATGAAAAGAATCGCAGCCACACTGATTCCTGTCGTGCTGATCGCCGCCACGGCGTCGAGCCAGCAAACCAACACAAACAATGTCCAAAATACCCAGTCACAGACCTCCACGGCCGTCGGCGGGGGCAACGCGGACTCGGTCTCGACGGCGGTCGTCGGTGATAACACCGCCACGGCCCAGGGTGGCAACGGCATCAGCTACTCCAGCGCGACGGCCACGGGCGGCGAAGGGATCGGCTGGTCCACTTCCACCGCTGAGGGTGGCACCGGGGTCGCCTGGAGCGACGGCGACTCGGCGGCGGTGGTGGACATCGATACGACGTCGATCTCCAAGTACGCCAACCGCACGGCTCCGATGACGACGTACCCGCCGTACCTGCCCATCTGGAACCACGGAGGCTGGGGCACGATCAACGCCTTCTTCCCGAACGGGCCGGCGGGCAGCGACGGCGCCTACCAGCGGACGTTCGATCCATCGAATCGCGACGACACGCGGGAGCTGCGCAAGATGCTCGGCTCCATCCCCCCGGATGGTATCCTGGGGATGCTCGAGGGCATGATGTACGGCGTCGTGGCGCTGTTCGGAGGGCCGGACTACACACATCGTGCCCGCGGTTTCGAGGTCGCCAATTCCCTCGTGCAAGACCCGCGCCCGCGCGGAAAGCCCCTGGTCGTGTTCATCGACAGCTATGTCGATCCCCAGCTCCTCAAGGAGGCAGGCTACGCCTACGTCGGACGCGTGAGCGTCGAGGGCAAGTACGACCGCAACTGGGACCAGGCGTACAGCGTCGCAGTCGCCGACACGCTCCCGTGGGACGTGGACGTGCTGCTGGTCTCCGGCGGCATGAAGGGTGTGACCGTGGGGACGAACACGAGCTTCCCCACCGCCTCCTACGGCTACAGCCAGTCGATCTGGTCGGCGTCGCTGTTCGGCGGCATTGCCACCGGCATTACGGAGGGCAAGGGCGAGGCGGTGGTGAGCGCCTCGGGCTACCGATACAGCCCGTCGCTGCTCCAGAGGAGGAAGGTCCCCGAAAGCCTGTTTGAGAGGATTCGCCGGGCGCCGTCCGCGACGTCGACAGCGGCTCAGACTCCGAACCAGATCGCAGGGACCGCGTCCGCGGTGACAGCCGCGTCGCGCCCCGCCGCACCCGATGCCCCGGCTCGTAAGTCCCCCGGCGTTGATGTGAGCAAACAACTATATGACATGGCCGGCTTCACCGGCCCCGTAGATTCGGTCACTGTCAAATGACTTCTCCGGAATCGATGCGAAATGTCCCAGGAACCAGACTGGGGGAGAAAGGAGGTCGAGCCCGACCAGCGAAGCAGTAAGTGTCTTTTGCGTATTGCGTAGGTTGATTGCTGACGTGTTGTCGGTGATCCAGGAGTGAACACCACCAGTGAGCAAGAAAAGGAGTGAAACAATGTTGAAGGTAGTTGCAGTTTCTGTGGCTGTGGTGCTGTTAGCCGGTTCGGCCTCTTTCGGCCAGAGCGTCGTAGGTGCCATCAACCAGATTCAAAACACGACGATTGGGCTGGGCAATACCATCCAACTGATGCAGGGCAGTCAGGCAGCGGATGCCATCCAGAACCTGGCGGTCGCCAATGATCAGGCGGGCAATCGTGCCTGTGGCGCGTATGCCAGTCAGTCGCTGCTTGCCAACCTTGCCGAGATCGGTCATGCCTCCGGCGACTGCGGCATCGTTGCCGTGATCCAGGGACTGGATGCCGTAGGGTCCCAGGCCCAGGCGATCGGCGATTGCTGCGATCCGAAGTCGCAGGCGCAGAGCCTGGTCATGTTGGCCCAGCAGGGCCTCGTGAAGTCCGAGGGACCGGGCGCCGGCAACGGTCTGCATCAGATCGTGCTGCGTGAAGAGCAGGCGGCCGGCAATCCCGCTGGGACCACGCGGGAGTCCTCGGCGATTCTGGGTCTGCAAAGCTCGACTCTGAGCGGTGCCGCTTGCGCGACGGGTGGCGTGAACAGCAGCATGAACGTCAGCACGGTGCAGTCTCAGTCGACTCTGTAAGACGTGTTGACTACGGAGTCCGCCACGCGGACCTGTCAACGGAGAATGGCGCGGGGAGCCCCCGGCCGGCTCTGAGGTCACTGTGGGGCGACGCGCTTCGGGGCTCCCCATTCGTACAACGAGAATGGTGCCGGCGGTCCGGGCTTGCCGCTCCGGGCAGCGAAGGGTTGACCGGCAAGATCATGAACAGAGGATTTTCAACAGAAGGAGTCAGCACATGGTTAAAGGATTTACAGTTGCAGCACTACTGGTACTGCTGCTGTCGTCCGCGTCCATGGCCTTCATCAATCAGGGCCAGGGTTTTGTCGTAGGCAACGCGAACAACGTGTTTGCGACAGGTCCCGACAGTGGCGCGGCGAACACGAATGCCGTGACGGTGGCTCAGGACCAGTTGGCGACAGATGGCGCTGGACACATCACAGCGTTTCAGGGCGAGGCAGGATCGCTCGTCCAGAGTGCCGGCGCGGCGGTGATTTGCGGCGTCCTGGGCATTGCCCAGGATGGAGCAGGTCTCGCCGGGCAGGCGCAGAATCATCCCGGTGGATGCGCCAGCCTGGGGTTCCAGGATCAGTTCCTCACCGGGGCATTCAACCAGGATGTCATCGGCGACGGCCTGGGGTCCGCTCTGGCGCTGCAGAACTTCGTGGGGTTCCAGACCCAGTTGACCTTCACGATGTTCGGCGCCAGCGTGAATACCCAGGGTCTCGGTGTTGCCCTGTACGACGCGTTCGGTGGAGCCGGCCAAGGCCCCGCGATGGCGATTGTCAGTGGCGGCGCCAATTTCGGCATCGGCCAGACCGGGACACCGTAAGGAGCATGGATTCGAATCATGCGTGCCGATCACTTGTGGCCGGGCCGGTTCAGGGTGCCTGTGCCGGCCCGGCTGTCGGGCTCGACCGCCGCAGTTCCAGAGGGTTGTGGACAAGAGGGTGAATCGGTCCGGGGGGATCCCGGGCCACGCGGACGAGCTCATCGGAGGATGGTAATCGTGATGAAATCAACAATTGGCGTCGTTCTGTGGGGGATACAGTCACCGGTCGCGCACCGGGGACCACAGAGGGTGGATGACGCCCAAAGGAACAGGAGGAGGTTACCCATGAAGAAAGCTATATTTGCTGTTGGTCTCGTATTGTCGATCAGTTCGGTTCTGTTCGGCCAGAATATCGGGCCGATCAACCAATTGCAGAACACCACCATCGGGTTGGGCAACACGATCCAGTTGTTGCAGGGTCACCAGGCGGCTGATGCCATTCAGAACCTGGCGGTTTCCAATGACCAGGCGGCGACCAGGGCCTGCGGCGCCTGGGCCGGCCAGTCGTTCCTGGCCAACCTGGCAGAGATTGGCCACGCCTCGGGGGACTGCGGGATCGTGAGTGTGCTGCAGGAGTTGACCGGCGTGAGCCTCCAGGCTCAGCTCATTGGCGATGCCTGCGATCCGAAGACGGAATCGCAGACCGTCACCCTGGGCGCCGGGCAGACTCTGGCGAAGTCCGAGGGTCCCGGCGCCGGCAGTGCGCTGCATCAGATTGTGCTGCGGGGTGAGCAGGGCGGCGACAACCGTGCCGGCAACATCAGCCAGGCGTCGGCCATCCTGGGTCTGCAAAGCAGCAGCCTGACGGGCGCTGCCTGCGCCACTGGCGCGGTGAACAGCGCGATGAACGTCTGCACGGTTCAGACCCACGCGACGCAGTAACGTCTCTCGCCTGGCCGGCTGACAGACAGCAAGACAAGAACGGACTACCCAACACCTCTGGTCGGGACGGGTTGCGATCCCGCGCTCGGCACAGCCGCACGCGGAGAACAGCCCGCCTGACCAGGGGTTCTTGTGATTGTGATCGGCGGCTTGTACGCCGTGGCCGCCGAGAATCGTTTGGCAGTCGGCGAAGAATCGTTGGAAGTGACAGGGAGGTTCAGGTATGACGAGAGTTGTGACGTTCTCTCTCGCAGTGGTGATCGGGCTCGGTGCCGGTGTGTGCCTCGGGATCGAGCAGACTCAGGAGACACAGGTCGAAACAAGCGACCACATCTTGCTCCAGCTCGGCTCCCAGGCCGCCGACGCGGTCAGCAACCTGGCGATCTTCACGGAGCAGTTGATCGACGGCGCCTGCGGTCAATCCCTGCTCGTGGATGCCGGCGCCGTCGGGCATGCCTCCAGCGACGGGGCGCAGATGGGCGTGCTCCGCTCTTTGGGGATCGCCGGCTGGCAGGGCCAAATCATCACCGGCCCCAATAGCGCCAAAAGGGAAGACCAGACCCTCGGCCTGCAAGGACTATTGTCGCTGGGCATGGCGAACGGTCCAGGCGAAGCGAGCGGGTCGCAGCAATTCGTGATTCGGGAGGACCAGGGCGGCGGCAACTTCCTCGGAACCATGGGTTCCGTGACCTCGGTCCTGGGGCTGCAAAGCACGAGTCTGGGCGGCATGACCCGTCCGCTCGACGGGGCCGAAACCAGAATGCAGGTGGACACGGTCCAGAACCAACTGACGCCCTGAGCGCCGGCGACCGACATCGGCGGCAAGCGGCTGCCCGGAGACACCGGGTGTGCTCGTGGCGGCGTCATGTCCGAACTCACTGGTTCACGGCGTCGAACATGGCGACGATGTTCTCGGGCGGGACGTTGGCAAGGATGTTGTGCACCTGTTGGAAGACGAAGCCGCCGCCGGGACAGAGGATTTCCACTTGCCGCTTGACGTGCTCGGCCACCTGATTGGGCGTCGCGTTGGAAAGGATGTCCCGCGTATCGCAGCCCCCGCCCCAGAACGTGATGTCCTTGCCGAATTCGGCCTTGAGCTCGCGCGCGTCCATGCCTCGGCAACTGATCTGGACGGGATTGATGGCGTCGAGGCCGGCCTCGATGAGATGGGGAATCAGCTCGCGGACCCCGCCGCAGCAGTGGAGCATGACCTTGACGTCGGCCAGCTCTTTCGCGCGCGTCCAGAGGAGCTTGTGACGCGGCTTGAAGAACTCGCAGTACATTCGCGGCGACATCATCGGACCGGTCTGCATGCCCAGGTCGTCGCCGAACAGGATGACATCGATGTACCGGCCGACCGCCGCGAGGAAACGCTCCAGGTTCTCCAGGTGGACAGCCATAAGCTCATCGAGAAACGCGTGGGCCTTCGCCGGTTCGGCGGCCAGCATCATCATGAACAGATCGTTGCGGTGGCAGAACTGGCCGATCTCGAAGAGATTGCCACCGAACAGGCCGATGATGGCCCGGTCGGTTTCCGCTCGCAGTTGCTTGGCCCCTTTGTGAAGGGCTTTGGTGTCGACGGGACCAGGAGGACTGGCGATGGCGGTCCACATCGCCTGGTCAATCGCCTCTCGGACGGTCCTGGGGCCGTCTGCGCCGGCCAGCGGGAAGTAGGTTTGCTCGAAGTACAGTGCCCCGTCGGGCATGTGGGCGAGGATCGTGCCGTTGTTGGAACGTATCACCCAGCGGCCGTCCTGTCGCTCGATCCGGGTCCAGGCGGGCACCAGGCAATCCGTGCCGTCCGGCAGCGTCCAGGGAACCCAGTCCGTCTCGCCCAGTGCGAACCCTCGACCCAGCTCAATGGTATCGACGCCGAACCGGTCGAGCACGTCGTCATCCACGATGGCCAATTGCTGAATGACGTCGTACACCCGGATTGGCTTGGGCGGCAGGCCGAGGTATCGGCGCAGCTTCGGATACGCCAGGGCGGCGATTCCGGAGCTGCGGTGACCGGAGAAATCGACAGGGACACGCGCAGACGAACGATGCACCAGCGCCGCCAACACACGCTCTCGTGAAGTCATACTCAAGTCCCGAAAGTACCCTTGGTAACGAGTTCGAAAGCGTGGCGGCCGGCTGCCCGATCAGCTTCACTGAGGGCAGGCCCCATCCTGCCGAGGCAGACCTGTTCCCACCTCGTGGAGGTCGTGGACCGCCTGGTGGTTCAAGCTTCTTCGTTGAGAGTCTCTCAACGAAAACCCGGGGACTTCCTTCATCTACGTCCTGCCGAGGGACTTCATGTACCTGGGAGACTTCTTCAGTCCCATGCGTGAGGCCTTCTTCTTCACGGCCTCCGTGGGTCGGCCGAGCTCGGCGGCCACTTCAGCGGTCGGGCGGTTGGGGAACAATCTCCTGAGCTCCTTCAGATCGTCCTTCGACCAAGACCCTTTCGTCATCGTTTTGTCTCTTCTGGCCATCTCTCGACTCCTTTCTCTTGTCTCTCACTGCCACTGCCATTCGTCCTATAGAGAATTGTAGTCCCGGGCGCACTGGCAATCAAACACTTTTCGATCCGGGTGCCGAAGAACCGGCCGCGAGCACTTCTCTCGCGTCACCCGCCTCCAGTATGCACATGCCGCCACGGCCATTGCAAGCAGGGAATGCCCTCAGCGGGAAACAGGATACCGCCATCAGGGGTCCCCTGAGGGACACAGGACACACCGGACCGATTCGCGCCACGCCGGTCGTCCCAGCGCTCCGGCTGTCCCCTCGAAAAGGCTTTGCAGAGCGTGACCGCCCCGGCTATCTTGATACGCCGAGCTCATGGATCCAACGGAAAGGGCGCCGTAATGCCACTTGAGAATATGAGTGCCATGCTGTCCAGGGCCGCCGCGGGCAAGTACGCGGTCGGAGCCTTCAACGTCCTGGACTACAACTCCACCAAGGCGGTCGTCCAGGCCGCCCAGGAGCTTCGCGCCCCGGTCATCCTCCAAACCTCCGCCAAAACGGTGACATTTTGGGGCAGCCGGCCCCTGATGGGCTGGGCGACGGAGCTGGCCGCGAGCGTTCCAGTGCCCGTTGCCCTGCACCTGGACCACTGCAAGGACCTTGACCTCATCCGCGAGTGCATCGACGCGGGCTGGACTTCTGTCATGATCGACGCCTCCGCCAGGCCGTTCGAGGAGAATCTCTCGCTGAGCCGGCGGGTCGTGGAGATGGCCCGGCCGCGAGGAGTCACCGTCGAAGCGGAGCTGGGCGCGATCGTCGGTGTCGAGGACGACATCCACGTCAAGGAGCAGGAGTCGCATCTGGCCGACCCGGCGCAGGCGGTCGAGTTCTGTGCCAAGGTCCAGCCGGACTGCTTCGCGCCCGCCATCGGGACCGCGCACGGCATCTACAAGGGCGAGCCGAAGATCGCCTATCATGTCCTGGAGCAAGTGGCCTCAAGTACGGACGTGCCCATCGCGCTGCACGGCGGCACCGGCCTGGCCGACGAGGTCTTCAAAAAGTGCATCGCCCTGGGCTGTGCCAAAGTGAATATCTCCACGCAGATCAAGTACGCCTTCATCGACGGCTTCGTCGGCTACCACAACGCGCACAACACCCAGTACGACCCCCTGAAGGT
>JAFGJR010000267.1 GCA_016928975.1 Sedimentisphaerales bacterium | reverse complement strand
TGCGACTTGCCCTCCCAGGCCTTTGGGATGTACTGCTTGCCCGGGTCGGCCCAGGTGTCGGAGTAGTGGTAGTTCAACAGGACCTTGAAGCCAAGCGCTTTCGCGTCCTTGGCAAGCGCGATGGTGTACTCAAGATGGTTCGGCAACGTTGTCGGCGTGTGGAACAAGCGGAGTCGAATCCAGTTGTAGCCGTGATCCTTGAAGATCTCCAGTCCCGGCCGCGCCTGGCCGTCGTCTTTGAAAACGGTCCCTTGCTCCTCAGCCTGTTTGAGAAACGACAGGTCAGCTCCGATGGCATAATCCGCGGAGTGCCCTGTCGCCGCCAGTGCTGTGAGAAGCACCAAGCCCACGTTCGCCCATGATGGGACGGCAGAGAGACTTGCGGCCCGTTTCACATCCGCTCTCATGGATTCCTCCTTGACGACTGGTGACCCGCCGATGAACTGGGTCCGTTACCGCATGATCCAGCTCTGGCTGGCGTAGACCGTTTGTACGGAAGGTCTTATGGTGGGATCGCCCTGCAACGAGTAATTCAGTTCGAGCGTCTTTCGCAGGAAGACCTGCACGGGCCGGCCGGCGTCATTCACGGCTACCGGGTGTCGCACGACGGCTGTCTCATTGCTCAGGCCGCTCACGAAGACCTTGAAGCTCGCCGCCTGCGGATCGAAGTCCTGCCACGCAATGACGATCTCTTTGGCGTTGTCTTCGCCCTGCAAGATGCGGTTCTCGACCCTCTCCAGCGGCTCAAGGAACTGGTAAACGCTGCCGTGACGTTGCCGGATCTGCTGGAAGACGACCGGCGGGACGTGCTGCCCGGCCGGCAGGACCTGGAACGTATCGGTCATGAGGTCGCACTTCGGGTAGAACTCGACGTCCCGACCGGAACGGTTGGTTACCGTCAGGATCATGTACCAGAAGCGACTCTGCCCGCCGGCACCCCAGGGCACGACGATCTGCTGAGGATGCTCGAATCTGACCTCCATCGTCCACTGCCCGGGCTTCTGGAGGATCGCCGGCTTCGGGGCTGCCATGCACAGCCCCACCAGAATCGCCGTCAGGATTGTCCCATAAAACAGCCGTTTTCTCATCGAACATCCCTCGCCTGCCGTTGAGACGCAAGACCTTGTGTCTCCGGGTACAAATGGTATACGCCAAATTCCACGTCTTCCCTATTTTACACGACCGCCGCCCAAAAGCCAAGAACATTTTGCCTCTCGTTGCACGGGATATCGGATCATGTTCCGTGGCGAACGGGCTATGTTGTCACCCCCAGCGGAGTCAACTTCAAATCGAGCAGTGGGCGGGACTTGCGCGCACGTGGAAAATGACCTGCTTTCTCGCCCCGGCTGTGGTATTCTGTGCGAGGACACAGCAGTCGTGTCCTCGGCTCGTCGACCAGAAGCTCGCAAAGCCAACGGAGGTTTCACTATGGGTCAAGCGAATCGCACACAGGACAGCACTATCACTCGTCGCCGTTTCATCTGGGGGGCAGGTGCGGCGGCCCTCCCGTTCACTATCGTCGCGCCCAACGCCGTGCGAGGCACGGCGGCGAACAGCCGGATCAAGACGGGCATCATCGGTGTCGGCAGTCGCGGCCGGATGATCGCGGGCATGGTCCAGAAGCACGGGGGCTATGAGCTCGTCGCCCTCGCCGATTACTTCGAGTCCGTCGTGGACGCCGTCGGCGAGCAGTTCCAGGTTCCCAGGGCGCACCGCTTCCGGGGCTTGTCCGCCTATGAAAAAATCATCGCCAGTAACGTGGAGGCGGTCTTCCTGGAGACGCCGCCGTACTGCTTCCCGGAGCACGTGGAGGCCGCGGTCGAGGCAGGCCGGCACGTGTACATCGCCAAGCCGCTCGGCTGCGATGTCCCCGGCTGCCTGAGAATTCGAGATGCGGCCAAGAGAGCGGCCGCGAACAATCGCGTCTTCCTGTGCGACTTCCAAACCCGCACCGATCCATTCTTCATCGAAGGCATCCGCCGCGTCCGCGAAGGCGCCATCGGTCAGATCGTGATGCTCAGCTCCGAGTACAACGACGAGAGCTTCCGCGACCCGCCCAAGACCGACACGATGGAGAGCCGCTTGCAGGAGCTGGTCTGGGTCAACGACGACGCGCTCGGCGGCAGCTACCTGGTCAACGCCGGCATCCACGCGATCGACGTGGCCCTGTGGATCGCGGGCCAGATACCAACCATCGCGATGGGCGCCTCGCGAATCGGTCGCAGCGACCCGCACGGCGATTCCCATGACGTCTTCTCCATCACCTATGAATTCCAGAGCGGCTTGATCCTGAACCATCGCGGCGAGCACCTCAAGAACCGCAACGAGTTCCGTAGCGACTGCTTCGCCCAGGGCAACGAAGGCTGGCTCGAAACCGGCTACACCTCGCGGGTCCGCATCCTCGGCAACCGCACCGGTTGGCGGGGCGGCGACGTGGTGGACCTGTACCCGCGCGGCGCCGAGCGAAACATCGACGCCTTCCACAAAGCCGTCACGGCGGGTGATTACACCAACCCGACGGTCGAGCCCAGCATCAACGCCACGCTGACCACGATCTTGGGCCGCGAAGCCGCCCGCCGCCGAACCAAGCTGACCCTCGAAGAAGTCCTCAAAGAGGACCGCCGCCTCGACCCCGACCTGCGCGGTCTGAAAGCCTAACATGCCCGTCGATACAAAAGGCCACGAATCCCAGTGGGGACGTGACACCCCGACCCACAGCCCCAGTGCGGTGAAGCGGCGCCCGCACATCCACGCCGGTGACGTCCTGATCCGCTCGGCACGGTCTCATGCGCCCTTGCACCGTGACTACCGACTGCCTGATCCCGGCGTCAGAGATGGACCATGCATCAGGGTGATGTCGTCAAAGTACAGGGTTCCTACGCCCGCCCCAATGGGGTAGCCCTTCTCGCCTACGCCGATGCTCAGGCCAGTGACACGTGACAACATGACCCCTGCGGCCTGGATCTGCTGCAACGGGATCGTCCATTGGGTCCACTCACGAGTCAGGACTGCATTATAGTCGGGATGCCTGATCGTGGCAGTCTTGCGATAGGTATCCGTCACAGCCACGTTCATCTGTTGGGCAGCGTTGGTCGCCGCGCCGCGGTACCAGATCGAGAGATCTTGCGCCCCGGTCGCCGACCAGTTTTGCAGCGTAGCCCATTGCCGCGAGGCTTCGGAGTAGTAGGGGCTCTTGCGATTGTCGTAGTAGAAGGCCATCGCCTGGCTGCCGCCATGAATGGTCGGATTGCCCGGCGTCGGCTCTTCGGCACTGCCAACGAGGGAGCCCGTGCCGTTGGCCCCGTGGCCTTGCGGGTCGCTGGCGCGCCAGCCCAAGCCGTCCACCCATGCAGCATTCAACGGATACGTTTCATTGTAGTCCTCGAAATCCTCGATCACCATATGGGGCCCGTCGAACAGGGCCGTGAGACTGTACCTGGCATCGACGGTCACCTGTGTGCTGGCCCCCGCGGGATCCTGCACCTTGCCGGCATCGACAGCCGTACCTTCCCATCCGGCAAAAGTGCAGTTCGGGTCGGCGGCAGCGGACACCAAGATCGTCCTTGTGCCTGTGTAAGCGAAGACCCCCTCCCCTGGAGTCGTGATCCGCCCGCCTCGCGCAGCCGATAGCTCCAGTGAAGGGACACTGGAACTGGAGACGAGCAACCGATAGCTCTCCACGCAGGCGGTGTTGTTCATCTCATCCAGCTCGTCCGGGACCAGGTCCATCGGGTCGATGATCCACCCAATGTAGTAGTAGCCGGGCGGGATGTTCGTCGGGAAGATCACCCGCTGCGTCTCCATCAGCTCTCCTCCGTTGGAGATGAAGAAGTACGATGTTGTGCCGAGCTTGTAGTCTGACGGCGTGATCACTTTGTCCGTTGATGCATAGAGGTTCACATTGGTGCCATCAAGGGGAGAGCCTGTTCCTCCATTGACCACCTTGAAACTGATCTCCAATGTCTGATTGGCCTTGCCGGCAACCAGCGTCTGAGGTTTGAAGGAGCGATCGGGCTCGCCACCATCGAAGAAATCGGGCACACCCTGCACCAACGGCTTAATCTGGCTGCAGAACATCCACCAGCACGAATTCCACGGATGCGGCAAGACGGGCCAGGTTTCGCAATACCCAACATTCTCATGCCCCCCCGACCAGCTGTCCCAACTGACCAGCACGGTGAGATTCCAACTCTTGAAGCAGATGATCGTCCCCTTGTG
>JAFGJR010000266.1 GCA_016928975.1 Sedimentisphaerales bacterium | reverse complement strand
TTCGAGCCGGAGCTGCTGATCCTCGACGAGCCGGCCGCCGCCCTCGACCCGCTGGCCCGCGCCCAGTTTCTCGATCTGCTCCTGCAATTCATCCAGGACCTGGACCGCACGATCATCATCTCCTCACACATCCTCAGCGACGTGGAGAAGGTGATCGACCACGCGGTGATTATGAAAGCGGGGCGCATCATCGCGGACGCGAGCTTTGATGATCTGCGCGAGACATACATGCGCGTGCGTTTGACCTCCCTGAGCGGCCCGTTGCCCGAGGAGCTTCGGTTTGCCAACGTGATCGAATGCCGCCGCAACCAGTCGCAGGCCACGTTGACCGTCCAGGACCTCTCGCCCGAGCAGATCGAAGCGGCCGCCGAGGCTGTCAACTGCCGGGCCGACATCCAGCCGTTGCCGTTGGAGGACATCTACAAGGCCGTCGTTCGATAGAACTCAGTGGAACGTACCCATTAAGCGGAAGAGGCACATGCGAACCACGATCGCAAATCTCAAACACCTCTATCAGTGCCGGGCATTCTGGCTATTCTACTTGCTTCTTGCACTATTCACACGCGAGTTGGTCGACCGCCTGGAAACGGGAAGTCCCTTCGCCTGGTTTGACTTCCTCATGATAAATGCGTTTGCCGGCCTGGGAGTCGGATTGCTTCAACAGGAGGTCTTCTCCTGCCCCTTCGTCCGTTGCCTGCCCGGGCACGGCCCCATGCCTCGCCGTCTGATTGTCGGCTTTGGCATGGTACTCAACCTGCTGCTATCCTTGGTCATCTTCGTCCGCAAGGACCTTGCGTCCCACGATGTGCCGGTTATCATGGCGGCCGCCTTCTCAATGGGGCTGACAGGGTATCTGTTGCCCGCATCTTTCGTCTTCACAATCCGCGACCGAATTGCCTACGGTTTTGTCTTCATCTCTGTGACGCCGATGATACTTGCGGCTAAGTACGTGGACTATCTGATCCTACGCTCGCCCGCCGCTTTCGTCACTCTCGGCACAGTCACCACCGTCGGCGCCTGGGCCTACTTGGGGACTGATTGGCTGGCCAGAAGGCATGTTGGGCAGGCGGTCCGCCATTTCTCAGGCCTGAGCAAAGGCGCCAGACGGAGGAAGGAGTCAACGGCATACACTCTGTCTGGCCCTCTCTCTCGGTGGGTTCAGATGTTCTTCTATGCGCGCATAGAGACCCGCGGTGGACTCAGTGCCGCACGATGCATCTGGGGTGATCTCTATGTCGCCTGCGCCATGCTGCTCTCGAGCTGGATAACGCTCCTGCTCACGTGCCTGCCGACCGTTTTTTTCCTGGCATTCGCGGCGGCGAGGCTGAGACCTTCGGGAACGGACGAACTCGCCATCAAGGTCGCCAGGACCTTCAGCGTCATCCTGTTTGTTCCGGCGATAGTTGTATCGTTCATCCCAACATTCTTGATACCCACCTGGGTCTTCTCTAATATGCTACTTACCAGGGGACGCAGAGAACGCTTTGCGGCTATGATCTCTACTGCGATTGCGATGTCGCTGTTCCTGTCTCTCTCGCTGATGCTGATCGCCGCTTCCACCGTGCTTCTGCAATACCTGGCCCCCGGAACATTCGGCAACCTCACACGCCTGTTCGGCGGTCTGGTCACGGCGGCGTTTGTGGCGGTTCCTTGGGCGCTGGTCCCACTGGGATTGGCCGTTCGCTTGATTGCTAAATACTTGGATGTGACGATTGCTTACGTTTTCGTGTTCTGCGTCCTTGTCCTGATCGCAACGGCCGACCATTGGTTTGCGTGGATAGGAGTGCCGCTTCTGGTCGCGGCCTCTGCCTGTTGTTGGCTTGCACTCATTCTTGCCACGCACCGCATCTGCACGAGAGTATCCTTCACTGAATAGGACAATCGTATGGAATCGCGCATACCCAACAACCTGATTCAATACATAACTGCGGGTGAAGACATGCAACTTCCATCGTCGCCGCCGGAAATCCAGCCTGTTCTTTCGAAGAATGCCGACAGGCCGCCAAGCCGAGGCTTTTCACTAAACATTACCCTGCGTCTGCGGCCGTTCGCCTTCGCCATTGGCGTGACGCCTCTCTCGAAACCAGATAAATCCTTAGGGCGTGTGACATGAGCATCTTGGCAGCAAATCTCAGACATCTCTACCAGCGGCGGGGGGTGTGGCTGGGCTATGCCATGCTCGCGTTCTTCATCTGCATCAGCATCATGGTCCCCCTGGGCGATCCGGTCGCGGGCGAGGGCAAGTTCATCGGGCTGATCGCGCTGGCTCTGATGGTCGGCGCGGTGGCGACGGTGCTGCAGATGGAAATCATGACCAGGCCCTTCGCCTTCTGCCTGCCGGGTCATCGCCAAGTCGTCAGGAAGTTCATCTTCTCTATTGCCGTCGTGACGAATCTCCTTGGCTCAGCGCTCTTTCTGGTCTATCCGCGGCTTCCCCTGCGTTATGCACCTGTCGTCGTCAGTTCAGCGTTCTCTGCCGGCCTGGTCTTCTACCTGACGGGTGTGTGGCTGGCTCTGGGCTCGAAGCAGCCGCTTGGTTTCGTGGGCTTGCTGGCGCTGGGCATGTTCGGGGGCGGGCTGTTGAACCTGCACGTTCTTCTCGAACACGTGGTCATCAACTACCCGGCCGGAGTGATTACGCTGGGCTTGGTGTGCAGCGGGGCGATGTGGCTGTACCTGAACGATGAGAACCTGGCCCGCCGCAACTGCCTGCGGCCGTGGATGGGGTTTGGCGACGTGTTCAACCGCGAGAAGCTCCAGAGATTCCAGCGCATCAGCGGGACCTCTCCGTGGAAGAGGCTCAAGGATCACCCGCACGCCTGGGTGGAGGACTTCTTTGTCGGACGGATGGCCCGACAGGGAGCGTTCAGCCCCGGTAGATTCCTGTGGGGCAGCCTGTACATCTCGTTCGGCCTTCTGATCTCGCAGTGGAAGAACGCGCTGCTGTTTGTTCTGTTCATGGCTGTCTTCCTGGGCTACATGGGGTCGCGGATGTGGGCCATCCTCGTTTTCGTCCCCGTCATCATGCTGCAGGTCTACGGATCTCGCCCCACTTTGTACTCGCCCATGCTGACCGCGGGCGGTCGAGAGGAGCGCTTCGATTCGACGCTGGCGGTGACGGTTGCCGGCGGAGGGCTTCTGGCGCTGTTCGTCGCAGCCGCCGCTCTGGTCTCCGTGCCTCTGGCGGCCATCATACCCGAGATTGCCTATCGCGGCGTCACCCTCACATACCATGTCGTCGGGATCAATGCCTTCTATGCGCCGCTCGTGCTCCTGCCGGTCGCTGGCACCATCCAATTGGTCTTCTACCGAAAACCGGTTCTCATGATCCTCATGCTCATGGGATTGGTGTATCTCGTGATGGTCGTTGGCATGGTCTCGCACAATGCGTCAGCAGCCCTGGGCGACGGGCGGACGGCGCTGGCGGCGTTCACGTTCTTCTGGCTGGTCTTTGTCGTTGTGCTACACCGCATCGCCATGAGGCGCTGCTTGATCAGGTAGCACCGGCGCGCTCGACGATGTGAGGCGATGGCTCCCGCGGGCTCGACCCGGCCATCTGCGGACGAGGCCGTTCGCGATTCAATCGGAGGCATGTCTTGCAGGATGAGCTTGCCGATTTGTCTGCGGTATGCTACCGTAATGAAAGCATGAGCGTAATCGATGAAGACCTTCGGTGTCAGATCAACCAGTTGGTTGATGCGTACCGGGACCGCTGTTTGTGGTTCCTTCGGGTGGATTATTATCCGACCGATCTGCAGGAGGTGCTGCGCACGCTCGACTACATCCGAAGGTACGGCGATCAAGAAGCATTCCGCAAGGCTGGGGAACTCTATCAATGGCTCTCACCGAATTCCAGCGGGCCCTCTGCCGTCTCATAGCGGCCAACCGCTTCGAACAAGGGGAGGCCTACGTGGCGGGAGGGGTCGCATTGAACCTCCTGGCTGCGGGCAGGCGGATCTCGCGCGACATCGACCTCTTTCATGACACACTCGAAGCCCTCGACGCCACGTGGCACGCCGACCGCAAGCTGCTCGAGAGCCACGGCTATGAGCTACGCTCCATTCACGAACGCCGCGGCTACGTGGAGGCGGTGGTAGGCCGGGGGCAGGATACCGTGCTGATGCAATGGACACGTGACAGCGCCTTCCGGTTCTTTCCTCTGGTTTGCCACGAGGAATTGGGCTTGGTGCTGCATCCGTTCGACTTGGCGACTAACAAGGCCTTGGCGTTGGCAGGACGGCTCGAAATCCGCGACTGGATTGATATGATTACCTGCCATGAGGGGATTCAGCCCTTTGGTTATCTGGTCTGGGCGGCCTGCGGCAAGGACCCAGGCTTCAGCCCTTTCACGATCCTGGAGGAGGCCGGCCGTTCCGGGCGCTACACGGCCGCTGAGCTGGCTGAACTGTCCTTCGATGGTCCACCACCCCCTGACCTTGTCGATCTGCTGCGGAAATGGCATCTCATGCTCAGCGAGGCCCGCGGGGTGGTTGCGACTCTGCCGGCCGGGCAAGTGGGCACTTGCGTGCTTGACCGCCAGGGCGACCTCTACGACGGAGACCTGACACAACTTGGACGCGACCTTGCAGCAGACGGTCTGGTTTTCCACCCCGGCAGCATTCGAGGGGCCTACCCGCAGATCTCTCCGTGATATCTCACCCGCATTCCGTGTTGATTGTGTGCGGCAGGGGATTGAGTGGGCAGCCGGCGCACTTGGGTTTGGGTTTGCAGAAGTCCTTGCCCACGTGGACGAGTAGGGCGTGGTATTCGTTGAAGAGCGAAACGTCGGCTTCCAGGTTGGACGCGAACAGGTCCTGCAACTGGTCGTATGTCAGCTCGGGTTCGATCAGGCCGTGCCGCACGGCGACGCGGGCGGTGTAGGTGTCCACGACGAAGACGGGGCGATCCAGCGCGTAGAGCAAGATCGAGTCGGCGGTTTCGGGCCCGATGCCGGAGATGCCCAGCAACTCCTCACGCAGACGACGGGTGTCGATTTCGTCCAGCCGTTCCAGACTTCCCTCGTAATCGTCAAAGAGCCATTGTGTGAAGTTGCGCAGGCGCTTGGCCTTCAGGCGGAAGTAGCCGGCAGGGCGGATGAGTGTTTCGAGCTCGCCCGTGTCGAGCGCGTGCAGCGCGGTCGGCTCCAGGCGTCCGGCGGTGTTGAGATTGGCGATCGCCTTGGCGACATTGCTCCAACTGGTGTTCTGCGTCAAGATGGCGCCGACCATGATTTCGAAACGCGTCTGGCCGGGCCACCAATGCTGGGGGCCGAAGGAGTCGATAAGCAGTCGGTAGATCTGCCGTAGTTGTTCCTGAATCATGCGGGCTCATTCCTCTACGGTGTTCTTCGGGTCTGCCGGCCCGGGCTTCGCGGCCGGACCGCCATCACGTTGTCGCCGGGTCCAAGAAACGTACAGCGGATGGTATTGTAATTCGACTTTGCTTCAAGTACACTCTCCGAAATTTCGCCGCCGGTAGCGACGTTTGGTTCGCGCGAAGTCATGACGATGAGAAAGGCAACATCCACGAATGACTGGTCCGAAGAACTCCAAGCACGGCTACATGACGAGCCAGTTGCTCAATTTCGCGCCTGACTCCTATCTCGAGCGCACCAGCCGGCCCATTTACGCCATCGTCTTTCTGCTGCCGTTCATCGTCTTCTACGAAATCGGGACGATCCTCATCAACACCGACCTGCTGAACCAGTCACAAGTCCGCGTCGTGGCGTTTGTGTGGCTTCAGCGCTTCCTTGAGTATCTCGGTGCCGGCAGCCGGTTCGCCTGGGCGGCCCCGCCTCTGGTTGTCATCGTCATCTTGACGGGACTGCAACTGGCCTCGCGCAAGCGCTGGTATTTCTGTCTGGGCGACTACGCGCCGATGGTTCTCGAGTGCATGCTGCTGGCGATCCCGCTGATCGTCTTGAGCCTCTTCTGCAACAGCCCGGTCCCGCGTCGGGACGATCCGGCCCGACCCGACAGCAACAACCTCGCTGTCATGGCGCGCGTCGCAGAGCCGGGGGAGGGGCCTGCGCAGACCGCACCGTTCGACGGGCGATTGCCGGCGAGCCGACCCATCGCACACTCGCTCATGGCCAATGTCGTAACCGGGGTGGGGGCGGGCATCTATGAGGAGTTGGTTTTCCGATTGATCCTGATATGCCTGCTCATGGTGCTACTGCAGGACGTGATCGGTGTGAGCCACAACAACGCGATCGTTCTGTCCGTTCTGATCTCAGCCGCCCTGTTCAGCGCGCACCACCATATCATTTATATCGATGGGCACCTGGGCCGCAGCTTTCCCTTCAACTGGACCGAGTTTGGTTTTCGGACGCTCGCCGGCGTGTACTTTGCGGGCCTCTTTGCCATTCGGGGCTTTGGCATTACCGCCGGAACACACGCGTTCTACGATATCATTGCTACCATCATCAACGCGTCTTTTTTCGCCCGCTGACGGGTGCGCGCCCGCGTCGGTCTTTTGCGATTCCGTCGCGAAAAATTCTACTTCACTGTTACTCTTTTCCCTCAATGGGCTTGCGCTACAATCGTCCTATAAGGGCTTCCTGGTGGCCTATCAGTACTGATATTGCTCTTGAACGGTCTTCGCGGCTTTGATATAATACGTTCAAATGATGGGCCGCATGCTTCGGGGTCTTTGTTCATGGAATCGCCGCAAACCAATATAGCTATCGACCAACTGACGTTCAGCCTCTTTCAGAGGCCGCTGCACCCAGAGCTGTTTCAGATTTACGCCAGTCGACAGCTCAAGACGGAGAAGTACGAGGCCCTGATTTGGGTAACGGGTTGTACGCACGTTGTCACCGTCTTCGCTGCGGATGGGTGTCTGAGTGAAGTGGTCAGCGCCCCGGGGCAGTTGCTGCCGCACCGGGGATTGGTGGAGCGGTTCCAGTTCCGTGGACCTCGCACGCACAAGTGCACGCTCAGCCGGGGCGTCAGCTACATGACCGACTTTCAGGTCGAGAAGATGAGTGCCAATCTGTACCGGCAGAGCCATACCGACCTGGAGCGCTTCGCCCGCAATCGCGGCGTGTTCGTCAAGTTCCCCGAGCTCGAGGTGGACAGTCTACAACCTTTCTGCTATGTGGACTTCGAGGCGCGGCGGACGGAGTTGCACATCCACACCTTCGCGGCCTATCCCGATCAGGTCACGATGATCAAGACTCAGTCGCTTTTCGATTTCCAGTAGCAGCGACTCTACGTCACAGTGGTGACGCCTCGTCGCCTTGCTCCCACCACAGCCGCGGATAGCCCTGGCCTTCGAGAATCCACCACCTCTACGGCATCGTCTTCATCAGACAAATGTCGTCGATAAAGAAGACACCGGCTCCGCCTGGGTGTGGGTTTGCACGATTGCCGACGCCAATCATCATTGTCTTGACCTGTGCCGTGTTGACACCCGCCGCTTGCACGTCTCTCAGCGGGACACGCCACTGCTGCCACTGCAATGATCCCAATGCATTCGCATTCGGGTGCATCACGATGACCATGTGCCCGGAGGCGTCCTGAATCCCTACATACAGGCAGTCCAATGCGTTATCCGCCCTGCCCTGGAAGTACAGCGTCAGATACTGAATATCGTCTATCGTCCAGTCCTCTGGCGTCGCCCAAGTCCTCTGGGCTTCCGAATTGAACGCCGGCCCGTTGCCATAAAAGAGAGGCATGGATTGCCTGCCACCGTGCACAATTATCTGCTCGGCATAAGGCGGTTCCAAGTAACCGACTATGGCGCCGTTATCGGCTGTTCCATAACCGTCGATCCAGGTTTCGAAGATTCGATTGCCTTCTTGCTCTTCATCCGTGTAACTCTCAAAGTCATCTACGATCGCCACTACCACCAAATGGGCCGCTTTGAAGCTCCAGACCTTACCTTTGGAGGGCCTGCTTGGGTCGGCAGGGTCAACAGCGTCGATTCGCCAATAGTAGGTCTTGCCCAACTCCAGCGGACCCGGGGCATACGAGGTTTCCTCCGCCGACCGACGGCCGCGATAGATCCCTTCGCTCTCAGGCGTCGCGTTAGTGACTGCTGTCTCGTCCTCGCCGAAGTAGATGTCCTGTTGCACATGCGGGGCTGCGGTCAACCAACTGAGGACCAGCGACTGAATGGCTTCGCTAATATCACCGTCCGCCGGATAGGGAGAAGTCGCGAAATCTGCCGTGGTGAAGCGCCAGACATCACTCTTCCATGCGCCAGCCGGATCGGCTTCATCGACAACGTCTATCCGCCAGTAATAGGTCTTGCCCCATTTCAGGCCGGAAGGCGCATAGTTGGTCATCTCCGATGTCTGCCGGCCGCGATAGACGCCCTGGCTCTCCGTGGTGGCGTTGGCCACGCTTTCCTCGGCCTCGTCTAAGTACACATCGTACTTCAGACCGGGCCCTCCGGGCACCCATGTAAGAACAGGGGATTGGCTGACATTGCCGGCGCCGTTTCCGGGAGAACGGGATACAATGAAGTCGCTGACGGTGAAGCTCCAGATGCGGCCCATCGTGGGGCCGCTGGGATCGGCCTGATTGACCTCGTCGATTCGCCAGTAGTAGGTCTTGAGCCACTCCAGGTTCGCAGGTCTGAATGTAGTTGTCTCCGATGGCTGGCGACCGAGGTAGATTCCCGAGCTGGCCGGTGTCGCGTTCGCCACGGCGGCCTCATTGTCGCCAAGGTAAACGTCATGTTCCATGCCCGGACCTGCTGAGGCCCACGACAGAGTAGGCGAGCGGGAGACACCAGTGGAACCATTCGGGGGATCCGGGTCGAAGGCCCGCAAGGCGGGGACTGTCTCGAACCAAAGCCGGGGATAGTCCACATCTTCGTAAATCCACCAGATGTCCTCTGTACCGTTTTCGGTTTCGTCAACAAAGTCCCAGCCAGCATCAAGAAACGTCTTGGCCGTCAGCATCTCAGCCGTCGTCTTGCCCTCGCCCCCCCCACTGGCCGTCTGACCGCTGGCCTGGATATCCCAGAAGCTGGCGGCCACGTTCCCTCCCCACCACCAACCAGAGGCACCGTACCCCACAAGCCCGCCGACCTCCTTCCAACCCTTGACCGCACCGGTGCTGTAGCATTGGGTCACAGAACCTTCGTAGTTGTAGCCCAACAGACCGCCAACATACCAATAGCCCTCGACCGCACCAGTGCTGTAGCACTGGGTCAGACTACCAACATTGGCCCCCACCAGTCCGCCGACAGCCCCGCCCGTGCCAGTTACCACGCTGTTGCTGCAGCACTGGGTTACAGTGCTGCTTAGGCCAATGCTCCCCACCAGTCCACCGACCGCACCACTTGCTGACACCGCCCCACCACTGGCATAGCAGTTGGCAATAGTTCCTTGCGCGACGTAACCAACAAGCGATCCAACGCAGTTGCCCGTCCCCGCATCAATCTTGGGATCAATCAATCCCAGGTCCTTGATGGCCCCTCCACGAACGTATCCGAAGAGGCCTACATCGTCTATTCCGTTCGAGTCATAGGCGAAGTTGGAAATCATATGGTTATTGCCATCGAACACACCTGCATATGCAGAGGCTTCATTGCCTATGGGATAGAAATCGAGGCCTGCCAGGCTGACGTCGGCGGTCAGTTTGAAGTACGACTCCATCAGTCTTGGATTGTAACTGATGCTGTTCAGCTCCTCTGCCGTCGAAATCAGGTATGGATCATCCACCTGTCCCGTGCCCCCGGAGAAATCCGGTAGAGACGGCAATACTGCTAATTGCCACCACTGAATCGGATAGCCTCTGCCTTCCGGCTCGGCCCAGATGTCCGCGGGGCCATCCGCGGGCCCCACGAAGTCCCATCCTGCCTCCGTGAAGGTGGCAGCCGTCTGCATCTCGGCGGTCGTCCTGCCCTCGCCACCGGCGCTGGTCATCTGGCCACTGGTCTGAACATCCCAGAAGCACTGGATCACGACGCCGGTACTGTAACACTCCTGCCAATCGCACTCTACGTCGCCACCCACCAGCCCGCCGACATCCCATCCGCTGCCACCGACGGCACCAGTGCTGTAGCTCTGAAGCACGTGACCATAGCTATTGTCTCCTACCAGGCCGCCAACGCGGGTTTCGCCGCTGACTTCACAAGTGCTGTAGCAACTGGCTACAGTACCGTATTGATTCCCACCTACCAGCCCGCCCACGGCATAGGCACTGTCCCCAAGGCTGGTGACCACACCGGTGCTGTAACACTGGGCCACACGACCATCGTTGTTCCCCACCAGCCCGCCAACAGACGAACTACCACTTACCGCGCCTGCTGACCAACAGTTGGACAAGGTGCCGGGGTTCGAGATTCCGTACCACTCGGAATACTCACCATTTATTCCCACAAGTCCGCCAACGCCCCAGTCCCCTGCAACATCGCCTGTCGCATAAGAGTCTG
Organism: Sedimentisphaerales bacterium; assembly: GCA_016928975.1. The sequence continues at coordinate 12,533 of JAFGJR010000266.1, read as the reverse complement.
TGATTATCCCGAGGTTTTCCCCCGCCAGCGTACCAACATAACTACCTGCCCCAGTTATACTGACATCCACAACACCCAGGTCTATGACCTCGGACCCAGAGCCCAATCGGCCGAACAGTCCGACAAAACTCTCGCCCGTGATCGTCAGGTGCGAAGTAGTATGCCCGTTGCCGTCAAAGACGCCTGTGAAAGGAGCCCCACTTAGGCCACCACGCCCACCGACCTGCGCCGGCGCGATGACGGCCCTGCCGAAAACGTGACCCGCAAGGTCGATGTCGGCGGTCAGGAGGAAGTGCCTGTCGTAGTCGTTGGGTTCACTCCCTAAGGCGATCAGGTCGCTGGCCGTGGCGATCTGGTACGGGTCATTCGGCTCGCCTGTCCCGCCGCTGTATTGGGCGTTCGCAGGCAGGGCAAGCAGACACACAATCAATGTCACAAGTGCAGCTCTCATGGTCTCCCATCCTCCAGTCGTCTATGACGCCGGCGATTGCTCCGTCCGGACCCAAACGCGGTTGATGTACAGGCTGGACGGTCCTTCCAGAACCAGGCGGAAATCCGTCGCGCCGTCCTGTCGATTCCCGAAGTAGGCATCTGCTATCTCGAATCGCACCGTCCGCCACTCGCCGGTCCCCTGGGTCCTTAGGGCCAGTGAGCGAACGGCATAGGGGCTGTAGATACTGTCGTACTCCAGAGACAGGCCTAAGGCGCCGGCCGAATCGTAGTACTCGATCTCTACAGTCACGTCGAGTCCGTTGGACTCCTCGCAGGCAAAACCGGAATCGACATCAAAGCCGATATACCGATCGACCCCGGGGTCACTATTACGGCGGCACTCCCGGCCGGCGAAGAGGACCGCCTCGGTTTGACCTCCGTCGACGGGCTTCCGGAAAAGCTGGTTCTCCACATCGACCGCACCGAGATCAACCCACGCCTCAGGGCCTACATTGGACCGATTGGCCAGAGTCTGCTCGCTCGGCGTCACGTAGCTGTACCACCGCTGCTGGAGCAGGACCTTTCGCGCTTCACCTGCCAGGACCATCCACCAATCGCTGGGCTTGCCCTCGTTGGTGATGAACCGACCCCACGTGGCGGGCGGATTGGGCGGGTCATCACTCATCGGCATGATGGCCGTGCCCTCGTCGTACTCGTCGAACATGCCGATGAACAGCCGGGTGGCCCCGCTGCCGGTGGCCTGGCCGAGCTTGTTCCAGAAGAACCCTCCACCGGCTCGCGGTACGTAACCCTGGGAGCCGGTTTGATGCTGCAGATTGGCCCACGAGAAGCCGGGCCAGATATGGGGGAAATAGTCGATTCCCCAACTGTTGAGTCTGTAGTAGTCATTCAGGTACGCTTGCTGGTCGGGCGGCATCCAGGCAAGCACTCCGTCATACTTGCGAATGTGGTCGTGCCAATCGGTCATATCTCGCCACCACCAGGGAATCCCGCCGATCACATAGTTGCCGCCGTACTGAGCATCGGATTTGAAGAAGTCGATGATCGCATCGGCGGTGGTCTTGTCGATTTGCCTGTCGGGATATGGCAGGCCCCACACGAACACCACCGGCTTGGCGCCTTCGTAGGCATAGCGGGGGTCCTCCAGGATCTTCGCGACGTCCACGAGCCACTTCCAGTCCGTGGTAATCACGTCGTAGGGATTAGGCTCACTGCTCAGCGAGCTCACATCGTATTCGATGGCCCAGATGCGTCCTTCGAGATTGGCCGCCTCCCGGACGTGATGCAAGACCCACTCGTCGTGGCCCCATGCACCGCTGCTGCTGGAGTGGACGAATCGTTGCAGAAAAGCCCCGTCGATGTTGTACTTGCGCATCCACTGGAAATGCCGCCGCACGGTGGCGCGGGTCGTGGAGGAAAACAGATAGGCAGGCTGGCCGCTGCGGGTCATGACATCCCCCGCGCGAAACAGCTCATTCGGATCGAACTCTGTGAGGTCCGGCCACATGTCGACGGTGAAGTTGGCGGGAATCATCACGCCGTCTCTGCACCAGTGAATCCAGCCTTTGTCGGCCAGGTCGTTCGGCGTACGAAACCAGCCTTGATAGCCCACCATGACCTTATGATTCAGTGTGCTCCTGTCCACGTAGTCCCGGGTAGGTCCGGTGTGGGGGCCGAGCCAGGGCTTGGTCAGTACGTACTGAAACTGGGGGTTCTCAAAAGGCGTAGTGGAAATGGTCGCCGCCTTCACGGATAGAGGGACAGTACCGCCGTCCGCCAGGGCAAGGCGAAAGTCCGCACCGCCGTTCTGCCGGCCGGCCAGCTTCGGCAGCAGGAACTCGTGATAGGAATCCACGAACGTCCGGGTGTTGACCCTCGAGGATCGGGTGTGTGTCTCCGACCGGCGGTACATGTCGGCTATAGCGTTGCCTGCTGTCGAATCGTACTCCACACGGACCGTGCCATAGCCTTCGTCGTAGCACGTGATCTTCAAGTACGCAGGCGATCCAGGCGTGGGAAGCCAGGTATCGGGGATTGTGAAGTACATGTAGGAATTCCCCGCCAAGGTCCGCCAGACCGACTGGCTGTCAACCTTGGTCGTCTGGAACTGGCCGTCGCAGCAAGAGAAGGGAATCAGGCTCACCTGATCGAGCTGTTCGATCTCGAAGGGATGATTCTGAATCGTCACGCTCTTGACCGACAGCGGAGTGCTCCCGCCGTCCGCCAGGTAGAGACGAAGATCAGCGCCGCCGTTCTGTCGGCCGGCGAACCGGGGAAACGCCAGTTGGTAGTAGGCCTCGACAAACGAGCCACTGTTGGTACGAGACGTCCCTTGGCTTTCCTCGGCCTCGCGATACATGTCGGCCAGGGAATCGCCCTTTGTGGAGTCATAGTGCACTCCGACTGCACCATACCCTTGATTGTAGAAAGTCACCTTCAGGTAGACGGGAGACCCTGGTGTGAACGTGAAGCGACTTGGGACGTCGAAATAGAGGTAGGTGTGGCCGCTGGTGTTCTGCCACACTGTCTCCGGCCCCGGCAGCACGATCGTCTTGAACAGACCGTCGCAGCAGGAAAAAGGGGTTAGGCTGCTGGTATCCGCCGCCGGGGACCGACAGACCATCGACAGAGTCAGACATGCAGCCACCTTTACGAAATGTCGCGTGCTCATCTTCGGTCCTCCATGCGGTTCGCTAATTCTCCGCAGTCAACCCAGGCTCCTACCGCTCCCACCACAGCCGCGGATAGTCTTGCCCCTCAAGAATCCACCAGATATCCGCGGTGCCGTTTTCGGTTTCGTCGATGAAGTCCCAGCCTTCGAAGGTGGATTGTCGCTTCATCTCGGCTGTCGTTTTGCCGTAGGAACTGTCGCAGCCGCATTCACATGCATCACACACTTTGTCACCGCACATGTTCAGCTCATCACTGGTTTCTATGTCCCAATAACTACCAGTGATCGTGGCCGGAAACCAATAGACTGAATCGTCACTGTTCTTCCCCACAGCACCCCCGGTCGTTTCAGTGCCTGCAACCGATGCTGCTGAATAGCAATTCAGGACGCCGCCTACGTAATACCCTGTGACACTGTACCAGCCCACCCAGGAACTCAATATGCCTTTATATAGGTTTCTTCCTACGAGGCCGCCAATACAGTCATTTCCAGTGACTGTACCCATGCTGTAGCAGTTGGTGATATACCCGCCATTGCTACCCACGAGGCCACCAACAAAGTCATCTCCAGTGACCGCAGTGCTGCTGAAACTTGCGATTATCGTGCCGCCGCCATTTGCACCAACGAGACCTCCAACCATCTCATCTCCACTGACTCTGCCCGTGCTGTAACATTTAGTGATCGCATCAACGGTTTCTACCCAGTGATCCATGCTGCCAGCAAGACTCCCAACTGCATTGCCGGCCCCATGGACATGTACCTCTTCAAGGCCCAGATTCGAGATCTTGGCTCCGCGGTATAGATACCCGAATAAACCCAAATTGCTTTCACCAACGATTGTCAAATGCGAGATCGTATGACCTTTGCCGTCAAGAACTCCGCGAAAACCAAGCCAATCCGGTGCAATCACGGCCCTGTCAAAAACCTTCCCCCCTGGCAGATTCGGGTCCAGGTCGATGTCGGCGGTCAGGATGAAGTGCCTGTCGTAATCTTCGGGAGTCTCGCCAAGTGCCATCAGGTCGGCGGCTGTGGCGATCTGGTACGGGTCGTTTGGCTCACCTGTGCCACCGCTGTATTTGCCCGAGGTATTGCGGATGGCGAGACTGTAAGTATCCCCAGCGGCTATTGCCACGAAGTTGTTGCCTTCGGGAGGTGTCGTCAGATGCAACCAGTCTTCGCTTAACGTCATCGCGAGGATAGAGCGATCGCACTTCAGCGCCAGTATGTGGTTCGTGCCTACATCTACCGCCACGAAGTCGTTGCCATCAGGCGGCGTTGGCTGGAATTTCCAGTCACAACCCCAAGCAACGATAGAACCGTCCGATTTCAGCGCCAGACTGAGATTAGTACTTACACCTCCATAGGTGGCAATCGCTATGTAATCATTGCCCTCTGGCGGACTCGCCTGGCCGCAGAAGAACTCCTCGCCGCCGGCCCAGCTCGGTGACCAGGCGTGATTCGAGCCCCAACCGATGATGGAACCGTCAGATTCTAGTGCGAGACTATGATTACGACCCGCTGCTATTGCTACAAAGTCATTTCCGTACGGTGGTGTGGCCTGACCAGATTCGTTGGCTCCCCAGCCCACGATGGACCCGTCAGATTTCAGGGCAAGACTGTGATTATAACCTGCAGCTATGGCCACGAAGTCATTACCGTCTGGGGGTGTGGCCTGACCCGACCAGTTGGCTCCCCAGGCCACGATGGAGCCATCGGATTTCAGGGCAAGACTGTGATAAGTACCGGCGGCTATGGCGACGAAGTCATTACCGTCTGGGGGTGTGGCCTGACCCGACCAGTTGGCTCCCCAGGCCACGATGGAGCCATCGGATTTCAGCGCCAAACTGTATTGAGAATTGCCCGAACCATAACCATCATAGTATACATCTCCCCCAGTGGCTGTGGCTATGGCGACGAAATCGTCACCGACAGGCGGTGTGGCCTGACCGACCCAACAACTAGCATAATAACCCTCACCATTACCCTGAGCGTGGTTCGAGCCCCAGCCGACAATACAGCCGTCGGCCCTCAAAGCCAGGCTGTGATATGCCCCAGCCGTCAAAGCCACAAAGTCCTTCCCGTCAGGAGGTGTGGCCTGACCATAGTCATTCGCACCCCACCCAACAATGGAGCCGTCGGATTTTAGCGCAAGACTATGATCCTCACCCGCAGCTATGGCGATGAAATCGTTTCCAGCGGGCGCGGTGGCCTGACCATCTTCGTCTAAGCCCCAGCCGACAATAGAGCCGTCAGACTTCAGGGCCAGGCTGTGAAATTCGCCGGCGGCTATTGCCACAAAATCATTTCCGTCGGGGGGTGTGGCTTGACCACAAAAGACCCCGTCGAAGGGCTCCTGCGCCCCTATCCCGCAGAGATTGGAGCCCCAGCCGACAATAGATCCGTCGGATCTCAAAGCCAGGCTGTGATAGTCACCGGCGGCTATCGCCACGAAGTCATTCCCTTCCGGTGGCGTGGCTTGGCCATGTCTTCTATTGGCACCCCAGCCGATGATCGAGCCGTCCGATCTCAAGGCCAAACCATGCGCGCCGCCGGCGGCTATCGCGACAAAGTCGTTGCCATCCGGGGGTGTGGCCTGACCGGAGCCATTGCTGCCCCAGGCAAGGATAGAGCCATCTGACATCAGGGCCAGATTGTAAGAACCACTCGCTGCTATAGCCGCAAAACCATTGCCACTGGGCGGTGTCGCCTGGTTCCACTGATTGTCCCCCCAACTGACGAGAGAGCCGTCGGATTTCAAGGCCAGATTGTGTATGCGACCAGCCGATATTGCAGCAAAGTCATTACCGGCCAGTTCAGCGCTGTCGAAAACGACAGTACCCCAGCTTACGATGGAACCTGCGAAGGCCGAGGAGGCCAACCAGAGAAATGCCGGGATGAATACCCAGGTCACAAGAACGGTTCGGGGTGTTCTGACGAGTCCCATGCTATGGTCCTCCATTCCCCCCAAGTCCGGTTGTGCGGCAGAAAGCACGGGAGGAAGTCCCATCTACAGGATTCCTCCTGCGTTGCACCAATAGCGAGTGTACCAAATGGGCCGGTGTGACGTCAATCTCAGAGGTGACCGGGGCCTTCTGCTCGGCCTGCCAGCGCCACCCGCCTCTGTCGCGGGTGGAACATATGAGCCGTGACTCGCGTTACACGTTCTGCATCTGGACGTTTTGGCGGAGGACGTCGAGCTTCTCGCGGATCTCCTCGGCCATGCGGCTGTTCGGGAAATCACGAATGATCTGCTGGCCGATGTCGAGCGCCGTCTCCCACCGCTTGTCCGAGACCGCCATCGCGAACTGCACGCCCAGGTTGTGCAGCTTGGTCTTGAAGACGTCCTTGGCCGCCTCCTGCAAAGCCAGACCTTCGTTAGCCGTTAGGTACATGTCCAGCTCTTTGAGAATCTCCAGGCTGCGATCCGTCTCCTGCTGCTGGACGGCATCGTCCCAGGCCGCCAGGAGGATCTTCTTGCGCTCGTCTTTCCGGTCGATCAACTGCTGGCGCATGGCCCGTGCCTTTTCCGAGTTCGGATGTGCCCGAATCAGCGTCTCGATCTGGACACTGGCCTTGGGCCACCGGCAACTCTTGAACAGGGTCTCGATGTGCGCGATGCTTTGGTCGATGCGTCCTTCCTCCGTCGCGTTGCGGTACTGGTCCACGTCTTGCCGAAGCTCGTCCGCGAAGGCCCGGTAGCCGGAGTGGTTGGTGATCTCGTCGATGATCTCGTACGCGCCGTCGAAGTCGTTCTGTTTGAGCCGGTCGAACACGGCGTTGCGCAGCGACTGCTGATCCTCCTCGCGGAAGGCGATGGCCTTGACCGTGTCGCTGACGCGCGTGCTCTGGTTGATCTGCATCAACCCGTCGCGGATATGCTCGAGCGCCTTGGTGGCCTCCTCCATCTTGGTGCTGTTCTCACGCAGCGTGTTGACGATGCCGGTCGTGCGCGAGAGCACCGCGAGCAGGGCCACCAGGAAGATCAGCGAGCCAAACAGAAACACGCTGTCGCGAAGGGCGGCCGTGTTCTCGAAGATCCTGGTGAACAAGGCCAGCGCGATGACGATACCCAACGTGGTGCAGATGACGGCGATGTGCCACTTGAATTGCCACAACTGGCTGTCTTTCCGGGAGTCCATGATCCATTCTCCTAAAGAGCCAAGAACCTCACTGCAGCCGTCTGTTCCTAATTATAGATGTCCGCAGCTCCCAAGTCAATTCACCAGCGCCAAAGGGCCCACCGGCCCCCTTTGGGTAACAGGTTCGTTGATTTCTTACGAAATATGACGTGTGAGAGGGCGTTTTCATTGTCCTGCGCTTGGTTCGGACATGGTACTGCCTTGACTTTGGGCGGCGGCAGATACGCCTGAGGGCTACGCCTGGGGGCCAGACAGGCGCAAAAAAAGAGCCGAAGCTGCGAGACTCCGACTCTTGAGAGACGGCTTTTGCATTACCGAATATAGAGCAAAGTTATGATCTATACGGCCGTCTCAACACCAAAACCAAGATATGAAGAAAAGAGCACAAATCTACACCAACTATTATATCCCATTCTCAGGTCCTGGCAAGGATTTCTTGGCAGAATCTGCGTCTTTTTCTCTCTCGCAAGCTATGTTCAGTCGCTGCTCGCGGGCGCCACGCAGAAGATATAGACCAGCGGGTCCGCGCCGGTGTTCCTGACGTTGTGGACGGTGTGTGGGGGAATGTACGCCACCTTTCCGACCCCCACGGGCAGGCCGTCGCTGTCGTCGATCTGAAGCTCACCCCGGCCGGCCAGGAACACCAAGAGCTCCTCGTGGCCCTTTGTGCTATGTTGGCCGCATTCGTTCCCCGCCCCCAAGCAGACGCGGCCCGACTTCATTCCGTGGGTTTGAGGCGCGCCGGCCAACAGTCTCTGGTATCCAGCTTGATTGTCGAGATCAAGAACAAGCACTTCTTCTGATGATGCCATCGAATCTCCTTATGAAAGAGTGACACACGCCGGTTTTCAGTGCTGTTAATAGGGACCGAGCTGGCTTCTGTCAACCGTTGATCTCGACCCGTTTCGGCGCCGCCCGACAAAAAAGCCTTTCCGCTCAGTTTTTCTCTTGCACGCGTAACACGGATCGCATATTGTTATGCGTGGTAGCACGAAACCTGAGATCGTATGCGCTACCCCTTGGGGCTTGGGGGAACGGAGAACTGGAGGATAGCATGAGGTGCAGCAGTACGATTATCAAGGTCTTGCTTGGCTTGTTGGTTGCGGGATCGGCGTGGGGTGATGCGTCCGTGGCCGCGGTGACTCACAGCGAGTTTCAGGCAGTCGACGCGGCAGGTGAATCGACATACGTTGCCACGGACAAGGTCACGCTGGAGGGGATTGTGCTGAACAACCCCGGCGACATGCTCGATCCGACGCCCGACGACAGCATCACGGAGATGTCCAACATGGGCGGCCAGTGGCAGGTCTTCTTCCAGGGTGAAGGCGAGGACCACGCGGGCACGGCCGTCTGGCTCGGCCAGCTCTATTGGAATCTGCCCTGGGTCGCGCTGGACTGCGGATATCTGAACGAGGAGTGGATCGCCGAGCTGACTCGTCTCAATGCCGCCCAATCCAGCGTCGGGGACCGCATCCGTGTCACAGGTTACTTCCTCTCGTACAAGGGCAAGTGCAACATCAACGAACGGCACAGTAACGATCCCGCGCGCGACTTCACGATTGAACTCGTGGAACGCGGCAGCCTGCCCCAGCCCGAGGTGGTCACGCTTGACGATCTCAAGGACGACCTCGATCAATTCATCTTCGATTCCGCGCGTCTGGTCGGTGGCGAGTATTATCAGGGTCGGCTGGTCAAGATCGAAGATGTCAATGTCGTGGACGCGAGTGCCTGGGGCCCGTATGGTGAGTTGACGATTACCGATGGGGTTAGGACCCTGCCCGTCAAACTCGGCCGCGGGACCGGCATCTACGCGGGATCGTTTAATCTGACTGAGCCGTTTGACGTTATCGGCATCCTCGACCAGGAGAGCACCGACCTGATGAGCGGCTACCGGCTGTGGGTGATGAACTATGACGGCAACGGTCAGGTCCTGGCGGCGCCGGAGCATCGCCTGGCGGACGAAGCCGCCGCGGCCGATCCGAATGACGTAGTGGAGGTTGCGGAGTAGGGGCTGGGAATCGACGAAAGGCGCCGATGAAACGAGCTTTCACGCTGATTGAAGTGCTGGTGGTGGTCGCGATTGTCTCGCTGCTCTTGGGGATTCTGCTGCCCGTCACGGGGCAGGCCCGCCTGCAGGCGAAGATGCTCGCCGTCAACGCGGAGCTACGTGACATTGCGTTGGCGCTGGAGGCGTATGCCTTCGACCACGACGACCGTTACCCGCCGACGCGCGTCGATTGCATGCTGGGCGGCCATTTCTACCAGCTCCCGTGCGAGCTGACGGACTGCGGCTACCTGCCGAAGCCGGCGCCGGAGTCGTTCATGGCGGCCGGCATCGAGGATCGGTTCAATCGCGGCTACACGTACAAGTACCGCTCCGTCGGGACCCTGATCTACAACCGGACCTTGGTGGTCGATGAGGGGGCCTATCTCTGGGTTCCCGACAACTTCCCCGACAACGAGCAGCCGGAGGGGCAGACCTACAGCAGCTTGAGGACCTCTCCCGTGAGTTGGGTCCTCTACAGTCAGGGGCCCAATTTCGACGAGACCCGCATGAGAGAGATGCAATACCCCGTCCCGCGCGCGACGTGGTTCGACCCGCAAACGGACATGGGAATCATTGCCCGCATGCGGCTGCGAAACGGAAACCAGATCGGCTCCTTCGAGAAGTAGCGCCATGAAGATGTCCCTCGCTGGTGCAATCGTGCTTGCCGTCCTTGCCGTTGGTGGCTGCCGGGAGAGCAGCACCCCAAGCGACGGAGCGGACATCGCGGTCACGAACTCGTATCTCGAGTGTGCCGTGCGGGACTTGTGCGGCGACGAGGTGAAGGTGATGTGCCTGGCGCCGCCGGGGATGTGCCCGGGACACTTCGATATTTCGCCGGCGCAGGTCCGGCAATTGCGCGGCTGCCGGGTACTGCTGCTATTCGACTTCCAGCAGAAGGTCGAGACGAGCCTGGCCCGCCTGAAGGACAAGGGGCTCAAGACCCATCTCGTCCAAGGTCCCGCGGGCCTCTGCATTCCGCAGGCCTATTTGGCCGTCTGTCGCGAGGTGGCACAGACCCTGTCCGTTGCGTATCCTGACCGGGCCCCGCAGTTTGCCGAGCGTCTGGCGGCGGTCGAGGCGCGGCTGGCCGGCGTCAGTGATGAGCTGCGCGCCTCCGTGCGGGAATCGGGCGCTGCCTCGGCTGAGATTCTCGTCTCCAACCATCAGGCCGAGTTTGCCGAGTGGCTTGGTTTGGAGCCGGTGGCCACCTTCGTAGGCAGTGACATCGAGACCGTCTCCAACCTGGACCACTGTCTCCAGAAGGCCGCCGGTCACAACGTTCGCTTCGTGGTTGCCAATCAGCAGGAAGGGACATCGCTGGCCGAGGCCCTGGCCGCAAGGCTGGGGGCCAGAACCGTCGTGTTCAGCAATTTCCCACTGGAGGTCGGCAACGGCGCAGGATTCGACGAGCTGCTGCGCGCCAATGTCAGATCACTGCTTGAGGCGGCGGCAAAATGACGGCCGGTTCGCTCAGCTTCCGCGACGTTCGCGTGCGACGCTCCCGGCGGACGATCCTCGATGTCGCCGGCCTGGAGATTCCCCCCGGCGCCTTCGTCGGTGTCGTCGGTGCCAACGGCGCTGGAAAGACCACTTTGCTGAAGCTCTGCGCCGGACTCATCAAGCCCACCGAAGGTCATGTGGCGGTTGACGGACAGAATCCCGCTCACTTCAATCCGTGGCGCCGGTGTCACCTGCGCAAACGCATTGGCTACGTGCCACAGTCGGCCGAGTATAACGCCGAGCTTCCCTTCACGTTGCGTGAGGTGGTGGCGATGGGCCGCACGAGTGTCCGCCCTCTCTTGACGCGCCTGAACGAAGAAGACCACGCCACCGTCGATCTCTGGATCGAGCAGTTGGGTCTGTCCAACCATGCCGACCAGACGTTTCGGAGTCTCTCCGGCGGGGAACAGCGCAAGACGCTCATCGCCCGCGCCATGGCGCAGAATCCAGACATACTCATGCTCGACGAACCCTGCGCCAACCTCGATTTCAACTGGAAGTACCAGCTATCCGAGATTATCGAACGGCTCTATCGCCGGACGAAGGTCACTGTGCTGATGGTTTCCCACGAGCCGAACGTCCTGCCGCCGGCCTGCGACCGGATTCTCTTGCTTAGCGAGGGCCGCATCGTGGCAGACGGTGACGCGGAGACGGTGCTATCGCCCGAGACGCTCGCGTGCGCGTATGACGGCACGTTTCAAACGTTCACAGTCGAGGGACGCCGGCACATGGTGAACGTCGTCGCGTCCGCCGCCGGCCGCGACCGAAACGAGCCGCGCAACCGCAACCGCTAAACGAGGTTCGCTATGGACCCATTCTTCTACATGGTGATACTTGCGGGTGCCATCGCCGGGGCCAGTTGCGGCTTGCTGGGCGTCTACATCGTGGCGTTACGCCTGCCCTTCATGGGCATCTTTATCTCGCACACCGCGATGGCCGGTACCGTCTACGCTTACCTTTTGGGTCTGAGCCCCACGCTCGGCCCGGTGGCCGTCTCGGCGTTGGCGGCGATGAGCCTGGCGGGCATTCGGCCGGGCAAGTCGCGCCTGGATCCCAACGTGGCGCTGGCGATCCTGTTCTCGCTGATGCTGGGCCTGACGTTCCTCGGTATCGGCCTGACCACCGGCAGCCGCTCCGAGATCATGGCCTTGCTCTGGGGCAGCATCCTGTTCGTCCGGGCGCAAAGCGTCGTGACCATCGCCATTGCGGCGGCTGTCTTCGCGGTGTTCGCGCTGGCTTTCAATAAGGAGCTGAAGGTCCTGCTATTCAGCCGCACGATTGCCTCCGCCACCGGCGTGCACGAGACCTTCGTCTACGCCTTGTTTCTGGCCTTGTGCGGCGTGATCCTGGCGGTCAATCTTCCGCTCGTCGGTGGCTTGATGATCTTCAGCCTCATCACCAACCCGGCTGCCGCGGCGTATCAAATCTGTCGCGGCCACCGCGCGGCCGTTCTCACCTCCACGTTATTCGGCGCGCTCAGCGCCATCGGCGGTTTCGCCTTTTCCTACTGGTTCAACCTCCCGACCGGTGCCTGCATAGTCCTGGCCAGTGTTGCCATCTTCGCCCTCGCCGCCACCTACCGTGCCACCGCCGCCCGGGCGGACTAGCCCGCCATAAGTCTCATTTCCGCGCAGCCGTAGTACGCCGACTATCTTAATTTAGTGGGCGGATTTGAGCCATCCTGCCGATGACTCCTTCTGTAGAAAGGAGTCTAACCATGGAT
>JAFGJR010000265.1 GCA_016928975.1 Sedimentisphaerales bacterium | reverse complement strand
GGAATTGATCGACGCGGGAATCACGTCGTTCAAGATCGAAGGCCGGCTGAAGGACCTTTCCTACGTGGCGAACACCGTCGGTTTCTATCGCCAGAGACTCGACTCGATCCTGGCAAGAAAGGGCCTGCGGCGAAGCTCGTCAGGCACCGTCCACCTGCACTTTCAGCCCAACCTCAACAAGTCGTTCAATCGCGGGTTCACCGACTATGGCCTCATCAAACCAGCCGCCTCCATTGCGTCCATCGACACCCCGAAGTCCATCGGGGAATACGTGGGAACCGTCACAGCCGTGGAAGAAGCCTGCTTCACCCTGGATGCCGCGCACGATCTGCACAGTGCCGACGGGATTTGTTTCTTCGACCGACAGCGGAATCTGAGCGGCACGATTGTGAATCGCGTCGATGGCCGCACGGTCTATCCGCAGAAGACGACAGGCATCCGCAAGGGACAGGAAATCTACCGCAATTTCGACTACCTGTTCAGCCGCAGGCTCACCGGACGAATCGCCGAGCGAAAGGTTGGCATCACAATGCTCCTGCACGAGACACCCTCAGGCCTCCTCCTGTCTGGAATCGACGAAGATGGAGACCAGGCTACCGTTGAAATCGCAGGACCGATGCAGCCGGCACAGAAGAAGGACGCCACCCGCCGGACAATCCGCACGCAACTGACGAAACTCGGTAATACGATCTTCGAATGCTCTGAATTGCGGGTTCAGACCCGTGACGTCTATTTCATGGTGGTTTCCCAGTTGAACGCGGCCAAACGAGACCTGGTCCAACAGCTATTGCAGTCCCGGGAGGCGAATCGCCCCCGACCGATGGGCGGCGCCCGCAGAAACAGTGTGCCCTTCCCAGAGAAGCACCTGACGTATCTGGGCAACGCACTCAATGCCAGAGCGCGTGCCTTCTACAGGCGTCACGGCGTAGAGACGATCTGCCCTGCCGCCGAGTCGGGCCTCGACTTGACCGGGCAGCTTGTCATGGCGACGAAATACTGCCTGCGAAGGGAACTGGGCTTGTGCTCAGGCCCCGGCTTCGGAAATGCCGCTGAGCCGATGACTCTGGAAGATGAAGACGGCCACCAGTTTGAGGTGCGTTTTCGTTGCGGCTGTTGCGGAATGGACGTATTCTTCGGGAAGAAGGAGAAGACACAATGAGTTACGGCGTGGCTCTGACGACAGGGCTGCCGGGTCTGGACCAGGCGTTGAAGGGCATCCTGCCGGGCGACAACATCGTCTGGCAGGTCGATACGATTGAAGACTATATGGCGGTCGTGGCGCCATACTGCCACGCTGGCCTGCGATCCGGCCAAAAGGTCATCTACTTCCGCTTCGCCAGCCACGCGCCGGTCGTGCCCCAGGGCTCCCCGGTCGAGGTGCACACCCTGGACCCGGCGGAGGGCTTCGAATCGTTCATCGCGACGATTCACACGGTGATCGAAAGCGCCGGCCGCGGTGCATGGTACATATTCGATTGCATGTCCGAGCTTGCCGCCGACTGGTACTCCGATCCGATGCTGGGCAACTTCTTCCTGCTGACCTGTCCATATCTCTACGACCTGGAGACCGTCGCATACTTTGCGATCTTTCGGAACTATCACGGCTCTCGCGCGATCCGCCCCATCTCCGAGACAACGCAGTTGTTCATGGAACTATACCGTCACGCGGGGACCCTCTACGTCCATCCCCTCAAGGTCCAGTTCCGCTACTCGCCCACGATGAACATGCTGCACGCCTGGGACGGCGATGAATTCCGACCGGTGACTTCCAGTGCCCTGATCTCGTCCATTCTCACGTCGGTGAACTGGTCAGACCTGGACCCCGACGCCCGTCCGGGCTATTGGGAGCGGACCTTCCGCGAGGCTCAGCAAGTGCTCGATGCTGTCAGGGCTGGCGTCTGCCCGCCGGGCAAGGAACGGGAAACGTTCGAACATCTGAGCCGCATGGCCATCTCCCGCGATCCGGGGATGCTCAAGCTCGTGTCCCGCTATCTTACTCTGGAGGACGTGCTGAACGTCTGGCGGCGGATGGTCGGCTCCGGGCTGGTCGGCGGCAAGACCGTCGGCATGCTCATCGCTCGCAGTATCCTCAAGCAGCACTCACGCCGTTTTGCTGACCTTCTGGAAGAGCACGATTCGTTCTACGTCGGCTCCAACGTATTCTACACCTACCTGGTCCGCAATGGCGTCTGGTGGCTGCGGCAAAAACAGCGCAGCCCGCAAACCTTCCTGGAAGGCGCCGTCCAGGCCCGCCAGAGAATCCTCATGGGCCAGTTCCCCGACGATATCCTCAAGCAGTTCGAGCAGATGCTGGACTACTTCGGCCAGTCGCCGATCATCGTCCGCTCCAGCTCGCTGTTGGAGGACAATTACGGCAACTCCTTCGCAGGAAAATATGAGAGCGTGTTCTGCCCGAACCAGGGCCCCCGGGAGCGGCGTCTGGAAGACTTCCTGTCGGCCGTGCGAACGATCTACGCGAGCACCATGAGCGAGAAGGCGCTTCGCTACCGCGAGCAGCGAGGGCTCTTGAACCACGACGAGCAGATGGCCCTCCTGGTCATGCGAGTCTCCGGCGCGACGCACGGGCGGTACTATTGTCCACAGGCCGCCGGCGTGGGGTTCTCGTTCAACCCGTACGTATGGAACGAGAGCATCGATCCCACGGCGGGCGTGTTACGGCTGGTGTTCGGCCTGGGTACCCGGGCCGTAGATCGTTCGGATGACGACTATACACGGCTCGTTGCCCTCAATGCGCCCCAGAGACGGCCCGAGGCCAACTTCGAGGAGGTTCGCCGATATGCCCAGCGGCGAGTGGATTACCTGGACCTGCAAGCCAACCGGCTCATGTCGGGCCATTTCCTGGACGTCGTCAAAGAGTGCACCGATGTGCCGATCGAGATGTTCGCCTCGGCAGATGAATCCGAGGATGTGATGACCGGCAGTGCAGCCAAACCATGGGTGCCCACGTTCGATGGTCTGCTGTCAACGACCGGTTTCGTCGCGGATATGCGGGACATCCTGCACGTCCTCCACGCGGCCTACGAGTACCCGGTCGATGTGGAATTCACTCTGAATTTCGTGGGCGACAACTCCTACAGGATCCACATCGTCCAGTGTCGGCCCTTGCCGGTCAAGGGCATTGAGACCCCCGGGCCTGCGACGATGGAAGTCCCGAAGGCCGACACGATCATCGAGGCCAGCGGCGCTGTAATCGGCCACAGCCGCCACATCCGCATCAGCCGGTTCGTCTACGTGGTCCCCGCCGCGTACAGCCGGCTTGTGCTCCAGGATCGCCACGAAGTGGCCCGGCTGATCGAGCGGATCAACAACGCCCCCGAACCATTTGTACCCGGCGGAGTCATGCTCCTGGGCCCCGGCCGATGGGGCTCAAACGACCCATTCCTCGGCATCCCCGTCACGTTTCCCCAGATCAATCGGACCGCTGTCCTCTGCGAGATCGTCGCCATGCACGAGCATCTCATTCCGGATGTCTCGCTGGGGACGCATTTCCTCAACGAACTGGTGGAGACGGACATGCTGTACGTCGCCCTGTTTCCACGGCGGGGAAACAACTACCTGCGAACCGAATGGTTCGAAAGCTCGCCGAATCGGCTGGTTCCATTGGTGCCCAAGGCGGGCCGATGGGCGGAGGTGGTGAAGGTGATCGAGCCTTCCAGCGTCGCCAACGAGGGCAGCACCTTCCTGATTGCCGACGCCTTGAAGCAGAAGGTCCACTGCTACTTCGAGCGGTGAGTACGCTATCGGACGACTCCGCCGCGATTGCGCAGGGTCAACCTTCTATCTTCGAGACGGTGACGCGCAGGTACTTCTGGCGATGACCGATCCGCTTCTGGCTGTCCTTCCTGCGGCGAAAATGCGTGACGTACAGCTTCTTGCCTTTGATCAGGCCCTGCTCGGCGGTGGTAGCAAACTTGGCCACGACTTTCGCACCATCGATATACGGCTTGCCGATCCGGACGTTCTCGCCATCGCCGATGAACAGCACCTTGTTCAGCTCGATCTCCGTAGCGTCGGGCTGGACATCGGTCAGCTCGATGTCCAAGCGGTCGCCCTCAGCCACCTTATACTGTTTCCCACCTTGCTCGATTACGGCGTACATTCCCATGCTCCAACTTTGAAGGTCATACTCTGGAGAAACCAGTATGCTACGGGCGCCGCGAGTTTTTGTAAAGACTTTTCCAGCACAATTTTGTATGGTAGCTGCCGTGTGCCCTGAATCCGTATGGGTGCCTTTTCGGGAGTGCCCTCATGAAACTGGCGATGGTCGATGACAGATTCGTACCCATCGAGAGCCTCGATCCGGCCCACTGCGACCGCGGCCTGTACTTCGGCGACGGCGTGTATGAGGTGCTGCGAAGCTACAACGGCAAGATCTTCGCCCTGGACGACCACATGGACCGGTTCGCCGCCAGCATGGCTGCTATTCGTATCACCGGCATCGATATCGGGACCGTCCGTCAGCGAGTGGAACAGGCCTTCAAAGCCGCCGGCCTGCCCAACGCCAGGATCTACTTCCACGTCACCCGGGGGTCGGCGGCGAGAAACCACTCCTGGGACCCCAATCTCAAGCCGAATTTCCTGCTGACCGTCAGCGAGGTCAAAGACCAGCCTGTGGAGAAAGCCCGGGGCATCGCGGTCTGCACGCACCCGGACCTGCGGTGGAAACGGTGCGATATCAAGAGCCTCAACCTGCTGCCCAACGTCCTGGCCCGCCAATACGCTGTCGAAAGAGGCTGTGACGAGGCAATCCTGGTCGATGAGGCGGGATTCATCACCGAAGGCACCAGCTCAGCCTTCTTCGCCATCAACCAGCGGGCACTCCAGACTGCCCCGCTCTCGGCCAACATCCTGCCATCGATCACGCGCAAGTTCGTGGTCAGGGCGGCTCAAAACGTCGGTATCGCCGTTGAAGAGTGCTGTCTGACGCCGAAACAGGCGGCAGTCGCCGACGAGCTGTTCCTGGCCGTGACGACCAAGGACATCGTCCCGGTCGTCATATTCGATGGCGCTACGATCGGCGACGGCAAGCCCGGCCCCCTGACCAAGGCCCTTACTGCGGAGTTCCTGAAGTTCACACTCTGACGCGTGCGTCAGATCGCGCCGCGGAAGAACAGGATCAGTGCCACCACACAGGCGAGCATGATCGCACCCGGCACCATCCAGACCTTGCGCCACTGAAACCGTCCGCTCACGCGGAACCGGTCCATGACGACGCCGGCGAGCTGCGTGCCCAGGAACAGGCCGAGACCGCTCTGGGCAGTGAAGATCAGAGCCTGCATGGAACCGCCGGTCCCGGCCGGAGCCACGGACCCGGCGAACATCTGTCCGGCGATGATGAACAAGACGTACGCCAGGCCGTGAAAGGCCTGCGAAACCACGATGACCGCCGGCGGTCTGGGAATGATGTAGAGCACGTACAAGATCAGCCACGAGGCTGCCCCCAGCACCAGCGTCCATTTGTACCCCAGGCCCGCCACAAACCGGCCGAGCAGAAGCAGCGTGGCAACAGCCTGTGTCGCCTGGGCGATAGCCATGGATGCCGGCACGTTCTTGGACGCGATCCCGTTGTCCTGCATGAACTGGGCCGTGCCGAGGAAGTAGAACTGCATCATGCCCGCTGCCGCCATCGAGATCAGGAAGAACACCAGGAAGCTCGGTATCCGCAGCATCCCGATGGCATCAAGGATCGGCGTCCCACCGGTATTCTCCGGCGGCGTTGTGGGCAGGAACCCGGCGCAGACCACCGCCATTGCCACGGACAGGACCGCCGCCAGGAACAGGCAATCCCGACCCAGCTCACCGGTCTTGAAGACCCAGCGCCAGCCCGTCAGGAAATACCCGGCCAGGGCCCATGCGATCGGCGCCCACATGAAGATGTACGGCGAGCTCTTGCCGATATCGACGTTGTTCTTGCCCAGATGATAGAACATCAGCGAGTTTACCAACGGCAGCGTCGCGGCAAAGCAGAGCGAATACAGGAAGACTGCGATAAACAGTGACTTGAAGTCCTTCCTTGTTCCCGCGACGAACAGCAGGATGAAGCCCACGAGATGAGCCACAGCGAGAATCCATTCCGTGTTGACGTACTTGTCCGCAAACTGGCCG
The DNA here is from genome assembly GCA_016928975.1 of Sedimentisphaerales bacterium. The sequence continues at coordinate 10,109 of JAFGJR010000265.1, read as the reverse complement.
GCCAGGAGGGGCATGAAGATGCACGCCAGCGGCAGTGCGGCATAGACCCAACCCGTCTGCTTGCCGCTGAATTTCAGCGGTCCCAGCAGCCGTGCCGCCAGCACCGGGTACCAGGCCCCCCAGATCGCATACTCCAGGAACATCAACGCGCTGAGCTTCAGGTATAGGGTGGACTCCATTCCGAAAGCCATATGTCTCTCCTTAACGCCCCAGCGGACCTTCTATTCACATGCTGCCGCGAGCCGCTGGATCGCCAGCTTGATGTCGCCGGCGCGGTTGTCGCCGGCTTCTCGCTCAATCGCCATGGCACCCTCGAATTCGACTTCTCCGAGCACATCGAGAAATCGTCCGACGCCGACCTGGCCGTCGCCCCAGGGGACCTCGCTGCCCCAGGTGCCCGGCTGGCTCGTCCGTATGGCATCTTTGACGTGCAGATGCTCGATCCAGGGCGACAGCACGCGCACCGCCTCAATCGGGTCGCCCTTGTCGTACAGGATTATGTTGGCCGGATCGAAATTCACGCCCACCGAGTCGTGGTCCAGCTCCTCCAGGAAATGTCGCAGCTCCAGGGCGGACTCCTGCCCGGTCTCCAGCAGCAGGATGACACCGCTGTCCTGGGCGACATCCGCAAGGTCCCGAATGCGGGCGTACATCTTCTTGGCGTATTGCTTGTCCTCTTCATCGATGAAGCCGGCGTGCATCGACAGGTACTTCACACCCAGATCGGCCGTCGCTCCAGCGGCGCCGACGAACAGGTCACGGTTGCGCTGCCAGGAATCGTCGGGGACCACCCCGCCGGTGCGCTTGATGCTCTCCAGCGTCGAATAATCCTCCTGGGGAAAGTCGATCATCGTGCTCGTGATCGTCCATCGCTGCGCTCGAATCGCATCGAGCTGCTTGCCGCTGCTGTCTTCCACGGCCCCCCGAATCCCCAGGTGCACGTGCTGCAAGCCCAGCTCCTTCATCGTCTTGGCCACACCGGGCACATCCGTTCGAAGCGACCAACTGCAAACGCCAACGGGCCAACCCTTGCATTTCATCTGGCATCTCCCATCCTGGCGCAGAAAGCCGGCTATTGAATCATGACTCTCTGCTTATTGTTCATGGATTTCTTCTCGGCCTCAACGATTCTCACGGAGTTGCGCGACTGCTCCAGCGTAAGGATCGGCTTGACGATCTCGCCCCGCACGGTCTTGGCGAAGTACTCGATCTCATGCAAATAGCCATCGCCGGCGGCGACCTCCGGAGTGAACTCCTTGCCCTCGGCCGGACAAACGCGCATCATCGGAGTCCGCGTCAGATCGTACACGATGGTGGCCTTCTCAAGCACGAGGTTGAAGCTCATCTCGAATCCGAACGTGGCGGTCATCCCCCAGCCGGCCTCGGCCAGCACCAGCTTGTCCTGGCCGTACTCGTATTCCGTGAGCATGTGGATCAACTGCCCTGCCGGCCCCTTGGCCCCGTGGCTGCACACGGATCTGGGCATTCCGAACAGATACTGCACGTAGTCGGTGTCGTGGATATGCAGGTCGAGCGCGACGCCGCCGCTGCGCTTCTCGTCGATGAACCAGTTGTCCACGCTCCAGCCCGGCGGCGCTCCGAGCCGCTGGAACATGGCGGCGACGACCTTGCCGTATTCGCCACCATCCACGATCTCTTTCGCCTTGGCGTACTCGGGCCAGAAGCGCACGCAATGGCCGATCTGGAGGACCTTGCCGCTGCGCTTTGCCGCTGCGATCATTCCGTCGCAATCCGCGACCGTCAGCGCCATCGGCTTCTCGCACAGAACGTTCACCCCTCGCGACAGCGCCTTCTCCGAGCAGTCCGCGTGCAGGTACGTCGGCAGCGTCAACGAGATGGCATCGAGCTTGACCTTGTCAAGCATCTGCTCGAGATCGCGATACAGCTCTATCCCCGCGAAGTTGATGTCACTTTCGGCGCCCTGGATATTGCCGACCGCCCGCTTGGTGTCCTCCTTGATGTTCGGGTTCGCGTCGCAAACCGCCACGACCTGCGCGCCCTCGATCCCCTTCCAGATGCGGTAGTGCATCCGCCCCATGAACCCGAAGCCCACGATTCCGATCTTCAGCATCGCAATGGACCTCCCGAATTCGGTTGACGATGGACGACCTTCGGCGTATGGTTTACCATGTACAATTGTAAATCGCAAATCGTAAATGGTAAATTCAAAGATGACGCCAAGAGAACGCATCTACGCCATCTTCCAGGGCCGGCGGTATGATCGCCCCGCCGTCACGCCCATTTTCATGTCGTGGGCGGCGCATTTTATCGGTCGCACGTACCGGGACTACTATCTCGACGGCGACGTGCTCGTCGAGGCCCAACTGGCGGTAGCGAAGGCGTTCAATCTCGACCAGGTCAGCGCGATCAGCGATCCCTGGCGCGAGGCATCGGCCTACGGCATGGAGTTCGACTATCCCGAGAACGGCGTCGGCAGGCCGAGAGGCGTCCTGATCCAGGACCAGCAGGATGTCGCACGCATCAGGCCGTTCGAGATTGAGAACGCCGAGCGCCCCAGACAACGCATCGAGAGCGTCAGGAAGATGGCCGGGGCCGTCGGCAAGACACACAGCGTGCTCGGCTGGGCGGAGGGGCCTTTGGCCGTCTATGCCGACCTTCGCGGCGTCGAGAGTATGTTCCTGGACCTGATCGACACGCCCGAGATGTACCTTGGAGCAGTCGAGGTCATCATCGAGAACCAGATCCGCTTCGCAAAGGCGCAGATCGACGCCGGCGCGGACATGATCGGCGTCGGCGACTCCGTCGCCAGCCTGGTCAGCCCGCAAATGTACTTGGACTATGTCCTGCCCTTCGAGAGAAGACTCTTCGACGCCATTCACGCGGCCGGCGCCGCCGTGAAGCTGCACGTCTGCGGAGATATCAGCCGCAGTATCCATCTCATGGCTCAGACCGGCTGTGACGTGATCGACATCGACTGGATGGTCCCGGTGGACAGATCGAGAGCGATGGTGGGTCCCGATGTCACGCTGGCGGGCAACTTCGATCCATCTGCGGTACTCCTACAAGGGACTCCACAACAGGTCGCCACCGCCGCAAAGCAGTGTATCGAGATGGGAGGTCGAAGGTTCATCCTTCAGCCAGGTTGCGAGGTTCCCCCCGGCACGCCGGAGGAGAACCTCCGCGCCTTTTGCCCTTGCGAAGGATGCCTTATCCCTGACGCGATGAGACTATAGCAGCGGCGTCAGTCCATCCGCGTGTTGGATCGCGCGCCGCGAACGAGCTTGCGGGCACGGATCAGTTCGCCGACGCTCCAGGCCTGTGCGGGACATCCACGCGGCGTGTGAGGCGGGTCGCCGTCGAAGATTTCGGAGACGCTGCCGAGACAGGCGTCCTGCGTCAAATGCCGCATCAGCGGATCGAGCATCCGCCCAGCTTGCCGCCTGCTCTCGGCACTGGAGTCACGGACTTTCAGGTAGGCTTCGATGAACGGGCCGATCAGCCACGCCCACACGGTCCCCTGGTGATAGGCTTCATCCCTTTGGTATGCCGATCCCTCGCAACGACCCTTGTAACGTGCATCCTGCCTGTTCAGCGTGCGAAGGCCGTACGGAGTGAGCAGCTCCTGTTCCACGACGGCCACCACCGCTCGCTGCTGTTGCCGGGTCAGAGGCGGGCCATAGGGCAGCGACACCGCAAAGATCTGATTCGGGCGAAGACTCGCATCCACCGACCCATCGGGCATCACTGTATCGTTCAAGTACCCCTGCTCCTCGTTCCAGAACGCCGTCGCGAAGCTGTCGGCAACCTGCGCCGCCATCTGCGTGTAACGGCTCGCGTCGGGCAAGTGCTCCTGCTCGCAGAACCGGCTCATACGACGTAGCGCGTTGTGCCACAGTGCGTTGACCTCAACGGCTTTGCCCCAGCGAGGCGTGAACACGACGTCGCCGTATTTGGCATCCATCCACGTCAGTTGTGTGTTGCTGTCGCCGGCCGCGATCAGCCCGTCGTCATCCGCGTGGATATCGAATCGCGTGCCATTCTGATACGAGTCGATGATCCAGCGGATCACCGGCAGCAGTTCCTGTGAGAACGTGCGCAGGTCCCCAGTCGCATCCAGATACTCAAAGGCGGCGCGAATGAACCACAGCGACGCGTCCACACTGTTGAAATGGGCGGTCTCGCTGCGGTCGTCGAAACGGTTGGGGATCATGCCCTGATCGGCCGCGGCGGCAAACGTGGTCAACACAGACCTGGCCTCTTCATGACGGCCGGTGGCCAGCAATAGGCCGGGCAAGGCAATGAACGTGTCCCGGCCCCAGTCGGCGAACCACGGGTATCCCGCCACGATCGAGACCCGCTCGCCGTCCGCGTCTCCTCGCGTGACAATGAACTGGTCCGCCGCAAGGGACAACGCCCGGTCGGCTCGGGTCTGCGCCTTGGCGATGCGAGTCAGGCCGTCCTGATGTTCAACCAGATCGCTTCGCACGATGCTCGCATCTGCCGATGACTCCCTTCCAAGCCGGAGGCGCTCGCCGAAGCGGGCAGAGAACACAATGTGGCTCGCCGATCCGATCTGCCCTCGAAAGAATCCCGGCGCCCACAAGTCCTCCGTACTGGCAAGACCCCTCGTCCGGTTGACGCGATAGCTGAAGTTGTACCACCATTGCTCATCCCGTTCGAACTGCATCCCAGGGCAAGTCAAGAGCAGTTCGCCAACGGCCGGCGTCTCCTGGCGCACCCGCAGGCTCGAATCGAGCTCGTCGCAGGCGAACCTCGCTTGCGAGCTCTGAAGCATGTGGAAGTCTCGCAGGCCGACGAAGGGACGCAGCAGGAACTCCACCGGCTCGCGAACACTGCGGAACATGTACTCCACAACGACGGCATCACGGTCCCGTGCAAGGTGGACCGACTTGAGGACCTCGATCGGATGGAGGTCGTAGAGGAAATGGACGCCGGTGTCGCGCCAGAATTCCCGCAGCCAGGCATGGCCGGCAGGGAGGAGCTTGTCGCCAAAGTCGAATGTCGATAGTTGGAAGAGCTGCGTGCCACAGACGACCGTTTCAAGGCAAGTCGAAAGCGCCATGATCCTGTTGACCGGCGGCGTGAGCGAGCCGATCAGCAGCCCGTGATATCCGCTCGTATTGCACCCGACGATGGTCGATGCGGCGTAGCCGCCTCGCCGGTTGGTCAGCAGCCACTCTTTGCTCAACAGATCGTCGAGGGCTCTGCCCGGTATCGATACATGCACGATCTGCTCACTATTGGCCTTCTGTGCGATCAGCATGAGAAGCTTCCTCGACCGTCACACGGACGCGTGCCATGTGACCCTTGCACCCCCGTTCCACAGGAACGCCCACCCCGCCGTCAGCCGGCGACAGGCACACACTCCACCGGCCTGCTCGACGGCAGCGAGGCGATTCCGCTGCGCGTCTCGCGCTGAGCACAGCGCTTGCCAAGCTGGTCCAGAACGTTCATGAAGTTGATGTACGAGTCATACGGCGAATCGTAGGGATTGAAATACTTGTGCACGTCGCCATCGGCGAAGAACTTGGTGCACATGTAGTAGAAGTGATCGGAGGTTTGCAGCTTTCGCCAGTCCGAGAGGATCTGCGGATCGTTGGTCCGCTTGATTCTTCGCTCCAGGCGATACAGCTCGTGAATGGCGTTGGACTGCATGGGATTGCCCAACCAGGCCGAAAGGTCGCGCTCCGTATCCGCCCAACTGATCACATGCGGAACATCGACGGTCCCCATGGCGTCGTAGGTGGCGATGACCTCGCCGGGCGTCTTGAAGTTGTTGTCCGGGTGCCTCAGGATTTCGTCGGGAAGATGACGCATGAAGCTGAAGATGCCCGTGTCTTCCCACTGGTGCTCGCCGAAGGTCTCGTAGTCCATAAACAGGTTCACGACGTTGCCGTTTCCGTTGGCGGCGCTGACCCACTGGGCGAACTTGTCGGCGGTCAGCGGCCACTCGGCCCACTGCCGATTCGAGAAGCGAAACGCGATGTCGTCGCTGAGAGAGTAGTTCTTCAGCAGGACTTTCAGGTGACGGCAGTTCTTCGGGCGGTAGACGAAGTTCGGGCTCCTCGCACCGAGGACGTGATCCGCGCCTTCCGTGATCACGCCGTCAAAGCAGCCCATTGCCTCCACGAGCAACGCGAGCTCATTGTTGTAGATCAGCTCGGTGTTCCGGAATATCGTCGGGGTCTGGCCGAACAGGCTTTCCATCGCGCCGATGTGCTTCTTCACCTGCTCGACGAACTCCTGCCGGGAGTAGAGGAAACTCAGACTGTGGTAGTACGTCTCCGCCAGGAACTCCACGCATCCGGTCTCCGCCAGCGCGTGAAAAGTGCTCATGACCTCGGGAGCGTACACTTCGAGTTGCTCGAGCAGAACGCCGGTGATGCTGTAGGCGATCCGGAATCGACCCTTGTGCTTGTGGATGAGTTTCAGGAGCATCCGGTTGGCGGGCAGGTAGCACTTGTTCGCCACCTTTTTGCAGATGGCGGCGTTCTTGCTCTCATCGAAGTAACGCTCGTCCTCGTCGAAGACCGTGTAATGCCGCAGCCGCATCGGCTGGTGGACCTGGAAATAGAAGCAAACCGAAGGCATGTGACACCTCAATCCTTTGTCATTCCCTTGCTCTGCTGTACCGGTTGACTTAGACCGGGACAAGCATCTCCCGATAGACCCGCAGACAATTGCGAGCGGCGTCCTTCCAGCGGAGCTTGCGCACTTCGAAATTGCCGTGGTTGCGGAGCGTCATTTGCAGCGGCGGGTACTTCAACACCGCCACGATCTTGTTCGCCATCTCGTTGACATCCCAGAAGTCCACCTTCAGCACGTGCCTCAGGACTTCCGACACGCCGCTCTGCTTGCTGATGATCGCCGGTACGTCGTTGTCCAGCGCCTCCAGCGGTGCGATGCCGAATGGTTCCGAGACCGACGGCATTACATACAAGTCCGCCATTTGGTAGATCCGGCGAACGTCGTCCCCTCGCAGGAAGCCCGTGAAGAGCACCTTCTGGCCGATCCCCAACCCTGCGGCGAGCTCCACGGCGCGATACATCATATCGCCGGAGCCGGCCATCACGAACTTGACGTTGTCCATGACCTCCAGGACCCTCTTGGCCGCCTGGAGGAAGTACTCCGGCCCTTTCTGCATGGTAATGCGGCCAAGGAACAGCACGAGCTTCTCCTCGCGTCGAATGCTCATGTCGGCCAGCGGCATGATACGGCCGCGCTCCACACCGTTGTAGATGACGTCCACCTTGTGCGCCGGGATGCCGTATCGACTGAGGATGATGCTCCGGGTGAGATGGCTCACGGCGATCACCCTGTCCGCCCGCTCCATGCCCTCCCGCTCGATATCATAGACCATCTGGTTGACGTGCTCGCCGCTACGGTCAAACTCTGTCGAATGCACGTGCACGATCAGTGGCTTGCCCGTCATCTCCGCCGCGGCGATCCCCGCCGGGTAGGTCATCCAGTCATGGGCGTGAATCACGTCGAAATCCTCGTCCCTCGCCAGCTCGGCCGCCATCGACGCGTACCGATGGACCTCTCGGTACAGATCGCCGCCGTAGTCTGCCCCACCGTGGGCACCCCCCCGGCCGACGGGCCGGCTTTTGGTGTCCCGCCTGAGCCCGAGGGTCCGCTCGATCTTTTCCACGTATTCATCCGGTGTCACATAGGCCTGCAAAGTCGACCGAATCGGCCGGAACCGCACGTTCCTCCACGTGCTTTCCCTCCTGACGCGATGAATCTGTCGCCGCCGCGATGCCGGTGTCAGCAGGCGCACGTGCGTCGTGTACTCGCTCTGAATCATCTTGGGAAGCACAAAGGTCACTTTCATGCCGAGCTGGTCCATTGCCCTGGTCAGCCCGTAGCACGCTGTCCCAAGTCCGCCGCTGATAAACGGCGGGAACTCCCAACCTAACATGAAGACGCGAACGTGCATCCCCTCATCACTTGGTCCCATAAGTCCTCATCCCTTAGGCAGTCCACTGCGACTGCTCTGGTGGATCTACACCCACGACGGGCGAACACGACTCCGTCGCCGCACGCACGACACCGTTGCGGCTACCCAAGCTATCGGCATCTATTGATAGTCGCTTGATTTCCACACGCAAAAAATTTCACGCCTATATCAGCGTTATCAGTTGTATGAATCGGGTGTTTGCCCCGTCCAAGTCCACAGAATCCGGCTCACACCCAGGTTTCAGGGCCTCCACGCCGTCTTTTATCGGCTCTGCGGCAAATCCCCGCCAGCACAAAGAATTCTCCAGCCCCCTTGCCGGGGTATGACCTGGTTCCCCTTCCCTGCTGATCCTGGCGACCCTTTCTCAGAACACGTGGTTGCGCCCCCGGCATACACCCGGCGAGAGGCGCACGGAGGAAAGCCGCTTCCCCGGTTGCTGGCCCACGGTCACGTGCGGAAGCTCCTCATACGGCAGCCTTCACAGGCCCACAAATCGAACATCCACGGAGGGGTCCGGGTGCGCCCCGCGCAGCACCAAAGGTCTGAGCCGCAGACAGTACTGTCTCTCGGTAAAAAAAAGGGGCAAGTCCTAAATGTCCGTATCCGTACCGCCGATAGCAAGGTGGGTCCAGCCCGGCAGTCCGGCACTCCAAGCCCGACGAGGGGTTTCACTGGCCGTGAATGGGTGCACGGCCAACCCGCCGCTGACACTGGACCCGATCGGATCATCAGGCGCTAAGAGAATATGCCGCTGTATCACGGAGACCAACAATGAAAAGACGCATGGACAAGAACAGCAAGTCTCAGTCCAACTTGAAGGACGTAGTAGTCGTCGCCGTCGTGGATGACATGGAGCAGGCCAAAGAGTATGAGACCCTGCTGCGACTCAACGATATCCCTGCCATCGTGAAGGAACAGATGGACCCCGCCGGCAACAAGACCGGCATCGCGATTATGGTGCCCGAGGATTCCCTCGATGAGGCCCACGTCGTGATCGAGTCGCAGGACGCCTATGACGACTTCTATGATTTCAACTTGGACGACGATGAGGACACGGACTTCGGCAACGACCTGTTCGACGATGACGAGATTTGATTGTCCGAAACGATCGAATGAATCAGACATCCAGTGCCCGCGTTTCCCGGCCTGCCCTGCAGGGAGCCGCCGCACTGAGAATTGGGTGTGCCCATTATGCCAGAGACAAACGACATGTCCCCGATGGATCGTCGCAGTGGAGAGGACCGCCGCAGAAAAGTACTCGACAGGCGTCGACGCCAGACGGATATGAGCGACCCCAATTTTGTGGAGCGACGCAGAGGGAAAGACCGCCGCGAGAGCGTCGTAGACCGACGTCTCGGTCTCGACCGTTGTCGCGGCCCGGGCCGACGACGCAGCGAAGACCGCAGGGCCGCCGAGGAGGGGCATATGTCTGACGAACAATTCGAATTCCTCATGGCCATCGACGAGTACAAGAAAGCCAACGCCAAGCCGTTTCCGACCTGGACCGAGGTCCTCGAAGTGATCAAGGCCCTGGGGTATCGCAAGGTCGCCGCCCCTCAACCGCTGGCGGAGTCACGCCGCCGCATCGAAGAGGAGGCGAAGAGCTCCGCCGAGCCCGTGACCACGAGCACCGGCGGTTGACCAAGCCATCGCGTACATGGGCGGGTGGGACCAGGTCAGGCAGGCGTCTACCAGTTCGTCGATGATCGCGGTCCCAGCGCACATCTGAGATCCATGCTCCACTTCCACCATTGAGCTGGACTTCGGGGCAATCCGTCGCCCATCGTCAATTGATGGGTCCCTGCGCTCGTGCGTTGCGTCTGCCGGGAATACGCAATCGCTGGATCAGTCACAGCTTGGTTGCGACGAAGCAGGGCTTGCCTTGTCGGTGGAGCATGTCCGCGCGAGCGTGGACACGGCACCCGCGACCCACGATCTTGGAGTGCTCGCCGCCGTACTACGAGCGTTCCGTGCCCCTGGAATGCCACGCCACGCGAGGCCGGGCCCGCAGAAGAAGAGCCCTGTCGCCCGCGATATGGCCCTGACATTGGCTTTGTTTGACGCGCCCGACAAAAGTCCGGGTCAGCCGACCTGATCCTTGGTATTGTCCCAGAAACGCGGGTCGAAACCTGACTTCGGGACTTTT
>JAFGJR010000264.1 GCA_016928975.1 Sedimentisphaerales bacterium | reverse complement strand
CTGACTGGAGGTACAAATGCCCCTCCGGCTCCGACGATTGGATCACTGCAGAAACACAGGAGAACCATGTGATCTACGTCGTCTGGGGGGCGCCACAGTGTGCGGCAGCGCTGTATCTGAAGGCCAACTTGGACACTTGCACCGCGTGGGCTAATGACTGCAGTAAGGTGGACACAAGCGATGACGCCACGAATATTCCGCACCAGGTTCAGCACGGCGCCAAGGCATGGTACGGAACTCATGGATACATCGCCTCTACCGGCATAAAAGCCGACCCTTTCACGTGGATTCCAGCGAACAAGGGAGATTGCCTTACGTATGCTGATCTCATGACAAAAGGGTGCCAGCTTCTTGGGCTGACGGCGTCAACCGAGCTCATCATGTGCAAAGACAACTACCCTAACGGCGATCGGCACTGGTACTTCTCGCCCGGACGTACACCATATTGGATAACTGCTGGAGGTGATGCGAATGGCGATGGGACGACCAATGAGAACGAAGCAGGCTATCCTGGCGTCATTGATACCGTGTATGTCAAAGGCAGTGATCCCGACCACAACGCTGCCTGGCGGATAGCTAACGCCCCGTGGAACGTCCACGGCGCATCCTCTGTTGCCGGGCACTGGTGGGAGATCACATTCTTCAGCACCCCGGACCACGGTACGGAGACAACCATGTGCAGTTGGCCCAACGGCCCCGTCATCGACTATGCAGGACCACTGTACAACGTCGGGAGCCTGTGATCGAATAATGGTTAACAACCCGGACGCTTCAGTTAAGGAGCCAATGATCATGCGGACAACGTCATATGTCTGGATCGCCTGTGCCGGTCTGCTGGGTGTGTCTTTGTGTTGTGCCGATTCGCCGGCTCAGTCGACGTCCAGGAAACTCGTTCAGTTGAAGGCCACAGACGCTGACTCCTACCAAGGTGTGATGGATCTGAGTATGTACGCCGGAGAAGTGTTGGAGAAGAGCGTTCTCGAAGAAGCCGCAACACCCACGGCCGGTAACCGTGTCGGCAAACTCGGCCACTGGCGTGGCACCCCGTTTGTCATGACTGCAACCGTTTCAGCGGGAGTCCTCCATGTCAGGAATGAATCTGATTTCTTCGTCATCTGGCTCAGGCGTAATGCAGCGGTACCGATGGACGACTCCGCACTGGGCACGGTCAGCAATGCAACGAAGGGTCTGCTTGCTGACGCCTACCGGCCGGCTCCGCTGGACAAAGTGTGCCCGGTTGACTCCGTCGCGGGCGAAGGACACGAAATTCGTCTGCTGAGCAAATCCGAAGCCACAGAGGAGACGGCCACCGCCACATGCAGCTACACGAACGTTTCGGCCAAAACCAGGCGATGGAACTGCATCTCAGTCGTCCATGTACTGGTGAAAGGACGTGACTTGATCATTGCTTGTGAGAAGGCCAAGGCAAGGCAGATGGGCATTCCGCAAAGGTATGAGGGCTTGTTGGCGGCGAAGGTACGTCTGAGTGAAAGCGAGGCGAAGCTGGTTGCCGATCAACCCGTGCTCGCAGGCAACGTGGTCTTCAGCGAAGGCGCGGATGTGACGGCGGTGTCCTCTGCAGTGCTCAACGGATGCATTTGGCAGACCGCCGGCCAGGCGACTGAGGATGTCTGTTCGGCCGAGTTGCTTCAGCCGGAGGACAAACCGGCGAGTACACCGGCAGCACCCTCGGATCAGCAACCGTAGTATCCTGCTGGAGGTCATTGAGGATTGGCCTGACCGTCTTCGCCGTGGTGAGCAGCGCGCGCATGTTCATCGGCCTGTTCGTCCTCCAGGCCACGGTTACGTTCTGGACCGTCGAGTCGCTGGAGGTCATGAACATCGTGACCTACAGCGGGTCGGAGACGGGCTCGTATCCGCTGACCATCTATCGCCCGTGGTTCCGCATGATCTTCATCTTCGTCGTGCCGCTGGCGTGCGTGACGTATTTCCCCGCGCTGGCCATCCTCGGCCGCAAGGGCACGATCATCGGCAGTCCGGCCTGGTTCCACTGGGCGGCCCCTGCCCTGGGCGTCGTGTTCCTGCTCGTGTCACTTCAGGTCTGGAAGTTCGGCGTCCGCCATTATCGTTCGACGGGCAGCTAATCGGTGGGTTGCGTCCGGCTCCGCGCATCGTTGAACACAGGCATGGTGAGGGCGGCACGCTTCTGCGAGCAGAAGCGTGGCACCCCCTGGTCTTCTATGGTCCCCACAGGGAGATGGCCAGTTCGACTCGGCTCAGGCCTGGCCGTACCAGGCCTTGTGGACGGCTTCGGCGACAGCCTTGTGGACGCCGCGATTGAGGATCGACGGGAGGAGCAGCCCCTCGGGCGTCAGGTCGGCGATGGCCCGCGCGGCCGCAAGCTTCATGCCTTCGGTGATTCGCTTGGCGCCGCTGTCGAGCGCGCCGCGAATCAGTCCCGGGAAGACCAGGGCGTTGTTGACCGTGCGCCCGTCGAGGGCCACCTTGGCTCCGGCGGCCGTGGCGTCCTTGGGCGGGATCTCCGGAGTTGGATTGGCCAGGGCCAGGACGAACCGCGGATCGGCCATCGAGGCCACCATCGCACGCGAGACCAGCCCGGCACTGGACAGCCCCACGAAGACATGCGAGCCGGTCATGACCTCGGCCAGCGTGCCCTTGATGCCGTGCGGATTGGTCTCGGCGGCCAGGGCGTCCTTGGCGGGGTTCATGTGCTCGGTGCGTCCTTTGTAGAGGGCACCGCTGCGGTCGCAGCAGATCACGTCCCGTGCCCCGGCGGCCAGCAACAGACGGGCCGTGGCGCTGCCCGCGGCGCCGCTGCCGGCAATAACGATGCGTAGCGGCCCCAGTTCGGCGTTGAACTTGCGGCAAGCGTTCAGCAGGGCCGCCAGAACGATCACGGCCGTACCGTGCTGGTCGTCGTGGAACACCGGGATCGACAGCCGCTGGCTCAGCAGCGACTCGATCTCGAAGCATTTCGGGGCGGCGATGTCTTCGAGCATGATGACGCCGAAGCCTGTCGAGATGGCTTCGACCGTGCGGACGATCTCGTCGTTGCTCATGCCGGCCGAGAGCAGGATCGGCACGCAGCCCACGCCTGCCAGGCGGTCGAGGATGACGGCCTTGCCCTCCATGACCGGCAAGGCGGCCTTGGGCCCGATGTCGCCCAGGCCGAGCACGGCCGACCCGTCGGTCACGATGGCCACCGTGTTGGAGACCCACGTGTAGCGGCGGTAAGCGGCCTCGTCCTGGGCCACGGTTTTGCAGACGCTGGCCACGCCGGGCGTGTAGATCATCTGCAGATCGCGCAGATTGTCGATCGCGGCCTTCGCCGAGACGCGCAGCTTGCCGCCCTCGTGAACGGCCAGCACGTCGTCCACCACGCGCTCGACGGCGATGCCATCCAGGGCGGTCACCCGCTGCAACAGGCGGTCGAGATGGGCGGCATCATCGACGTAGACGGTCACGTTGCGGAGAATGGACTGGGAGTTGATGGCCAAGCTCTCGACGTCGCCGATCAGGCCGCCCTCGGCGCCGATGGCCGTGGCCACCTCGGCGAGCTTGCCGGGCTGGTCGTCGAGACGGATGCGGAGTTTGCGGATCAGCTTGTGGGCGTACTTCTCAGCAACCAGGGATTCCTGGACATCGTCGGCTGCACTGCGTTCGGTCGCGGGGTTTTGATCGGTCATCATGGCCTTCCTCCTAACTCGGTGGACTCCGTCACGAAGAAGGCGAATAGAATAGTATGGCCCCACGGGAATAGCAAGCCCCATGTACCCCCACTGTCGCTCACTGTCGGACCTGCGGAGGGTCAGGCGAGGCGTGCAGCAACAAAACGGCGAAGACCGTCATGGGGAAGGTCGTCCGGCCACGGCATCCCCAACTCCGGATGGTGCGAGCGTCCAGGGACTCCACGGTGAGTGGGATTGCTCCTGCTGAGCCCAAACGTCAACTCGGACGGGCGCCACCCAGGAGGCGGCGCCCGCCGGCGTCTCCCGGGGTTCTAGACGCCTTGGTCGACAATAGCATCGGCCACCTTGATGAAGCCGGCGACATTAGCTCCCTTGAGGTAGTCGACAAACGAATCGTCTTCGCGTCCATGCTCTACGCAGTTGGCATGAATAGACTTCATGATTCTCTGAAGTTGGCCATCGACCTCGTCGCGACCTCGCCTCATGCAGCCGCCGTTCTGCGTCATTTCCAGTCCCGATACGGCCACGCCTCCGGCGTTGGCGGCCTTGCCCGGACCGTACAGAATCCTCGCGCCGTGGAAGACGTCGATAGCCTCCGGCGTGGACGGCATGTTGGCGCCCTCGCTCACGCAGATACAGCCATTGGCGATAAGGGCCTGTGCGTCGTCGCCATCGACCTCATTCTGAGTTGCTGACGGAAACGCCAGGTCGCACGGTACGGACCATGGTCGCTGGTTGGCCAAATACGTGGAGCCCTTGAAATGATCGGCATACTCCCCGATACGTCCACGACGCACGTTCTTCAGTTCCATCACCCAGGCCAGTTTCTCGGCAGTAATCCCGTCGCGGTCTACAATTGTTCCGCCCGAGTCCGACAGTGTGATGGCCTTGGATCCAAGCTCGTTGAGCTTCTCAACCGTATACTGGGCAACGTTGCCCGAGCCGGACACCGTGGCGGTCTTGCCCTCGATTCCCTCGCCGCGCGTGGCCAGCATCTCCTGCGCGAAGTAGACCGCCCCGTACCCCGTGGCCTCCGGCCGCAGACGCGAGCCGCCCCAGTTCAGGCCCTTGCCCGTCAGCACGCCGCCAAAGCGGTTGCTCAGCCTGCGGTACTGACCGAAGAGATATCCGATCTCGCGACCGCCCACGCCGATGTCTCCTGCCGGGACGTCGACGTCCGGCCCGATGTGGCGATACAACTCATTCATGAACGCCTGGCAGAAGCGCATCACTTCGCCGTCGCTTCGCCCACGCGGGTTGAAGTCCGAGCCCCCCTTGGCGCCGCCCATCGGCAGCGTGGTCAGGCTGTTCTTGAAGATCTGCTCGAAGGCCAGGAACTTCAGGACGCTCAGGTTGACTGACGGATGGAACCGCAATCCCCCCTTGTAGGGGCCGATCACGTTCGACATCTGCACCCGGTAGCCCCGATTGATCTGTACCTGGCCGTCGTCGTCCACCCACGTGACACGAAAGACGATGACGCGATCCGGCACCACCAGGCGCTCCAGCACCCGGGCTTCGGTGTAGGCCTTTCTGGCCACGACAACCGGCATGACCGATCGAGCCAACTCACGCACGGCCTGATGAAATTCGTTTTCGCCGGGCGAGGAGGCAACAACGCCCGCCATGAACAACTCGACAAGCGAACGCTCTTCGGCAGATGACACACCGTTCTCGATTTGCAGGTCCAAGAGTCACGTCCTCCCATAGGTCCGCTATTCCATTTCAGCTCGCGTGAGCCTTCAAGCACGTTCCGTGCACATGCGGCGGGTGTAGTCCAGATAGTGCTTCAGCAACCACAATTTTTCAAGAAACTCAGGCCAGCCACAGGCAGGCACAAACCCCTCGGCAACCTTTGTGTCGATCATGCCGCCCGGCGTCACCATGGGCTTCATCTCATCCCAGACCGATGCCCAGGCCCGCAGCGCATCTTCATTGATGCTCAATGCGACCTTCAAACGGTGCCTGGCCTGCTGTCGACATTCTGCAGCCTCATCACTGTCGCACGCATGAGGCAGAAAATCGTCCCACTCGATCCTGCTGACCATGTGACGCGGTCTCCTGACCTTGTTCGTGTCAACCGGGCACAAGCATACTCTGGAAGTCTACTTCAGTTTTCTGGAGTGCAAATCGCATATACCACCCATAGATCACCCACTCATACTAGGTCGCATAGTGCACATAGATTGCCCACCTACTACCCATTGACAGTCACAGCAGATTGTCGTATGATCCAATCCTTACCATGCTTCTGGCAGGAGGCGCGACCACATGACACGGACCAAGGCACAACTCATCGAGGAGAATGCTGCTTTGCGGCAGCGAATCGCAGAGTTGGAGGCCCCCGGACAGACCGATTCCTCGCACGACAAGTTGCGTCTGGACCTGCGAGAGCGGATGAAGGAACTCGCCTGCATGTACACGATCGCTCGTCTCAGGGAGAAGCACTTCCCCTCGGCCAGTCGGTTTCTACAGGCCGTCGCAGACTCCCTGCCTGCAAGCTTTCTCGTCCCCGAGCACGCCTGTGCCAGGGTTCGCCGGGGCGAGGACGAGTACGTCAGCGCAGACTTCCGGGAAAGTCCTTTCTCGATAGGCAGCGACATCCGCGTCGATGGTCAGGTGGCGGGAGCCGTTGAGGTGTTCTATCGCGAACTGAAATCTGTCTCCGCCGACGCCCCCTTCCTGGATGAGGAATACGCGTTGATCAACGCGGTCGCCGATCGCGTTTCACGAGCGCTCGAGCACATGCAACGCGAGACAGACCTCCGGGAGGCCCATGCGGCGCTGGAGTGCGAGCATCGCGCCCTTCAGGAGACCAACATCGCCCTGCGCCGAGTGATGAGCCAGTTAGAGGACGAGAAACGCGACGTGCGGTCGGCGATTCTGACCAATATCCAGAAGATCGTCATGCCGATTGTCTTCGAACTGGAGTTGCGTGTTTCCGGGCAACTGCGGTCCTATGTGACGCTGTTGCGGCAGAATCTGAACCAGGTTGCCGATTCGTTCCTGAGCGAGATGTGCCGCAATCACGTTGAACTGTCGCCTGTGGAGGTGGTCATCAGCACGATGATCCGCAACGGTCTATCCACGAAGGAGATCGCCGGCATTCGCTGCATTTCCCCGGCCACGGTACGGCGTCACCGGGAAAACATCCGTCGCAAGCTCGGGCTCCAGAATCGCAAGGTGAATCTTGCGACCTACTTGCAGTCAGCGGGGGCCGACGTGGGGCCCTCCCCTTCTCCGGATCAGCAGGACCAATAGGCTTTGTCTGAAAACGGCTTCGTACCGTGGCATGGGCGTCCCGCCCATGCGTCCCAGGGGCATCTTGCCCCTGGGTTTGGACCGCTTGCCACGGGCGAGACGCCCCTGGGACGCATGGGCAAGATGCCCATGCCACGGTTTTCAGACAGAACCTAGTCCTCAGGGGGTCTGGGGGGGGGATCATCAGGTGTCCCCGCTGGAAGGTGTGCAGCAAGGTAGCGGCAGAGGTCGTCGAACGTGAGCAAGTTCTCCGGCTGCACGGTCACCCATCCCAGGAACTTGGCGAGTATCCCGACTGCTATCATAGAGACAAGGCACAGGACGCCCAAGCCGCAGAACACGATGAACAGCCAGGGGACGGCGAAAGACACGTCGGCCATCCCCGCAAGGAGGCACCCTGCGGCCAGAATCCATGAACCGATGAAGCCCTTGCCCATCCAGCCGTTGAACGCCCTGACCGCTGGAGAGGGTTTCAGGGTCATGGGCGGCACCCTTCCTGCCGTGATCCTCAGCAGGATCCTGTCCAGAGCTACCCAATGTCTGCTCACGTAGCTGGACAGGTCGGTTGAAGGCGTCAGCAGAGTCACGTCTGCCCCTGCGTCGGCCAACAAGTGGTGCAACACCTCGAAGACACGTTTGGGCGTGGGAGGATCGATGAGCGGCGCGGTGCCCTGCGTGGCAATCAGGTCACAGAATTCGCCAAGCGTCCGCTCGCCGACAGGGTACAGTGCGGCATCATACTCGTCCTGGGAAATCGCGATGCCGAAGAACTCATTGAGCCAGCCGCAGATCTCCCCCAGGCATTCCTGTCGATTCCCGGGAAGAAGGAGCCACGGCCTTGCGAGGCCAAACGCGGACTTGATGGTTGACTCGCCCGTGAGTCCGGGCGGACAACGGCCGTGCCTCTGGAGCAGGTGCGTGACGATGCTGAGGACCTCGTCGGACGAGAGCGGGCAAACAGACGCCGCGGCGGAAGCCGAATTGCCCACGTGATGCCCTCCAGGCTCACGGACTTGACGGCAAGTCCCCGGCCCTGGCTGCTACTTCTTCTTCGCCTCGGCCAGCTTCTCGGCGATCTCGCGACTCAGGTTCTGGGCCAGTTCCATGACGTGCTTTCGCGTGTACTGATCGAACACGGCATTCAGTGCGGCCCGCGTGGCCATGGAGTACGGCAACAGGGGCACGCCCGGGATGCCCTGGATGGCCTTGATCTCGGCCGTGCCGATCAACGCCGAACTGCTGGGGTCAAAAGCCGTGATGGTGGCCCGGACCTCGGCCTTGTTGCCCATGACGATCTGGCCGACGCCCGACGGGAACTCGACCTTGGTGATGTGGACGCGGAGGACCAACGGGCGCGTGCCCTTGGCCTTGCCGAGGTGCGGGGCCAGCTTCTCGTCGCGCTCCGCTTTGCTCTTGTCGTACTGCTCCTGGGTCATGGCGGGCTTCATTTCCTCGCCTTCGTGCGTGCCGGAGGTGGTCACGAACTCTTCCAGGTAACGGGCAAACGCGTCGGGATTCCAGTCGTCACCTCGCAGCCAGAGGTCGCTGACGAGCAGGTTGTACTGCAGAAACCCTTCGGTCAGGTCGCGAATCTGCGGCTGAGGCGCGGTCGGATCGATGCTCACCCGCTCCAGTCGCACCGAGTCGTAGGCCTGGAAACTGACCGCCTTGCCGTTTGCGTCCTTGAAGCTTTCGCATCCGCCGGCCATGAGCATCGCCGCCAGAACCGCCCCGATGAGCCAGTAACGTCCTGTCATGTGCCGCACCCTTTCAGTAGGAATCCGATGGTTCGCCGACTATGGACTTGATCCAGTCGAGGAAGGGTACCATATCGGGGCCGGCCGTGCCTCAAGAAACTCCCGCCTGGACGATCCTAGCCCAAAGGAGAAAGCCGCCTGCCCCGAGAACGGAGACGCCTGCCGTGTTGCCTTCGTCGGGTGTTGGCACGGTCGCGTCCGACAACGAATGGCCACCTCGCAATTCGACGGGCCCTCAGAGTGCGGCGAACAGCCATATGAGATGGCCGATGAGGCTCAGGCTGCAGGCAATGTAGGCGAAGATGACTCGTCCCATGCCGTGGAGCTTGGCGTCTCCTCTGATCTGACGGTGAGCGATCACCGCAAGGCCCAGCCCGAACGGCGCCGCCACGCCGCCCATCAGAGGAAAGAGACTCAGCAGGCCAAGGTATCCGGCGGCAATGGCCAACGGACATCGTCCCACAGGGATCAGGAGTCGCACGGCCGGGTCCTGTCCGCCGTCCGCCGTCGGCGCGGGCGGCATCGGAGGCACAGGACGCCCCGGCGCCGGAGAGGCCATCGACGGCGGTACAATCCTGATAGGCGGGCTCAGGGGTTCACTGGACGGCGGTACGGCGGCAGCACGATCAGCGGGTGTCTCCATTGCCCTTCTCCCGTTGCCTGTACTCTTGCGGCGTCATGGCGTAGCGCTGCTCGGTCGCCTCGCGGTAGACGGGACCGGCGTTGTAGGTGCAGAAGGAGTAGAGACGCTTGTCGGGCGTGGAGTAGTGGATGACGCAGCGCCGGGCGCGGTCGACCTCGTAGTTGTAACCGTCCATGAAGTGCATGCCCGCGACCATCAGCGTGCGGAAGGTCTTCTTGCCGCCCTCGCCGCGACCGACCTTCTTGTCGATCATGCCGTTGAGCGTGTGGAGCAGGTCCGCAAAGCCCATGCCCGCCGGGGCGTTCTTGCCGCGCCAGTGCTTGTGCAACTTCTGGAACACCGAGGCCTTGGCCAGCAGCCGGCTGCCGCCGCGCTCGGCCTTGGTGCTCAGGCGGTTCATGTCGGCCAGGAAGTTCGGCAGGTCGATGAACGCCGGCATGGGCACGGCCTTGCCGTCGGTGCCGACGAACAGGTAGGTGCCCAGCGAGCAGTGCGGGTGGCAGGTCATGTTGATCGTCGGCTCGTCGCGCAAGGCGTTAACCAGCCGCGTGAACGGCTGCACGCACGACAGCGGGAAGAAGTCGCGGTACGGGTCCGAGATGCCCGTCTGGCGGCTGATGTCGTGGGCCATATCGGTCAGGGTGTAGCGCTGGGCCAGCCGCTCGGCCGTACTGATGCGTCCGCAGAAGGCCACGGGCTGGAACGAGATGCCGGCCACCGTGTTGACGTTGGCCAGGGCGTACTCGGTGATGGGCCCGACCTGGTCGTCGTTGATGCCTTTGATGATCGTCGGCACGAAGACGATCTTCATGTCGGTCTTGCTGACGTTCTCGATGACCTTCTGCTTGAGGCCCCAGAGCGGGCGGTTGCGCGTGTGCAGGTAGGCCTCGTCGCTCGTGCCGTCGAACTGCAGGTAGAGGTCGTG
>JAFGJR010000263.1 GCA_016928975.1 Sedimentisphaerales bacterium | reverse complement strand
TTCCCTTCATGCCTCCGGAGAGCGTGCGTGCCCGTAAGCCCCAAAACTCACGGCAGTGCCATTCGATGTTACGCCTTTGCAGTGCAGAAGACCACGACTTCACGCGGCACAAGAAAAATTGAAGATCCCTTAGTCCTTGCGAGAAAGGGAGTTATAGGAAACAACGGAACAGGCAGGTTCTTTTATTGACAAACATACAGCACGAGTTAAGATAGTCACAACGTCGCCGGGTGCGACGAGCGGCGGATGAGGCATTCTCAGCCGCCGGTGGCGGGACCACAAAGGGAAATCAAAAATCAAACATCAAGAATCAAAGATTCTATGTTGGGAGGCTCATGCCATGACTACAGCAGCACAGATCGCCGCGAATCGTCACAACGCCGAGAAGTCCACCGGGCCTCGTACGCCGGAGGGAAAGGCCATCGTATCCCAGAACGCCGTCAAGCATGGATTGTTGTCGAGAAGAGCTGTGCTCAACGATGAGGATCCGGCCCAGTTCGATCGGCATCGTACCCGGTTGCTGGAGGCGCTCGGTCCGGCCGGGCCGGAGGAAGAGCTGACGGCGGAACGTGTCGTCGTCCTTTGGTGGCGGCTCAAACGGGCGGAACGCATGCAGGATGAGATGCTGGACTACCTGATGGAGGCGGATGGCACCGACTCGTGGACACAACGACTGCGAGAAAGAGGCGATCCGTCGGCTTCCACGGAGCTGACGTTCGGACGGGTGGTGGCCCGGGAGTTCTCCAGCGGCCGGACACTCGAGAAGCTGATGGGCTACGAGCGGTGGATCGAGAACAGCCTGTATCGCAGCTTCAACGAGCTGCACAGGCTTCGCCGGGAGCAGCAAGCCCTGAAACAAAGCCAATCGGAGGAGGTGTCATGTAGCACCCCCGCCCTCGGGGGTGATCCCAGCCGAGGGCGGCTGGGCTACATGGTCGATGGCTCGCCGTGCGAAACAAAGCCAATCGGGGAGGTGTCAAGTCTGAAGTGTGAAGTGTCAAGTGGGACCGGCTCAGGCTCGTCGTGCGAAACAAAGCCAATCGAGGCTGTGGAGCCTGCTTTTCGTATGCCTGCAACGACGTCGCGTAGCACCGGCATCCCCCACCTTCGCGAGGGCAGGCCTTTGCCCGTGATTCTCAGTCATGGGCGAGACGCCCATGCTACTGAAACGCCTTGCGATAGTACGGGCGGGTTTGAAACCCGCCTCTGCGAGGATGGCCCGGTGTGTAAAACAAAGCCAATCGCTCGCTGAGGCTTCCTTCCGAGACGGTCAGAAAGCGTTGAAGTACTCCGGGCGGCCGTCGTCGGCGTCGTAGTGCGTGGTCTCCACGACCTCGGACTTCACACAGATGCGCTCGATGTGCTCGGCTCGCCTGGCGTTGCTGTCCACGGTGACGACGATGCCGTTCATGCGAACGTCGCCGGTGGCGACCTCGAAGGGGACCGGCATCTGGGTGCGGAAGGACTTCAGGACGCTTTGGGTCTTTCGGCCCAGGACCGAGTCGTGGGCGCCGGTCATACCCACGTCGGAGATATACGCGAGGCCCTTGGGCAGGATCGTCTCGTCGGCGGTGACGACGTGCGTGTGGGTGCCGAAGCAGACGCTGGCCCGGCCATCGAGATGGTAGCCCATCGCGATCTTCTCGCTGGTGGCCTCGGCGTGGAAATCGACGACGATGATATCCGCCTGCTGCTGGAGCCTGGGGATCAGCTTGTCGGCGGCGGCGTAGGGGCATTCCGCCGGCTTCATGAAGAGCCGGCCGATCAGGGCCAGGACGCCGACGGTGGGCCCCTTGGCAGTCTGGCAGACCGCCGTCCCTCTGCCGGCGGCGTGCTCGGAGAAATTGGCCGGGCGGACGATATCCGTGGCGGTTTCGAGGGTTTCGATGATGTCCCGCTTGCGGAAGGCATGGTCGCCCAGCGTGATGAGGTTCACGCCGTAATGAAGCAGCTTCTCGTGAATCTGCGGCGTGATCCCAGACCCGCCGGCGGCGTTCTCGGCGTTGACGATGACGCAGTCGATGGCCCGCTCGTTGATGACGGTCCTGAGCTTGTCCGCCAGGACCCGCCGGCCCGGCCGGCCGACAACGTCGCCTATGCATAGGATGTTTAGCTTCATGAAACGGCTTTGCTTAAGGTCCTTTGGGTCCTTGTGGTCCTTTTTGTCCTTTGCGGCTTCTTGGGCCGCAGAAGGACCTAAGGGACCTCAAGGACCTAAGGTCTGTTCGGTTCTTCAGTCAAGGCCTTGGGGCCTACTTCGCGTACTCGACGCAGCGGACCTCGCGGAGCAGGGTCACCTGGATCTCGCCGGGATAGGTCATTTCCTGCTCGACCTTCAAAGCGATGTCGCGGGCAACCTTCATGGCCGCCTCATCGTCGACCTCGTTGGCGTTGACGATGACGCGAATCTCGCGTCCGGCCTGGATGGCGTAGGCGCTCTCGACGCCCTTGAAGCTGGTGGCGATTTCCTCCAGCTTCTCCAGTCGCTTGATGTATCGCTCGAGGGTCTCACGTCTGGCACCCGGGCGCGAAGCACTAATGGCGTCCGCGGCGGCGACCAGCGGCGTGTACGGATTGTCCGGCGGCACATCGCCGTGATGCCCGGCCACCGCGTTGAGCACGACCGGCGACTCGTTGAATCGCTTGAGGTAACTGGCGCCGATGTCCGGGTGGCTGCCCTCGACGTCGTGGTCGATGGCTTTGCCGATGTCGTGGAGCAGGCCGGCCCGGCGCGCCACGGAGCCGTCCAGACCGAGCTCGTCGGCCATAACTTGAGCCAGGAAAGCGACTTCCACGCAATGACGGAGGACGCTCTGGCCGTAGCTGGTTCGGTAGCTCAGCGCCCCGAGCATGCTCATGACCTTGTTGGGCAGGCCTCGGACGTTCGTTTCCACCGCCGCGTCTTTGCCAAGTTGAAAGATCTTGTGGTTCACGTCGGTCTTCGTCTGGGCTACCAGCTCCTCGATTCGCGAGGGATGGATTCGGCCGTCCTGGATGAGCCGCTCCATAGACAGCCGGGCCACCTCGCGGCGTACGGGATTGAAGCCGCTGACGACGACCATGCCGGGGGTGTCGTCCACGATGACGTCGACGCCTGTGGCCTTCTCGAAGGCTCGGATGTTGCGGCCTTCCCGGCCGATGATCCGGCCTTTCATGTCGTCGTTGGGGATATCCACCGTCGAAACGGTCACCTCGCACGTCTGCTCGGCGGCATAGCGCTGGATCGCTGTGCTGATGATATGCCGGCTCTTCTCGTCCGACAGCTCCTCAGCTTCTTCGACCTTTCGCTGAATCAGCGCCGACATCTCATGCTCGCACTCGTCCTCCAGACGCTTGAGCAGCAGTTCTCGGGCCTCCTCGATATCCATCGCGGTGATTTTGAGCAACTGGTTCTTCTGCTGAGCGATCAACACCGACAACTGCTTGTCCTTGAGCTCGGTATTGCGCAGCCGGCGTTCCAGCTCCTGCTCCTGCTCTTTCAGGCTCTTCTCCTGCTCCTGAAGGAACTCGGTCTGGCGGTTCAGTGCGTCCTCTCGTTTCGAGAGCCTGTTTTCGGCCTCTCGCAGCTCATTTCGGGTCTGGTTGGCCTCGGCGGTGAGCTCTTCTCTCTTCTTAATGGCCTCAGCGGCGGCCTCGATCTGGGCGGTTTTGATGATGTTCTCCGCCTCTCGTTTGGCTCCATCGATCTGTCTTTGCAGGTCCTCAGCCCGCGTCTTGGCGCGCGTCCGCGCGAACATCTGGGTAGCGATGGCCCAAAGACAGACCCCGAGGAGGAAACCGACGAGCGTGGCGAGGCCGGCTTGAAGCGTGATCTGCATCAATACGGCGTCCATGATTCCTACCTTTCCACACCACGGCGTTGCGATATAGCGGCTGCTGGGGGCGCGATACGCGTGGGCTGGCAGGAAAGCTCAAAGAAGTGCCGTGAATCCCAAATACCCGCTGGCGATACGGACAAAATCAGCCTGGCAACAGTCCGAACCCCTGTTGATCCGGCAGTCTACCGAGAGGCGGACTCGTCCTTGCACGGACTTTTGCTGATTCTATACTCAATACCACCGCTCCCTCGTTGGAAAGCGATTCCCTGTTTGCGAGTCGATTCCGTTTCACGTCAAACTCACCCTCACGAGCCGCAAACGCCAGAGACCACCGGGCCTTCATGCGCTTCGACCGGCCTGATGAAGGTGTCTTTGCAACTTAGCCACCGTATGAGACAAGCTCTAATGTGCCCATCCCAGCAAGCCGTCCGTCTCCGCGCTAGTCTTCGCTCTGTCGCAGAGTACGGAATGACCGGCAACTGTGTTCATCCACAGTTGTCTGTTTCGTCGGCTATGTTAGGGAGACGCTGAACGTCCGTCAAGAAAAAAAAGCAAAATCAGCGGGATGGTCGGGATGTTTTCCTCCGCCTGCTCGATGGGACCGGGTCCTGGGTCTTATCGGACGCGATGCCAGAAGGGGGACCGGTCTCGACAGGGTCTCGACCCCAGAGCGGTCGTGTTCGGGGTCAGTACCACATTCTCAGGACGTTCGGCAGGACTCGGAAATGGAAGGACGTGCCTTTGCGGTAGATCGTGCCGTCGGTTTGCGCGTACCGTTCGCGTGGCACGGTGATCTGAATCTCATGTGCCTTGCGATACATGCCCATCTTGTTTTCATGGAGAAAGGCGTTGGCCAGATTCTGGACGATCTCCGCCCACCGGGAATTGACGGCGAGCAGGTGGAGATATCCGTCGTCGAATACGGCATTCGGAACGACCCTCATCTTGTACCCGTAGTAGGGGATCTTCGTCACGATGGCGGTGACGGCATCGGGGACGAGGACTTCCTGTCCGTCGAGGACGATGCTCATGTCACTGCGTTCGAGGTCGGCAAAGAACGAGCCGAAGGTTGCCACGGCATATGCCTGTGGGCCGGTGATGCCGCTTTCACGGAGCACCTCGCGGCGGTTGATGATATCGCCCTCGATCCCAATGCTGCCCATGAATGCCTTGCGCCGGCCGTCGCACAGGATCAGGTCCAGATGGCGCAACCGGCCTTCTTTGATCTTCCTGGCGGCTCTCGTCAGTTGCGGCGGCAAGTCCAGCGCATAACCGAGCGCGCAACCCGAGCCAAGCGGCAGATAAGAAAAGACAACGTCTTCGTCCAGGGCGTTGATCGCATCGGAGAACGAGCCATCGCCGCCGGCGATGATCAGCACTTCGACCCGCTTGGCCAGGTCGGCGCCGCACCGGAGGAATTCCTCGCGGGAACGAGTATCCAGGCCTCGTATTTCACAGTCGCCCAGGATGTTCTGGACGGCCTGCAATGTTCGAGCCTTGCGGGCGGCGTTCGTGCCTCCCGCCATCGGATTTGCCAGCATGCCGAACTTCACGTGCGATGCTCTCCGTCGAATCCGAGCCCACGCGGCAACCGCCGCCGGCCGAGTACTCGTGCCGAATCCATTCCCACATCCGAGGGCCCCTGCGAGGAATTATACGAATCTGCCCGACTCCGGGCAAGCGCGGCGAGAATCGAGCGAGGAATCAGGGAGCGTTGGCCGGCAGGCACGGTGTTTGAGATTTTCGCGGGAAAGAAAAAAGGGAGACACAGGGAGTACTCCCCTAAGGTAGTCCTTCATCACCCTGTTCTCCCCGCCGCAGCGTGCCTTGATGTCAGTTTCACTCCGATTGAAACCATTTTAGTATCATGTTGCACGTGCGACAGCTTCATTGTCGCATGGGATGTCACTTTGTCAATACGTAAAACTACGTATTTTCGCCATGAGGTGCAAGATTCCTGAGAATGCCTTGCGAGTGCCGGATGTGTCGATGCGCGACGGGCGAAGCTGGGCGCGCTACCCGGGGCGCGGCGTCACTCGCGGCACGCGGGGCCGCGCCGCAACTGACTTGGCGCAGCGCGCGGCAACCGGCGCGCAACAGTAGTCGTGGTACGGATTTACCGCCGGCACATCGCATCCAGGACGAGGTCGGCGGCGACAGGGTTTCGCGCGCGATCAGACACAATGGCTCCAATCTGCGCGAGAAAATCTTTGCATGGAGGTGGTGCAGCGGGCTTAATGGTAGGCGACACAAAAAAAGCTGAGCGCATACTGTTGTTGAAGCTGAAGAGCATTGCCAATGCAGGGAGAACTCAAATGATCAAAGCTGCGAAACTGAGCGTGATCGCTTCGGCGTGTCTGTTGTTTGTGCTGGCCGGCTGCGAGGAGGTGCCGATCACGGGAAGAAAGCAGTTGAACCTTGTGCCGGAGTCAGTCATCAACTCGATGAGTGTCCAGCAGTACAGCCAGTTCATGTCCGCCAGCAAGCTGAGCGGCGACAGCACCAAGGCTGCGATGGTCAAACGTGTTGGCGAGAAGATAGTGAAGGCGGTCGAGCAGTACTCCCAAGAGAAGGGCATCGAAGACCGGTTCGCCGGGTACCAGTGGGAGTTCAATCTCGTCGAGGATCCCAATGTCAACGCCTTTGCCATGCCCGGGGGCAAAGTCGTGGTCTACACAGGCATCCTGCCGCTTGCTCAAGATGAGGCAGGCTTGGCCACGGTGATAGGCCACGAGATCGCCCATGTCTTCGCCCGGCATGGGTCCGAGCGGATGAGCCACGAACTGGTCGTGCAAGGCTTGGGTCTTACCTTATCTGAGGCGTTGAAGAACAAGCCTGAACAGACGAAGGACCTCTACATGGCCGCCTTTGGCATGGGTACGCAGGTTGGCTATGTGCTGCCGGTCGACCGGCGTCAGGAAAATGAAGCCGACCGATTAGGTCTGACCTTCATGGCGATAGCGGGATACGATCCACACGAGGCGGTGAGCTTCTGGCAACGGATGGCGGCGGCGAACGAGGGCCGGGCCAAGCCTCTGGAAATCCTGAGCACACATCCCGCGGACGAGACGCGAATCGAGAACATCCAGAAGCTGCTCCCGGAGGCAATGCAGTACTACAAGCCCGGCCAGGCGCAGGCTCCGCCCGCGGGCGGCACGGCGCAGGCTCTGGCGTTTTCGCCGATCAACAGGTAGGCGAGCCTGGGTCGAGAAGGGCGTGGGCTGCGGAACGGCCCGCCAGGGCTCCGGTGGACCAGCACATCTGGAGATTGTATCCGCCGCACGGGCCGTCCACGTCGATCACCTCGCCGGCGAAGAGCAGTCTTGGCCGGACCCGCGACTCCATCGTCTGTGGCTTGATCTGCTCTGTGCTCACCCCGCCACGAGTGACGGTGGCCTTGGCGATCGGCTCGGTGCCTGTGATCGTCAGAGCAAGGCCTTTCATGGACGCGACGAGCCGCTTGCGCATCTGTGCCTTCCACTGGCCGGCCTGTAGATGGCAGTCGCAGTGCGCAAGATCGCATAACATCCGTGCAAGCTGCCGGGGCACAAATCCCGCCAGCACGCCGGCGACGCTTTTCCGTGGGCAAGCTTGTATGCTCTGCTGCAACTGCCGGTCGAGGCTGGGCTCATCGAGTTGCGGTGCCATATCGATCCGCAGGACGATGTCCGCGTTGCCCTCGAACAGCTCATCGGCGAGCAGACGGCTGAGATCCAGCACGGCAGGGCCGCCGATGCCGTTCCGGGTGAACAGCATGGCTCCGACCACCGTGATGCGACGTTCTCCCACGGTCGTTTGCATCTTCACCTGCGGCAGTGAGACGCCTGCCAGCCCGCCCACGTGGGACTCTCGCACAACGAGCGGCACAAGCGCGGGCCTCGGTGCAAGGATCGTGTGTCCCAGTTCAGCGGCGAAGCGGTAGCCATCGCCCATCGAGCCGGTCTGGGGCCAGGAGACGCCACCGGTGGTGATGATCGCACAGACTGCCGGGATCTGTTGATCCGGGGCATGGATTGTGAAGCCATTGTCGTGAGCCTGCACCATCACTGCCGGGCAGTCATAGAGGAAGCGCGCGCCGAGCATCTCTGCTTCGCGCACGAGGACGTCCAGCACATCGACGGCCTTGTTGCTGGCGGGAAAGACACAGCCGTCCGGCTCGACTGTGCTTGCCAGGCCCCTCGCACGGAAGAACTCGATGACCTCGTGGGGCGTCAGCTCGTGAAGACTGTGGCGGAGGAAGCGGCCGGTCTTGCCGAATGCCCGCGCGATATCCTCGGCCGAGCCTATGTGCGTGAAGTTGCACCGGCCGCCGCCCGTAAGAAGGAGCTTGCGTCCGGCTTCTGTGTTGCGCTCGATGACCAGGGTCGGCACACGGGCTCGTGCCGCATGGATTGCCGCCATGAGTCCGGCCGGTCCGGCCCCGATGATGCAGATTCCCGTCTTCATAGGTGCTTGCCACTGTATCGCGCGCGGGCATGGCACGCGACGGGAAACTGTGCCTACAAGGTTCGCACGAGCAGATACGCTGCCCCCGCCACGGCACAAGCAATGAGCAGTACAGTGCCGAAGATGATGAAGATGGCGATCGGGCTGTCGTCGAGCAACCCGGTCCAGAGCCACTGCCGTAGCGACATTTCGTGTGTCTTCCGCCTCGGTCGTTGCAGTGCGACCGGGGGAGAGATGACGACGGCGCGCGGTGGGCGTTGACGGGGCTTGGTGCAGGTCTGCCTGCGTGGGGCGTGCATGACCTGTCGAGGCGTGGATGAGGGCCTGACGCGGCGTGTGGGGTGTTTCGCGTTCACAGCGCGAGGCGATTTCATGGTTATGGTCGCCACCGGAGCGGCCGGCAGTCTGATCCCCGCATCGAATGATGCAGACGTGCGATTCATATGTCCCGGCCGTGCCGCTCTGGTCTTGTGGCGTGCGCGGGCGGAACGCCCGCCGTCAGCGCTTGACGGTGACGCGACCATGCCTGCCAGGTCCGCCACCTTCAGCAGCCGGCTGGAGCCGTCGCGAAACTCCCGGAGCAGGCCGTCGTTCAGCATCGTCTCGACCTGTGCTTCCGTCGTATTGAGCTTATCGGCTGCCTGCTTTAGCGTACAGAACATCTGCGCCATCGATATCTCTCCTGTCGAGAACGTCGTCGAAGTCGCCGGGGGACACGGAGCGAGGCATGGAGGAAAGACCTCGCCACGGGTCTCCGCTTGCCTGCGGCAGTCTTGTGTCGGCGACGCGCCGCGTCATTCTCTGCGTCGTCCGCTCGTGCAATCGCTGTCGCTGCGTCACCCGGTGCAGGTCATTCATGCAGGTTCGGCACAGGCGCTGCCCTGAATCGATGGGCTGCAACTCGGACTCGGGGACGGAACGTCCGCAGCACCCGCACGACACCATTTGGGTCAACTGATTCCTCAAGCCGTTCAGCTTGACCTCCAGCCGGGCCCGCTCGGCTGTCTCCGCCTCGGCTCTGGCCTCCGCGCGGGCGATCACGTCTCTCAGTGCCCTGGCTTTCTCGCGAAATTGGAGTCGTAACTGCTGGATTCGCGCGGCCTGCTCCGCCATGACGAGCGCCCGGGTCTGGGCTCGCAGTGCTTCTTCCCACAGGCGAAAGGCGATCTCATCCACACGCTGTCGGTCCGTCGTCGCAGATCTCGGTCCGTCCGGCGTGAGCGCGCGGCTGCGCGGCGATTGTTCCCCGGGCAGTTGCACCTCCCACCACCAGCGGCCCCGCTTGCGGTAGACCCTTCCGGGCAACCTTGCTTGAGGAGACTCATTGATCATCTTGCTGTTCATCGGGTACTCAAGCTGGACGTTTGCGCGTCCGTCTCGATTCGGTTTCCAAAATGGACGCGACGGGTCTCCAGGAAGCTTCGAATGCTCCTGTCGAGGCACTTCTGCCGGTAGAACGCAAACGGTTTGCTGCCGAACAGCCGGCTCATCTCCTGGAGCACTTGTGACTGACTCCATCCGAGGTCACGCTGCAACTGAACCAGCGACAGCGGATCGCGATGTGCCCCGTCTGAAGAGGGCTGATGCCATTCGAGGAGTCTCCACAAGAGCGATTGACGGGAATTCGACGCTGGAGCGGGCTGAGCCGTACGGTCTTCGCCGTCCACAATGAGGCTGATCAACCGTTCGAGCCTGTCGGGTCCCGTCATTGCCGGGTGCTCCTCGCTCGGGATCGGCTTCTGCTCTGCATCATCGCAGGCCTTGTAGCATTCCGGTTGCATCAGCGACTCGATGTCCGCCAGCTCGACGTCGTCGGGCTGGTTCGCCGGCGCAGGAGCTACAGGCGGTGGATCATCGACCACCTCGGGAGACTTCTGCTGAACGGGCGGGGGCTGGGACCCTGCGTCGTGCTCGTCCTCCGTTGCCTCGCCGGCTTCTGCTGTCTCCTCCTTTGTCGGGAGCGCATCTGAGCCGGCGGCTTTTTCCACGGAGTCAGCCGCCGTAGCGAGCGTCGAGGGTGCATCTTGAGCCGCGGTATCGGCCTCTTGCGTCATTGTGACCTGGGGAGGCCACAAGTTCGCGACGACCTTCTCGGCAGGGTGCTGTCCGCCAAGGACCTTCGCCTCGCGGCAGGCGAACCTCAGCTTGCTGATCAACTGATCGAGCTCACGGAGGTAGTCCCAGGGAAGCTCGCTACAGGTCCATTCGCCCCGGCCATTTCTCAGAGCGTGAGCGGCTGTCTGAACGAGGCTGCCGTACGCCGGACACTTGCCAAGCGCCTCCAGCAGCCTGTCCGCGTGCCTGGAGATGGTCTCCAGGTGGCCCGCCTCCACAGCTTGCACAATCCAGCGCGCTTGCCCGGGTGCAGGCGTTTGACCGTCCGAGGGGCGCTCTTGCAGCTCCAGCGGCCAGGTCTTGAACAACAGCTCCTCGTACGCGGACGGCAGGGTGGCAATACTCCTGGCCCACGTGCGCTCGTGGGTCCTGGAATCCGGGGTCGGCTCGTGTTTGCAGGTGACATCGCCACTGGCTTGCGTGAGCGTCACTGTGAGCGTGCCGGCGATCCTGCGGCCGAGGAACCGGTCGAGAGTCGATGGCACATGCCAGCCGCTATCCGCTGAGAGCGTATGAGGTCCCCCGGCCATCGTCTCCCAGACGATGCCTCGGCGAAGCTGGCTGAGCAGACAGATCAGGCATTGCATCTGTTCGATGGCGTGCACTGTCGGGTCGCGCTCCGCGATATAGGCGCTGGCCGTGGAGATCACGTCCTCGAGGATCCAGATCGAATGGAGAAGGAGCCGGCCTGCCCGGGAACCCTGCACGAGCGCGGCCAGGGTCTTGTGATCCCGCCGGGCCAGTCTCCCTTCGAGCAAGCTGCAATCGGCCAGACAGGCGGAGAACCGTCGTGCAAACTCCTCCGAGCCTGCCACATCAGCCCCCTGTAGGCCCTGCAACAGTCGCACCCAGAACTTGAACCACTTCGGCTCGTTCTTCAGATGCTCCTCGTAGGCGTTCGCATAGAGCATGCGCCGGCTGTAGTCCAGATAGCGAAGCGCGCCGAAATCCGCCTGGTCGAACAGCGCTGTCAGACCCCCGCTGGTGAACACCTTGTGGGGTCTGTCCTGCTCGTCCAGCCACACGGAGAACAGCAGGTGTGCGCAATGCGAGAAGAGGAAGTAGAGTTTCTGCGGGAACGGGCTCTGATGGCGGCCGAACCGATAATACCGATGCAGTTCGCCCAGTGCCGCCTCGGTTTTGGTGACCGTGTCGGCGATCTGCGGTATCCTGTCAGCTCTCTTGCCTGGAATCATGTCTGCCGTTCGCGCGCTCTGTCATCGTGTCTGCCGGCCGCGCCGGCTGTTCCCCTATCTCTCGGCAGGTCGCGGCCCCGGATGAAGCAGAAAAAAACGGAAAGGATGCGCTAATCCCGGCTCGCAGGCGACCCGATATATGCCTGTGCGTCATATACTGTCTGTTGAGAATGGATGGGTGTGATAAATATGGATACCCGGCTGCTGGAGCCTGACGTGCTCTATGTCTTCCTGCCGCCCGAGCCAATGCTCAGGCCGGAACTCACCCTGCTGCGGACGCCTCAGTTCGAGACGGGCGATCGGCATCTCATCCTCGACTTGTCCCGTGTGGAGATCATCACCTCCCCAAGTATCGGCAACCTCCTGCTGCTGCAACGGCGACAGGCACAGCGGGGACGTCGACTGGTTCTCTGCGGCGCCCGTCTGGCCACCAAGTGTATCTTTCGAGTGGCGGGCCTGGATACGATGCTGGATTTCGTCGACGACAAGTCCGAGGCCCTGAAGGCCGTGCGTGAATCGGCGGCTGAGACTCATTGACGGACGGTCAGTCCTGGGTGGATGAATGTCCATGTCGCAAGATCTCGGCAACTACGATGTCCCGATTGAGCTGGTCTTCGACATTACGAAGACGTCGCTCCAGATGAGATTCCTTGGCCTGTCGGAGAAACCCGAGGAATCAGGCAACGAGCTGACCGGCCTTTTCGACTGGACCTGCCAGGCGTGCCGGGCCGCCAACCGGGACACGGTCGTCCTCAAGCCGCAGGGGGTGTTCTTTGCCAAGTGGACGTGCAGCACGTGCTCCCGAGTGACCCTCGTGCGGTTCCGCGCGCGCGCGGTGGCGGAATGGGTTGCGCAACATACCGCAGCCGTGACGGGCAAACCGGTCGATGTCCCGGTGCAAGACAAGCGTGCTCCATATGCTTCGAACCGCGCCAGGTCGCCGAGAGACAAGAGACAGGCGATTCTGGGATGGGTGGTCATCCCCGTGTTGGCGGTCGTCATCGTCCTGGGGTGGTTCGATATGCGGCGCGTCTCGCGCTCTCTCGCTTCTCCCCGGGGCGAGGTGGATGCGCCCGCGTCCAGGACCCGACACGAGTCGTCGGCGTCAACGCCGTCCTCGCGAATTGTCGGCTACTGGGTCAGTGAACAGAGGGATCACGTGATGCACTTCGATCCCATCGAGCCGACCGTGGGGGAGGGAACCTACACGGTGGTATCGCGCGGCGACAAAAACGTCGAGACCGTTCACTTCAAGGTCCTTCATGAAGAGACGGCCGGCGAGCAGCTTGTTATCCGGAAGGATGGAGAGCCTCGCGAGAGACTCGTGATCCAGCACAACGGAGCCGAGATCACCTACCGCCTGCAAGCGGAGTCGATGGAAGTGACGCTCAATGTCGCCAAAGACGCCAAGTCGATGACGCGTCTGGAAATCCGGGGTGGCCAGCCGGCGCTCACCTGCTACTTCAACGCGGCAGAGGCCGCCAATCGCTGACGCTCCCAATCGATCAGCCGGATGTCTCTGTCAAAGTCCTCGCCGATGGCGATCAGCCGACCCGTCTTGTCGGCCGCGACGCTGTGCCCGCCGTAGGTCCAGCCCGTCCACGGACCATGCGTGATCTGGCCGACCAGGTTGGTTCCCACCACAAGGGCGCCGATGGTCCTGGCCGCGGTGACAACCACGCGTTCCAGTTCCCTGCCGTGATCGGGCCACATGGTCTCCTCTGCCGCATAGCCGTAGGGCACGATGACCAGGTCGGGTCGCAGAGCGGCCATCCGCTGCAGATTCGTCTCGACATGTGTGTCGGCGCAGATCAGGACACCGATCCTGCCCAACCGAGTCTCTGCCGCCCGGATTTCGTCCCCCGGCGAGTACGGCGGTGTCATCAGCCATTCCAGCAGGTTCATCTTCCGATATTTCAGAAGAATCCTGCCTTCGTCGTCGATCAGCAGCGCCGAGTCGTAGAGCTGGTTGCCGTCCTTCTCCTCCAGGCCGACGCACAGGTGCAAGCTGTTCTCGCGGGCCAGCTCGCACAGCCGCTGTGAATCCTCCCCCGGAAT
>JAFGJR010000262.1 GCA_016928975.1 Sedimentisphaerales bacterium | reverse complement strand
GCCGTCACGGCTTCCTTCAGCTCTCGCAACTTCGGTAAACGCACGTTTGCACTCCCATTCCTGCCCGCGACGGGGGATCATGGCTTCTGTTGTTTGGCTTGCTCGGCGTACTTGTCCACGACGGTTCCCTCCCACAGAGGCACGCCGGAGGCATAAGCCCCCTTGGCGATGGCGTGCGCCGCCGTCGGAGAGGTCACCAGGACGAACACCGCGCAGATGACTGCCTTGGCGGCCATCGCGCCGGTGGCGTTGGCAATGGCCACGCCGACCAGCAGCAACACCGTGCCGAGCGTTACACATTTCGTGGCGGCCTGGAGACGATTGTACACGTCCGGGAAGCGGACCAGCCCGATGCATCCAAAGACGTTGAACAGGATCCCCAGGACGATCAAGATGTACCCAATCACGTCATTCATCGAAGCTCCTGCCCTCCAGGAATTTGGCCAGCGCGATCGTTCCGATGAAACTCAGCAGCGCCCAGGCCAGGGCCACGGTCAGGTAGAAGTCCTGGCCCGTCGCGAGGCCGAGCAGGCCGCAGAAGCCGACAACGACGATGCCCAGGATGTCAATGGCCACGGTGCGATCGGGCGCGCTCGGCCCGCGTCCGATTCGATACAGACACATGAAGCAACATGCACACAGGCCGATATAGAAGATCTGCATCAATACCTGCATAGACAGCCCTGCTATTCGAAGATCTTTTGTATGAACCACTCGAACTGCTGCGCGATCAGACGAGTCGCCTGCTCCACGTTGTCGGATCTCACGTTGATCCAGTGGACATACAGGAAACCGTCGTCGGTCAGGTCCACGGTCAGAGTGCCGGGAGTGAGCGTGATCGAATTGGCCAATGCGGTGATCGCCGAATCGGTCTTGAGATTCGTCTTGATCTTCACGATCCCGGGGCGAATCGGCATCGCCGGATGCAAGGCACGGTAAACGACGTCGAGATTCGCCCGCAACACGTAGTAGAGAAACACCGGCACATAGACCAGCAGCCAGAACACGCGAATCGGCGAGATGAAGAGGTGATGCTCCTTCGGCAGGATTTCATGGAACAGGACGGCGGCGAGGAAGGACGCGATCAGCCCTGCGACGACGATCTGCAGGTTCACTCGCCCGTCCACGAACGGCCAGGTCACCAGGACCCACACGATGAATGCCAGAACGAAATAGATCAGTCGACGCATTGCGCGACACCTCATCGTCTCACAGGTTGGCCACTTCCATGGAGTGGCTGACGCCTTGAATCAACACGTCCACCGCCGGCTGGAGCACGGCGACCCTCAGCGAGGGCACCAGGACCAGCAGGCTCATCAGCAAGCAAAGCGCCGTCAGGAAGAACATGGCGATCAACATCGAACCGCCGTTCTCACGCGTGTTCTGCAATTCCTCGGGCAGCTCGCCCAGGAACACGTACCGCTGAACCTTCAGGAACGACAGCAACGTCACCAGGCTGACGACTACCGTGACGGCGGCCAGGCCGAAGAAACCCGCCTGGACGGCGGCGATCACCAGGATCAGCTTGCTCCAGAATCCATTGAACGGCGGCACCCCGGCGATGGAAGCGGAGGCGACCGTGCACGCGGCGCGCGTGTAGGGCATCCGCTCGACCAGGCCGCCCATCTTCTTCAGTTGCCGGGTGCCGGTCGCCATCTCCACCGAGCCGCTTGTCAGGAACAGCAGGGACTTGAAGACGGCGTGGTTCACCAGATGGAAGAGCCCTCCGAGGATCGCCAGCGACGCCCACAAGGGATTGCCGTGCTTTGCCAGGATCAGCGCGCCGAGACCGATGCCGAGAACGACGTATCCCATCTGAGAGATGCTGTGGTAGGCCAGGAGCCGCTTGAAGTCCCATTGGCCGACGGCCAGGAAGACGCCGACGACCATGCTCAGAACGCCCAGGGCGATCAGGACCCAGCTCACCGGGATCGACACCCCGAATACGTTGAAGATCAGGCGGGACAACGCATAGATCCCGAGGGCCTTGATCAGCACGCCGGACAACATGGCCGAGATCGGCGCCGGAGCCGAAGGATGCGCATCCGGAAGCCAGGCGTGGAAGGGAACCAGGGCTGCCTTGAGGCCGAAGCCGGCGATGAACAGACTCATGGCGAACGCCAGTCCCGCATTGATCCCGGTCTGCTGAATGGCCTTGGCCGCATAGGCCATGTTCAAGGCCCCTGTGTTGCCGTAGACCAGCGCGATGCCGAGCAGGATCAATGACGACGCGACGCTGCCCAGGACCATGTACTTGAACGAGGCTTCCAGCTCTTCGTGCTCGCACCCGAATCCCACGAGTGCATACGACGCGATGGAAGCGATCTCCAGGAACACGAAAAGGTTGAAGATGTCGCCGGAGACGACGACGCCGTTCATGCCTGCCACCATCAGCAGGAACAGACTCAGGTACTTCGACTTGGCGGTGTATTGCTCCATGTACCGGACGCTGAACAGCATAGCGGCGGCACTGACGGCGTTGACGGCCAGAAGCATCAGCGAGGTGAGCCCATCGAGCACGAGCACGATCCCGATCCGGCTGGACCAGTTGCCGACTTCGTAAACGCCGGTCTCCCCAATGCAGGCAACGGCCAGCGCCAGCAGGCAGATCGTCACCAGGTTGGCCAGGAGCGTGGCCACCGCCTTGCCCTTCTTGCCGAAAACCGGCAGGAGAAAAGCTGTGACCAGGGGCAGCACAACAAAGGCAGGCAGCACGCGGCTCATCCTCTCAGCCTCCTGATTTCCGTGATGTCGAACGTTCCATACTTGTCGTAGATCCGGATGCAGATCGAAATCAGCAGCGCCAGCGAGCCCAGGCTGATCACGATGGCGGTCAGCACGAGAGCCTGGGGTAGTGGATCGACGGCGCTATTGATGAAGTGAGCCGTGATGCGTTCGGCGCCGGCCTGGAGATCGCTTCTGCCGATGATCGGAGCCGTGCCGCCGGTGCGGTATCCGAGCATGATCAGGAACAGGTTGACGGCGTACTCCATGATCGCCAGGCCGATGACGATCTTGACGAGGTTCTTCTTCACCACGGCACAGTACAGGCCGATCATGAACAGCAGAAAGCACAGCGCATATAGCATGGATTCTACTCCTGTCCGGCAACCGGCTTCGTCTTGTCGCCCCCCGCGTCCGGGCGCTCGGAATCTCTGCGGAAGGCCGAAAGGGCGAATATGACGAGGAACAGAGACGCCCCGACCTTGAGACCGATGGCAAGGTTCGACAATGGTATGGTGCCTGCACTGACCAGATCCAGGGCATGGCCGGGCAGATACCTCTGGTACAGGAAGTTGACGAAGAAGGTGCCGCCGAAGACAGACCCCAGGATCGCCACGGTCGCAAACAGGAATGCACCGAGGCAATCCAGCCTCGATGCAAGCGGGATGGGCAAGTTCTTCTCCACGAATTCCCGGCCAAAGGCCAGCATCAGCAGCACATAGGAGGCGGCCAGAATCACACCTCCGGCGAAGCCGCCCCCCGGCGTCAGGTGCCCGAAGAGGATGACGTTGATGCCGAAGAGAAAGATGAGCACTTTCACCCAGCCGCTGATCGTCTTCACGATGATGGTCATTCCCTTCATACGTCGGGCTCCTCAATCCGCTTGCGGCTGCGCGCCCTCAGGATGATCGTTGCCCCGAGGATCGAAGTGAACAGGACCGTGGCCTCGCCCAGCGTGTCGTAGCCACGGTAGTCGAGGATCACGCTGGCCACGACATTGGCGGCTCCCGTGTCCGCGAGGCCCTTCTCGATGTAGGTCTGCGAGGGTGACTCCGACACCTGGGCGAAGACGGGCTTGCCGAATGTCGGCAGGCTCTCGAAGACTTTGATGCCCGCCAGGAAGATCACGAGGAGAATCGCCACGGACACGACCATCCCAAAAAACTCCCGCTCGCCCGTGATGAACGTGTGGTCGCGCGAGATGGTCGCGCGAATCAGGATGATCAGGCCGAGGACTTCCACCACGATCTGTGTGATCGCGATATCGGGTGCATACAGGAGCAGGAACATCAACGAGCCCCCGAACCCGATCGCGCCGACACAGATGACCGAGCTCAGGAGATCCTTCGTCTCGACCGCAATGATCGCGGCGATCACCATGAAGAACAAGAGGATATAGAAGATGGCCATAGCGCCCTCACCAGATCCCACAGACCACGAACAGCACGATCAACAGCCCGAGCATCACCCACGTCAGGTACACGGGAAGGATTCCGCTGTGCATCCATTTGAGGATGCCGGTCACGACCAGTCCTACCCGTCCGCTCTGGTTGTACAGGTCGAAGTAGCCGTTCTCCTGGCCCTTGTACATCTGTCGCAGGCCGCCCAGGGAAGAGACGGTCTTGTAGAAATGCGTGCCCGGGATGATCATCTCATCGTTGGGTTGAATCTCCCCGCATGTCCAGGTGGGCACCTCGCGGATCTTCCTGCGAAAGGCGGAGACCGCCAGGACTCCCACACCTACAGCGATGCCGACCAGAAGCAGTCCCGTGGCCAATTGTGAGCTCCAGGTCCCCATGAACACACTTGGATCGGTGGGGATGCCGAGAGCGGGCAGGATGAACCGATACAGCGGGACCGTGTAGAAGATCCCGAAGAGCACGCACAGAGACGCCAGGATGAGCATCGGGAAGGTCTGAAGAGCGGTGACCTCCTGAGTCCCCCTGAGACGATCCGGCAGACGAGACAGGAAGACGGAGTGCAGGATCTTCACAAACGAGGCCAGCGTCAGAGCGCTGCCGAACATGGCGGCCACGAGCCACAGCGGCCACAGCGCGGCCTCGACGCCTGTGCGAGTCGTGCCCATCTGCACGACGCCCTGGTACACCATCCATTTGGATGCGAATCCGTTCAGAGGTGGAATCCCCGAGATACTCAGCGCTGCAATCAGGCAGGCGACGAAGGTCCATGGCATCTTCCTGCCCAGGCCGCCCAGCTCGTCCAGCTCCGCCGTCCCCGTTGCCTCCTCCACGGCCCCGCCGCAGAGGAACAGGCACGACTTATAGATGGCGTGGTTCAACATGTGGAACACGCCGCCTGCGATGCCGACCGGCGTCAGCGTGGCGATACCGAGCACCATGTAGCCGACCTGGCTGATGGCATGATAGGACAGGAGCTTCTTGAGGTTGTGCTGGACCATCGCGATCATCACGGCGATCATGATCGTGGCCGCTCCGATCACCGCCAGCACGATGCTCAGCGGTCCGGCTTCCAGTACGAACATGCGCGTGACGACGAGGACGAGCAGATAGATGCCGAGCAGCTTGTCCAGAGCGGCCGGCAGCAGCGCCATCACCGAGGTCGGAGCGTATTCTCCGCCGGCGGGCAGCCATGTGTGCAAGGGCATCGCACCGGCCTTGGTGACCGCCGCAAGCGTCAGCAGCAGAAAGGAGATGATCTGTAGCGAGGACGTGGTCGGCAGGCGGATGTCCGACATGACGAATGTGCCGGACAGCGCCCAGACCATGCCGATGCCGAGCAGAAATCCAGCGTCCGAAGCGCCGATCAGGGCGAAGCTCTTCGTGGCCGCGAAGTTCGAGTGCTTGCCCCCGGTGCTGATCAGAACGTACAGAGAGGCGGTCACGATCTCCCAGAAGATCAGCAGGAACAACAGATGGTCGGTAAGCAGAATCCCGGCCGACCCGCCGATGGCGAGTAGAATCGAGCCGTAATATTCATTGGACCGCTCGACCTGTGCCCGCGACTTGAGCGAGTACAGGGTGATGAGGACGCCAAAGCCCATGGCGAACATCAGAATGAAAGACCCCAGAGGGGTCGCCGCCAGGAGCAGATCGAGCCGAAACTCGCCGAGCGTCAGGAGTGGCCAGTGGTACGTTGCGTCGTCGAGCCGAAAGACCTGAATCGAGAGCACGAAAGCGACCACCGAAACGACCGTCGTCGCCAGCTTGAACAACGGTCTGCCCCACCTGGGCAGGAACAGCAAGACGAAACCGACCGCCAAAGGCAGGAAAACCGGATAGAGCAGGATCCTTTCCAAGTCAGCAGTCCTCCAACTTCAGTTCCGGGGCCCCGAGTTCCTTTTTGATTCGCGACGTCTTCTCTCTGCTCAGTCGCAGCAACTCTTCGTAGTCGTGAATGACCGTGCTACGGCTATCCACCACCGCGATGCGCTCCGTGCAACTGTAACAGGGGTCCACGGCGGCCAGCGTAAGCGTGACATCGGCGATGTTTCCCCCGATGCAGGAAGCCTTGAAGGACGGCACATTGACGTAACTGGGCGCCCTGATCTTGTGCCGGACGGGACGGTTTCCGCCGTCGCTGCGCACATAGTGGAACGTCTCGCCGCGAGGCGCCTCGGCGCGCCCGCAGCCTTCGCCGGGCGGGATCTCCTTGACCTCCACCGCCACGGGACCTTTGGGGAGCTTGGCGAGAGCCTGCCGGGCCATTTTGATCGACTCAAGGACCTCCAGCAGGCGGACCACGGCCTTGGCAAAAACATCCCCTTCGGGTTGGCTGATGACCTTCCAGTCCAGATCGTTATACGCAGCGTACGGATCATCACGCCGGACGTCGATGGCGACTCCGCTGCCGCGTGCCGTCGGGCCCGTCACCGCGTACTGGATTGCATCTTCCTTCTTCAGAATGCCGACCCCTTTCAGCCTCGCGTGCAGGACCGGGTCATCCAGCACCGCCTTGGTCAGCATCTCGGTCTTCCTCTCCATCACGTCCAATTCCTGGTGGATCTTCGGGATCAGCTCGCCGGGGATATCCTCCCGGCAGCCGCCCACCTTGACGTTGCCGTAGTTGTTCCGATTGCCCGTGATCTCTTCGAGCAGATCGAGCACGGGCTCCCGGTACTTCCAGGCCCACATGAAGACCGTATCATAGCCGATGAAGTGCCCGGCAAGGCCCACCCACAGCAGGTGGCTGTGAATGCGCTCCAGCTCGTTGATGATGGTTCGCACGTACAGGGCCCGCTCCGGCGGCTGAACTCCGGCAATCTCTTCCACGGCTTGCACGTAGGCCAGCGGGTGCGACGCCGAGCAAATCCCGCACACGCGCGACACCAGATAAGGAACCTGGTCGAATTGCAGGCTCTCACTGAGCTTCTCGATGCCGCGATGGTTGTAGGAGATACGCGCCTTGATATCGGTGACCGTCTCCCCATCGACGGTCAACTGGAAGAACTCCATCTCCTCCTGGAGCGGATGGAACGGTCCGACCGCCAAAACGGATTTGCGCAACGGCTCTTTCATGCTTGCACTTCCTTCCGCAGGGGATACACACCCTCGGGCCAATCGTCCGCGAGGATCAGCCGCTCCAGGTTGGGATGGTTGCGGAACCGGATTCCGAGCAGGTCGTGCATCTCCCGCTCGGTCCATTCAGCGCCAGGGATCAGCGGCGTGATCGAATCCAGCTCCGGCGACTCGCGATCGCGAACAAAGGCCTTGACGGTCACGATACAGCCGGACTCGTCGTCGGAGAAATGATGCAGGACCTCAAAACAGCCCTGGGCGTCGATCCCCGTCGAGATCACAAAACGCAGTCGAAGCTCGCAGAACAGGAACCGGCAGATCTCGTAAACGTGCTCTGCTTCACACGACAGGAACACACGATTGCCTGCCTTGCGATCGATCCCTGTGAGCTTATCCTGGATCTGCGACAACTGCCTGTCCAACTCGTCTTGTTGCATACTTTTCCTTCGGTTGCAGTGCGGCAAGCGCCCTGACCACACCCATGATCATCGCCTGCGGCTTCGGTGGACAACCCGGCACATACGCAATGATGGCATTGGGATCAACTTCCCTGACGATGCTGTCGATCGGGCCGGCCATGTGGTAGCCCTTTTCGAAGATGCCCATGCCGCACGCACATGCCCCCATGCAGAAGACCACGCACGGTTTCGCGGTCTGCCGATAGACTTCTCGCAGACGTATGGCCGCCTGGCGCGTACCGCCGCCGGTGACCAGCAAGGCATCGGCGTGGCGAGGCGAACCCACCAGCTTGATCCCGAACCGCTCCACGTCGAACTTCGGCGTCAGCAGGTTCACGATCTCGATGTCGCAATTGTTGCACGCGCCGGTGTTGACGTGGAACACCCAAATCGATTTCTTCAACGACCACAACTTCCAGTCCATCGGTCCACCTTAAAGCCACGCGGGGCCGTAATAGTCGCCGATCATCGCCAGGATGACCGCCGCTGCCAGCATGGTCCCACAGTAGAACCAGAAAAATCGCATCGCCTGGTCGATACGCACGCGAGGATTCGTGTTCTTGATTAGAATAACCAGGACGAGCACCAGCACGTACTTGCCGATGCCCCACAGGAGCGACCACCCTGACAGGTTGATGCCGCCGAGAAAGGCGAGAACCAGAAACAGCGGCAATGCCACAAGCATCATCGCCTGCATCAATTTCCAGACGGCCAACAGGGCGCCCGAATACTCGATCAGAACGCCGCTGGCCACTTCCGCTTCTGCCTCGGCGATATCGAACGGCACGAAACCGAGCTTGGCCTGAACGCAAAGCAACGCCACGACAAAAGCCAGGAAGCCCGAGATGCTCAGGACCGGCGCATGTTGTGAGATTGCGACCAGACTCAACTGGTCGCCGGGCGCGACCATGCCGGCTGTCTTGATGATGACGACCAGCAGAGCGAGCACGAGCGGCAGTTCATAGCTGAGCACCAGCTTCATCTCGCGGCTGGCTCCGATCGCCGCGTGCGGGCTGCCGCTCGCGCTGCTGCCCAGAATCAGGGCCAGCGAGGGCAGGACCATCAGGTAGATCGCCACGATGATGTCGCCGGTGTACGTGATCCGGGCCGTGGCCAACCACAACATTGTGGAAAGCAACAGAACGCCGGCCAGACCAGCCAGCGGCGCCAGGATGAAGATCGTCCTCTGCGCCTCCTGCGGGATCAGGATCTCCTTACCCATCAGCTTCATCACATCGGCCGCTGGCTGGTATATCGGCGGCCCCACGCGGTACTGGACGATCGCACTGACCTTGCGGACCAGCCAGGAGGCGACCAGACCCACCGCCAGCGTGAACACCAGGCCCGGGAAGACCAGAATCCAAGACAAGTTCTGCAGCGCGTCGATCATTTCCTCGCCTCTTGCTTGCTCCTCAGGAACGGTTTCCAGGTGCTGCCTTCGGCGACCCTGACCACGATATTCTCCACGACCTCCGCCAGACCATCAGCCGGCTGAACCTCTCTATACTCGATGCTGCCGTCCTCGCACGTCCGGACGCACAGGGGCTTCTCTCCGGGCTCCAGACGTCCCTTGCACAGGTCGCAGACGCTGCTCGCAAACGGCATCAGATCGGCATAGATGGTGCCGAACGGACAGGCGAGGGCACATGTCCCGCAGCCGGTGCAGAGCATGTTGGCCCGCTTGAGGACGCCGGCATCGTTCCCTTCGCCGGGCGTCTTCTCCAGGGCCCCCCGCGGACACGCGGCCACGCACGGAGCACTCTCGCATCGCCGGCAAATCAACGAGAAGCGGACCCGCTCCAGCACCGCGTCGAAACCCTTGTTCTCCGGATGATGCTTGTACGAGCACTGGATGGAGGACTGCCCCTGCGGCGTCATTCTGGCCAGATCGATGACCAGCTTCGCACGCATCTGGTTGCCGCTTCTGTTGTTTTTCATGTCACTCCCAGATGTTCGGGTAGTTGCTGATCTGCTCATACGTGAAGACCGGCCCGTCCTTGCACACGTAGTATTTGCCGAGCATGCAGTGTCCGCACTTGCCGAAACCACAGCTCATGTTCTTCTCCATCGAAAGGTAGATGTTCGCCGGGTGGAACCCAAAATCGAGCAGACTGACGGTTACGAACTTCATCATGATGGGCGGGCCGCAGACGACGGCCACGGCGTCGGGGATATTCACGTCCTTGGCACTGAGGATTGTCGTCACCACGCCGACGTGACCGTCCCAATCCCCGTTGGCCTTGTCCACGGTGAGCTTCATCTCCACGCCCGCGAGCTTCTGCCAGTCGCCGAAAAGGGTCTTCTTATAGATGAAATCTTCGGGGGTCCTTGCCCCAAATCGGCAGACCACCGACTTGAAGTCGCCAATACGGTCCACCAGTGTAAGAAACAGCGAGCGGATCGGGGCCAGACCGACGCCGCCGCCGACGACGTACACATGTCTTCCGGCAAACTTGTCCAGGGGGTAGCCGTTGCCATAGGGGCCGCGAAGACCCACCCGCTGGCCCTTGCCGCAGGCGTGGAGCAATCCCGTGATGCGGCCCGCCTTCATGATCGTGATCTCCATCTTGTCCGCTATGGCAGGCGACGAAGAGGGGGTGAACGGAGCCTCCCCCTCTCCCGGCAACGTCAGCTCGACAAACTGACCCGTGTCGAACTTGAACGGCGCGTCCGGTACGATCACAAAGCTCTTGATCGTGGGCGATTCGTCGATCGTTTCGACGATCTCGGCATTCATCGGCTGGTAAAGATTGCGCATCATTTGGCGGCCTTCACGGTCTTGCGATCTTCGGCGCGAAACTCGTCGTTCAGTCTCTTCAACGTTACCCGGATATCGACATCCCCGGTCTCGGCGTCAATGCAGCGGCCACAGCCGACGCACATGTCCAGGCCATAGCGATCGAGGAAGTACGCGAACTTGTGCATGAGCCGATGCCGGAGCCGGTCTCCGAGCATCTTGCGAGGATTGGCGCCGCCCGCCACCTGGGCATGGCCGATTCGCATGCAGCTATCCCACATCTTCATCTTGGCGAAGTAATCCTGCTGCTTGGCATCGTACAGGTAGAAGCAGTGACACGTGGGACAGATGCGCGTGCACGCCTGGCATTCCACGCACGTGCGGGCCTGCTCGTCGAACACGTCGGAGTCGTAGCCCCGTTCCATGATCTGCCCGATGGGCGCATCCAGTCGAAAACCTCTCGTGATTTGCTCCAGCCGGCTCTGTGCGGCTTCCCGCAGCGTTGCCCGCTCCGCCAGGAGGTCGTCCGGGACCTCGCCGAACATCCCCGCGTGGGCGAACAGGAAATCCCTTCCTTTCGCG
The DNA here is from genome assembly GCA_016928975.1 of Sedimentisphaerales bacterium. The sequence continues at coordinate 20,292 of JAFGJR010000262.1, read as the reverse complement.
GAGCCGGACTGGAGGAGGAACCCGTCGACGACGCGGGAGACATTCAGGTCGAAGCCCCCCTCCGGGTACGGTTTGCCCGACAGAACGTTGCAGAAGCAGCTCTCGGCCGGGGCGGGGCAATCCGACGAAATGGTGAACATCGCGGTGCGGCGAGCCACGTAGAACGGATCCTCGAAGTCCTTCTCCAGGAACACTTTGTCGAGGATTTCCATGGAACGCAGGTCGCACGCCTTGAGGCCGAAGACGGCGAATGGCTTCACCGACTGTGGGTCGGTCGGCTCGGGGAAGACCGCGGCCAACTCCCGGAAGGGGAACAGGAGTTCTTTCACCGGCGGGCTCATCCGGACGTCGTTCCACTCCGGCTCCGCCGTCCCGCCGGGATCGTATGTCCTGCGTGTGTAATGATCGCCTACCCTGGCGGGAACGTAGACATCCATCGTCTTGGCGACCGCATCGAGAAGCGGCTTGAGCCTGCTGATAAAGGCTGTTTCCATCGTCAACCCACCTTAGGCTCGAACTGCCGGGTGAGCGCGCCCGCGATCTGCAACCGCAGACCGTAATTCCCATGCCTTGAGATCACGATCTCAAGGTCCTGCAAAGGACTCCATCTGCTCAACGGCTCGACCTGCCGGCGCGTAATAAGGCAGGCGAGCCAGATCCATCGCGATATCGATCGTGATCAGCTTGACTCCCCGCGAGACCAGGATATAGCGGGGCGCGAAATTCAGGATGCCCTTGACGCCGGCGTTCACAAGGGCGTCCGCGACGTCTTGAGACGCGGTTTCCGGCACGGCGATGATTCCCAGGTCGATGCCCCGTCGGTTCAGATTGCGCAGCAGGGCGACGTCCTCGACGAGCACGCCGGCCTTCCTTCGTCCGATCTTGCGTCTATCCACATCGAAAGCCGCCGCGATCTCCAGTCCGTACATCCGGAAGCCCGGGAACGACAAGAGTGCGGAGCCCAGATTGCCGACCCCCACCAGGGCCGCCCGATGCGTCACGTTCAGCCGCAGGATCCGGTTGATTCGACGGATCAGACTGCGCAGGTCGTACCCTACGCCTCGCGTGCCGAAGTCTCCGAAATAGGAAAAGTCCTTGCGGATCTGCCAGGGTTCGATGCCAATCAGGTCGGCGAGTTCCTGGCTCGACGTCCCCTCGACGCCGCCCTGAGAGAGGTGTAGAGCGCCCCGAAGGTAAACCGGCAGGCGCCGAACTGTCTCTTCTGGAATCTTGCGATACCGCATTCGACCAGCTCTTAGTGATTGTGTTCACATTCACAGACAGCAAACGTCAGTCTATGGACCCGCCGTATGCGATGTCAAGAGACTTTTATAATCGCAGCGAGAGTCAATCCAGCCTAACACCTTACGGAGCAAGGATTTGCGACACTGCAAAAAAAATCTCATACATAAAGTTTCATATGTATTGGCATGTGCGCTGTACGGTAGGCACATGGACGGTGCGCGTATTGAGGACGTGACATCCCTCTTGTGGACAGACGGTCACGGTTTTGGCTGGGAGGTGTTTCTGGGGAGGGTGAAGGTGAACGTGGCCCCGCCGTTTGGATTGCTCTGGGCCCGGATTTGTCCGCCATGTCGCTCGACGACCTGCTTGGCGAAGGCCAGTCCCAGACCGGTGCCGTCTCGCTCAATCGCCCGCGCGTTGTCGGCCCTGTAGAATTCCTCGAAGATATGAGGCAGATCCGCCTCGGCAATGCCAATTCCCGTGTCGGCAATACTGACTTCGATGAACGCGTCGTTGGCTTTGACGTCCATGGATACTCGTCCGCCTTGCGGCGTGTATTTGACCGCATTGAACAGCATGTTGGTGAGGGTCTCCTCGACAAGCACCGCTTCCCCGAACACTTCATCGATGTCCGGATCGATCTGGTGGTGCACGGTGATGGACTTGCTCTGCGCCTTGTTCTGCACCGCGGCCAGTGAATTGAAGATGCAGTTTCGCAGGGAGAAATGCTCCATCTCCAGTTGTCCGGTCAGTTTCATGCGGGTCAGCTTCAAGAGGGCCGTGATGAACGCCAGGCACTTGGATGCGCGCCGATAGGACCGCTCCACAAGGTCTTTCTGTTTCTCATTGAGAGGCCCCACCATCTCGCTGAAGACGATCTCCAGACAGCTCTCGACGGCTGCCAGGTGTCCCTTGATATCGTGAGTCAGTCGCAGGACGTACTCATTCTTCAGGCGGTCCTTTCCCTCCAGTTGCAGGTTGGCCCGCTCGTAGCCTTCCTGTTGCCGCCGAAGCTGCTCGCCAACGGAGGTAGTCATGTAGACGAGAAGATACAGAGTGACCGTGAAAACGAATAGAGTGCCAAAGACGAATCGCCAGGACTGATACAACTGGTGTCCGGCGAAGCCCTCCAACCCATAATGGTTGAGCACGCCCGCCGCCTCCAGGACGATCACCCCGCCGAACAGAAGGACCGCCAGCGTCGCCTGCAAATAGCTTTGTCGTTTGGGCCGCAAAATGCTGGCGAGCATCATGTGAAAGGCGAAGAACAGGTAGAAGGGATTCTCGATGCCCCCCGAGAAATGCAGGATTGTGGCGAGAATGATCAGGTCGGCGGAAATCTGCCACGTGAGGATTCCTCCGATCCTCCGCTGCGATGGTTCCCTGCCTGCCCACGTCCAATACCTGAGCAAGTCGTACAGGATGAAGTTGTAGATGAGCAGCGCCACCGCGATGGCATACAGAGTGGACACGGGAAGGGACACCTTCATGAACCGGCTCGATACGAACGTGGCGATGGCCAGAGCCCCGATGGCTACCCATCGCAACTCGATGAGCCAGTAGGCTCTTTGAATGAGGCTGGTGCGCTTGAACAGGTTCTCCATAGGGCGTCAGGATTTGTCGAGAAGATCTGCCACCTTTGCCATGAGCACGTCCGGCTTGACCGGCTTGTCGAGAAAGCCCTCCACGGGCAGCCAGGATGCGTCTCCGGCCGCCGACCGGAAATCAAGTCCCGTCTTCTGTCCGACGGCAGTGAGCATGAGGATAGGGATGTCCTTGTACTGCACGTTGTGCTTGAGCTCCCGGGAAAGCTCGAAACCCTCCTGCGAGGTCCTCATCATCACGTCCAGGATGATCAGATCCGGTCTGGACTCCTTCAGCCGGTTCATCCCTTCGGCGCTGTCCAGGGCATTGGCGACTTCGTAGCCCTTGTTCTCCAGGATGATCTTCATAGCCTCGGTGATGTCGGGGTCATCGTCGATGATCAGAATCCTGGCCTGTCTCATGTTGCCTCCTTGGACAGCCTGCGAACGTCGATCTGCTGTGACCACCTGCGCATCATACGCATTGAGACCCGGCGCGTCAACGGAAATACGTGGATCTGTGGCGTATCCGTTCCCTCCTGGAGTGGTGGATGGCAGCCGGGAGGATCATCACCTGATGGCCGGCGACCGGGTCTTGTCATGATACCCTCGGGGATTCTCGCGAACGTCAACGGAGGCGTTGTGTGGGATTCGTCCCGGCAGTATCATCGTGTGATCCTGTCAGTGTGTCTGAGAGGGTCGAAGGAACGAATGGACGTGAATAAGGTCCGTGATGCTGTCCGTGGCGCATCCGAATAACGGTCTCAAGGTCACGATCAGTCCACGTGTGTCGCAGGGATATCCGGTACTGGTCAGCGCTCCCGTGGTCCTGGGCGATCCCGCAGGCATCCTGCAACTGGACTGGGACTCCGAGCGGACGCAGAAGGATCTGTGCTGCGCGAGGCAGGAGCGAATGGGGGACCAGGCGTTTCAGGAGCTTGGGAGCTTCCTGTTTCGGACGTTGTTCGCAGGTCAGCTTGGGACCCTATTCGAGCTGAACTGGGAGAACGCCGTGCGGTCGGGACAGGACGCCTATTTGCGAGTTCAGTTGCACATCCTGGCGGAGGAGCTGCACGCGGTTCCGTGGGAGATCATGTACCATCCCGTGAGGAACCTGTGGTTATCGGTGAGCTGTCACAGTCCGCTGACGAGGTACGTCGACGCCGTGGTGCGGCCGTCCGTGGACCTCTCGTTGCCGCTGCGCGTGCTGGTGTGTAGCGCCGAGCCACGGGACCTGCCGCCGGTGAGATCGGGTCCTGAGATCGCCGCGATTTTGAACTCACTGCAAGCGCTCCAGGACAATGGAGTCCTCGAGGTGTCATTGTGCCGCAGTTGCCGCAAGGCGAGCCTGCACGAGTCCCTGGAGCGCTTCCACCCCCACTTGGTGCATTTCGTCGGTCACGGCCGGCGGTATGGAAAGGTCTACGGACTCGTTCTGGAACGAGAGGATGGCTCAAGCGAGTTCATCGACGTGGATACCGTCCGGGGGATTCTGGAGTCCGCGCGTACCGTGCGAGGGACGATTCTGAATGCGTGCGAGAGTCACGGAGTGGCGGTCGGGCTCGCCCGCCAGGGGATCGCTGCGGTGGGCATCCAGGATGTGATACGGAACGACGCTTCGGTCGGTCTATGCCAGGCGCTCTACGAAGCCCTTGCCGCCGGCCAGCCGCTCGACGTGGCCGTGAATCGCGCCAGGTTCAGCCTCCGTCTGAGCGGCGGGGGGAACAAGCGAGACTGGTGGCTTCCCGCGGTGTTCCTACCCGGTGGGAACGCGGATTTGTTTCGGATCGGCAAACCTCGGACGACGGTGCACGTCACCTCGTCACCTCCGGGGGCACACATCCTCCTGGACGGCGTCGATAGCGGCAAGGTGACTCCGGATCGAGTCGTTGTGCAGGACGCCGGTGCGCAGGCCATCTCCGTGCGCAAGAGCGGCTATGAGATCTCCGCCCCCCAGAAGGTTCCGGCGGCTTCGCCGGGCCAGGACATGCAGGTTGAGTTCGTCCTCCGCGGTCAGACGGGATGCATTGTCACGACATCGTCGCAGAGCGATGCGTATGTCTTCGCCGTGAGGGGGAGCACGGGCAACCGCCAGTTCCTGGGTATGACCGATGAAACGGGCAGGTTAGGGCCGGTGCGGCTGCCTGTGGGAAAGTACCGGATCGAGGGATCGACTCGACTTGGGGATGCTTCGGCGGCAGGGGAGACCGTGTTTGGCCGGCGCGAGGTTGTCGTTCAGGAGGGCAAGACGATTCGCGTGAGCCTGCCGTCATCCGAGAGCTGTCGCGCTCGTGAAATGGGCCGCAGGTCCTTCTCACTCAACCGGCGCATGCTCTGGATCGCAGGGGCGATGCTCGCGGGTGCGGCCGTCCTCGTTGCCGTGCTGGTCACCGTGCGTCGTTCAGTCAGTCCGAAGGCCCCGCAGATGCCGGCGGCGCGCGGCGGATTGCAGCGCGTGACGCCTCTGCGGGATCCTGTGGACATGGTGACCATCGCTGCGGGCAAGTTGTTCCGGGGTCCCTGGGAGGAGAGCGCGACCGTCCGAGTATTGGCCGAGCACGGGGCGAATCCACTGGTGAATCTCTCGGAGCTTCTGACGGCGCCCGAGCGGGCGGTTGTCTTGAAGGACTTTTTCATCGACCGGTATGAGGTCACCAATGCGGAGTATCGCCGGTTCGTGGAACATGTCCGAAGGACAAACGACCACAGCAAGTGCCATCCGCAAGAGCCGGCAGGCAAAGACCATGCGGCGAGACTCTGGAGCAAGGCCGACCTCAGCCAGGACGACCTGCCTGTTATGGGAGTCGACTGGTTTGACGCATATGCCTATGCGGCGTGGGCGGGAAAGCGGCTACCGACGGAGGACGAATGGGAGCAGGCGGCTCGGGGGCCACAGGGATGGCCGTATCCCTGGGGGCGGCAATTCCGCGAGGAGTACTATCCCGTCGGTGCCCCTCGCGGTGTTCACGAGCTGCCGGCGTCTCGCCCGGACGGACCCGTCGGCATGGGTGGAAACGTGGCGGAATGGACGGCGACCGTGTGGCCGTTGGAGACACACAGGGTCGTGCGGGGAGGCACATGGACGACGCCGGAGGACATGGGCGACTTGTTTGCCCTTACATTCCTGAGACACACGAGTGCCGCGATCGATGCCACTGCCGGGGACGTGGGGTTTCGCTGTGCCAGGGACGCTCGCGGCGCGATTCCTGAGGGGATGGTGCGAATTGCCGGGGGAGCGGTTCGGCTGGGACGGGAAGACACGCCGCTGCTGCGTCTCATCCGCAAGTATCCCGACCGACATAAAGAGCTCCTCGCCGACGAATCCGTCGTGGTTGACATGCGGCCATTCATGATCGACGTCCACGAAGTCACCAACGCGCAGTATCGGAAGTTCCTGGAGCACATCGAGCGCACGGGAGACCACAGCCTCTGCCATCCTGATGAGGCTCCGGGCAAGGGTCACACACCGGCATACTGGAATGACGCTCGCTTCGCCGGAGACAACAAGCCGGTGGTCGGAGTCGATTGGTACGATGCGTACGCGTACGCGCGCTGGGCCGGCAAGAGACTACCGACGGGAGATCAGTGGCAGTACGCCGCCAGGGGCGCAACGAAGAGCCTGTACCCCTGGGGGGATACATTCGACAGCGGTCTCTGCGTCAGCCTGGAGTCCCAGGCGACCGGTCCGGCCGAGGTGGGCTCGTGCCCCCGGGGGGCCTCTGTGACCGGCGCATGGGACATGGCCGGCAACGTCATGGAGTGGACCACCGACGACTACCCGGTGGGACAGCGGGCCGTGAAGGTCGTTCGAGGGGGCTCCTGGGACTCGCCATGTGAGATATACGGGCTCACGTACCTCAGACCGGTGGGCGCACCGGTCACCTTGCGCGCGAACAACCTGGGTTTTCGATGCGTGGCGGACGTGCCCGCGAAACGCTGACCTGCTCCGCACCCTTGCCGGCTTCCATCGCGACGCCATAGTACAGCGAGTATCCTGAACGGCGGGTCTGGACACACCCGTCGCAGGCCGCTATAATGACTCTTCAAACGACTGGGAAATCGCCGAGTACCGGGTGTCGCAAAAAAATCTTCCTGCGATGAAAGAAGTCGCGAGTTGCCTCGTATGACCCAGCGGCAAGGTGAAATCGGGCAGTCACGCGATAGCGTGCCTGACGGGTAGGCCTCGCAAGACGAGGCAAGGACTTGAGATCAGGGAGCCTGCGATGTACGTGAAAGTGTTGTGCCCGCACTGTACGAAAGTACTCAAGGTGAAGGAGGAGTATCTCGGCCAGAGGACCCGTTGCCCCTATTGCCGAGAGACGTTCGAGCTGACGGCTTCCATATCGGAAGATCCTTCTGAATCTCGTGCCGGCGTCACCGTTGAGACGCCCGGGGAGACGTCCGGGACGGGACCCTTTGGCAAGACCGAGGGCACGAATGTCAGCCTCATTCTCACGGCTGTCATAGGGATGGGGGTTACGGCCGCGTTCTACGGGCTTCTCGTGCTGCCCCTCTGGAAAACCAAGTTCGGCCAGTTCTTCTGGGACCGAGGGTGGGTCCAGTACTGCATCATTCTGCTGGGCGCCTGGGCCGCCAGCATGCTGGCCTTCAAGATGCAGAAACTCGCCAAACAGCGCGGCTCACTGCTGTTCGATGCTCTGCCCACGGAGCTGTCTCGCGTGATCCGTCCCGACAACGCACGCACGTTCCAGCGTCATATCCGGGCCCTGCCCCACAGTCATCAGGAGAGCATTCTGCTGAATCGCGTCTACAAGGCGCTGGCGAACTTCCGGGCCCGAGGCAGCATCCAGGAGACGACGACTCTGCTTGCCTCCCAGGCCGAGATCGACGCGAGCGCCGTGCAATCGAGCTATACGATTGTGAAGGTCTTCATCTGGGCCATCCCGATCCTGGGTTTCATCGGCACCGTGATTGGGATCGGGCATGCAGTGGGTGGTTTCTCGCAGGCGCTGGATACGGTTCAGGAGCTGGACAAGATCAAAGGGGCGCTGGGGGGCGTGACTTCAGGTCTGGCCACCGCCTTTGACACGACATTGCTGGCGCTGATCGTGAGTCTGCTGGTCATGTTCCCCGCCAGCTCGATCGAGAAAGCGGAGGAGGATCTGCTGATCGCCGTGGAGGAGTACTGCAACGAGAACCTTCTGAGCCGCATGCAGGAATTGGCTGTTGCCAAGGAAGGAGACTCCACGCAGATCAAGCAGGTCGTGTCGGAGGCCATGAAGGAGCACGACGCCGACCTCCACCAGAGGTTGAAACACCTGAAAGTTATCGGCCGAACCGTCACGGAGCAGGTGGCCGAGGGCTGGGAGACGATTCACCGGCAACTGCAGGAAGACAAGAACGCGACGGTGCACCAGTTCACGGAGATCCTGAATGCGGTGTCGGAGGAGCGAAGATCGTTCGTCGGCCAGGTGAAAGCGGTCCAGGAGGAGCAGTTGACCCGGTTTCGTGATGCGATCGCGTCGCTGAGCAAGACCGCCGCCGACGTACAGCAGCAGATCACCGCTTCGCAGGACAAGCAGGTCCGCAGTTTCAATGACGTGGTGTCTATGTTGAGCGGGAACTTGAAGAGCCTGCAGGAGCAGGGCAGCCAGCGGTGTCAGGCGGAGCAGGAAGCGCTGCGTGAGATGGCGGCCCGGCTGGCGCGCACGCTGGACGATGTGAAAGACAAGACCATCGCCGTCCAGGCCAGCATGACGGAGAGCCTGCACGTGGGCGCTTCCAACCAGCAGGCGGCCATGCAGCGGATCGATGCGATGATCGCCTCGCTGGCCCAGCAGACCCAGGCGCTCCGGGCGAAGATGGTGGAAGCGGAGAGCTCCCGGCACGCCGCCTTTGACGGGATGATGCACGCGGTCCAGGCAGACCGGGAGGCCGCCGCCCGGTCCACGTCGGAGCAACTGAAGGAAGTGTCCAGAGTGGGGAGCGAGATCGTCTCCTCCATCAGTGATTGTCAGCAGCGTTTCAGCGCGGATATCGGCAAGCTGGCGGATGCCCAGCAGAAGGTCGCCCTGTATTTTGAGCGGTTGGCCAAGTCGGACTCGTTCAGCCGCAAGCTGTTCGGCATCGAAGAGGGGCTGACTCGCCTTGCCTCGGGCTTGAAGGATATGGATGCCCGCATCCAGGCCAACCAGGTCACGCACGAGGCTCCCGACGATCAGCATGATGGCCGGCGGCGCGGGCTCTGGAGCCGGTTCACGAGGAGGGACGACCATGCGTAGGAAACGGGCAGATTCACGAGCGACCGTATCGCTCTTTCCTTTTCTGAGCATCCTCGCCTGCGTCATCGGCTCACTGACCCTGATCCTTGCCGGCGTGGTCATAGGCCAGATCAGCGGCGGCAGCAGCCTGGAGCAATATGAACGCATGAAGAAGGAGGTCGATTCTCTCAAACGCGAGAACCAAAAGTTGGGAGAGCAGGTGGCAAAGACCGCCGGCCGAGCCGAAGCGCTGTCCGACGAACAGGAAGACGCCAACCAGGTCACACTGCCAGGCACGCCCAAGGACGTGGAAGAACGTCTGAATCTGCGAGACAAGCGAGACGAGTTACGCCGGACTGCCAAGGAGCTGGAAGACCGGCTCAGTGGACTCAACAAGCAGCTTCAAGGGCTTCGGGCTAGTGCCGCCACACCGCAGAAGGGCATTCTGCGTCTTGTACCTGAGCAGCAGGGGCGGGGACTGGGCAAAGGACTCAAGCCAAACTACGTGGAATGCAGGGCAGGTGGGCTCACTCTCTATCCCGAAAAGACCTCTGTCTCCATACCGGAGATCAAGGGCGACCTGTTCGGCGCCTACGTTGATCGCGTGCGATCCAGGGCCGACCAGTGCATCGTGCTGCTCATTCGCCCGGATGGAGTGTCGGCTTTCGACGCGGCAGAAGGACTGTTTCGTTCTCGGGACTTCAAACGGTATGGATATGTGCCTCTGCCCACCACGGACGGCGAAATCCAGTTCTTTCAGGGTAGCGGGAGCCACTAAGCGCGGCGCGCCGTCGCACGGAGACTTGAGATGCCAAGGCCAAAACGTGGTATCAGCATGAACCTGGATTCCCTGATGGATACGATGACGAACGTCGTAGGAATCCTCATTATTCTGTTGGCGGTGACGCAACTCAGTGTAGGGCACACCATCAAGCAGATCAGGTTCAGAACTGGCGCATCCGGCGTGTCCGTCGAGGAGTTCGAGAAGACCGGGAAGGAGTGGACGGGACTCAGGAGTGAGAAGGGCGGCCTGGAAAAAGATCTGGCGAAGTACCGGTCCCGGATCAAGGGGATGGGTCACAACAAGGAGGAGGCACGCCAGCGCGCTGAGCTGCGGCGCCGGATAGGGGAGGAGCCGCTGCCGAGCAGGCAGGCGCTGGAGGCGGACATCGCCTCCCTGGAGAGGCAGATCGCCGATCTCAACGAGAAGATTACGGCAAAGGAGAAGGAAATCGAGGCCCGGCGCAGTGCGCTGGCCAAGACGTACAGGGAAGAGCCCAAGGTGACGGAAGTGTCGATCCCTGTGCTCACGCCTGCCCCGGCCGGCCTGGAGCAGGTCTGCTTCATCTGTCGCAAGGGCAGGGTCCACCCGTTCAACACGGAGTCACTCTGGAATCAGTTCATGCAGGTATCGAGGGAAATTACCGGCCAGCGCACCGGTAACATCAAAGTCGGCCCAGGGGAATTGGCCAAGATCGTCGCGTATCTGAACCAGCACGACGTTGGGGACGAGTATATCAGGCTGAAGGTGGTGGACTTGTCGGTTGTGGCCCTGTTGAGGTTTGAGCCGCGCAGACCTGATCAGGGGGAGACAGCGGAGCAAATGTCGGCGCGAGGTTCCATCTATATGCGAAGGCTCAAGTCCGTCGATCCGAAGAAGCAGTTCCTGAAATTCTTCGTTTGGAGCGATAGTTTCGACACATATATGTCGGCGAGAGAGTTGGTGAGCCGCGTGGATGAGAATCTCCACGGAAAGTGGATTCCCATCGACAAGGACGTGGAATTGCAGGAGATGCTCGGCGGCGCACCGGCGCAAGGCGGTGGAAGTAGTGGAGGTCAGGATTGGCTGTTCTGAGATTCCAGTGTGGCAAATGTGGCAAGTGGCTGAAGGCTCTGGAAGGCGACGCCGGACGGCGGGGCAAGTGCACGCGGTGCGGCGCCCCCGTCCGCGTGCCGATTGCGGAGGCGCGGCCCGTTATCGAGCCGGCGGCTTCGTCCTCACCACCCGTTCGTCCCGAGGCGCGAGGAGTGCTCTGGGAGCTGAAAGAACACCCCTTGTGGCTTGCGGCCGGTATTGCGGCCCTCGTCTTGCTCGCGGCCGTGATCGTTGGATTGAAGCTGATGAGCGGGGCGGGCAGGCAGACCGCCGCCCTCATGCCGGAAACGAAATCTGGAGAGGATTACGCAGAGACTCCCGGTCCGAACGAGCCGGCCCCGTTGACGGAGACGCCCACCACGTCGAAGCAGCAGGCACAGGCGTCTCCCGCTGCACCCGCAGGTTCCGAGACCCCAGCGGCTTCCGCACCGGCGCCGCAGAGCCAGCTTGCAGCCGAGGCGCGCCGGGGCGCGTCATCGGAGGAGTACGGGGAGATGTTCCCCTCGTGGGCACGGGTCATTCTGGATGGAGCATTGTTTCCGCCGGACGTCACGTGGGAACGTGCGGAAGGCTTCTTCCGCTCCTACAGCGAATCCAGACCCGAGCTTCGCGAGAAGCCGGACCAGCTTCAGTCTGCCGCCTTGTTCCGACCGCTGTCTCTTGGTGCTCTTGCCCCGGAGACGCTCAGGGAGAGATATGGACAGGGAGTCGTCACCCAGGAGACGCAGGGCAGGGGCAAAACAACCTGGTACAGCTACGGGCTGCTCAGCTTCGGCGTGAAGGAGGAGGACAAACACTTCTCCGAGATACGCGCGCCCATACGTCTGTTCGTGGATGGCTTCGTGAAGTCGGCGCAACAAGCCGGCGTGGCCAAGCCCAGTGCGTTCTTCGATCCCGATAGGGCCGAGACTTCAGAAGCGACGGAAGTGACGATTGTCAACAAGCGAACGGTTGCTATTGAGATTCTCATCGGTGGTGCGGGTCCCTGTCGCGTGGATCCCGGTCACAGGAAGATCGTGCGCTTGTCGCCGGCCTATTATCCTGTGGAGGTGTCGTCCGCCAGCGCGGCGGCCACCATGGCGGCGGTCCCCGCCTTTCCGCGGGCTCGCTGGGAAGTCATCGACGATGCGGAAGGCCGCGGCTTGGGCTCCGTGCGCCTGGCTGCCGAACCCAGTACATCCGGCGGACCCACGGGCAGCGGGCTGGCTCAGGTCAAGATCGTGAATGGGCACGACTCGCCGCTCAAAGTGCAGGTTGGCTGCGACGGGAGGTGCTATCGGCTCAAGCCAAAGGCGGAGGTGGAGATACGCGCCAAAACCAATACATACGTCGTGTGCGTTGAGGACGGGACCCGCTCGGCCTACGAGGCGGTTGAGGCATCCGGCTCCGTGGTGTGGAGCGTTGCCGCCGGTCAGGGTCCGCTGCCCTTCAAGGTCACGGTCACACCAGGCCCGCCTGTCGCCGATGCGGGCATACCGGTCGCCTCATCCGCTGTGACGCCGATCTGTCCAATCGATCCCAGCGAGCTTGCCGCAAGGCGTCTGCTTCTTGCCGGACATGGCGAGGCAGTGTCGTGCGTTGTGTTCTCGCCGGATGGCTCCAAGATTCTCTCGAGCGGACGAGACAACGCATTACATCTCTGGGACATGACAAGCCGTGATGCCAACGACCAGTTCGTCCGCAAGACCATCCGAGGCAGACACACTCCCGCGGCTGCCTTGGCCTTCGGACCCAATGGAGAAAGCGTCTGGTCCAGCGACGCCTCGGGCCGGGAAATCGTCTGCCACGATGTGGATACCGGCGAGGAGCTCGGTGGACTCGCGCTGCGAACTTACCCCGCCGGCATCGTCGTGTTCTCCCATCAAACGCAGAAGGCCCTACTGGCCGCCAGAGCTTTGTTTCTCTGGGATCTGGAAACGGGGGAGTTGCTGCAACAGTGGAAGCTGCCCGGCGAGGCAGGGGACTCGGACATCATCACCGCGTGCGACCTCTCCCCTGACGATCGTTACGCTCTCTGCGGAGACGTGAACGGGCAGTTGACGATGATCGACATGAACAAGGGAACCATCACCTGGAGTCTCCAGGCCCATGAGGCGAGGATCACTGCGGCGGCCTTCAGCCCGGAAGGGCGTCTGGCTGTCTCGGGGAGCGAAGATGGGACGGTGTGCGTCTGGGATCTTGAGACACAGAAGGAGAGAGTGTCTCTCCAGGGACACACGACGCGTGTTACGGCGGTAGCCTTTGCCCCCGACGCGAAGAAGGTCCTCTCGGCGAGTTTCGACAAGACCATTCGAGTCTGGGACGTCGAGCAGGGTGACGAGATAGGGTGTTTGGAGGAGCACACAGGGCCCGTTCTGTGTGCGTCCTTCTCGCCGGAAGGAGCGCTGGTAGTCTCAGGCAGTGAGGACTGCACCGTGCGGGTGTGGAAGACCCCCGAGGAGACGCCGATCGTGGCCAAGCCGGCCCCAGAGCCCGAACGGATGCCAAATGCCGCGATTATCGCGACAACACAAGTGGCGCCGGCCATCAGTGGAACAGAATCCTCCTGGTGGGTGAGCCGGGACGGGGAACTGCATGTCAGGCAGCCGGGGGGGAAGGAATTCGTCTGGGTGCAGATACGGCTGGGCAGGGGTGTCAAGTGGGATTCGCACGGCTTTCGGCTCACAGACGCCAACGATCGCGAAATTGGACGCCTGGTGACGACGATCGACTCCACCGCGTACCAGCCTGTTTTCTTCCCACCGGCGGCGATGAAGCTTAACTTCGTGCGCGGACGCGGCGTGCAACCAGATCGGGCGACATCGGGACTCCTGTATGATCTGGCGGTCGGAGCCATGTTCAAGCCACTGGATCACATGATCCTCCTCATCTTTGACGCTGATCGTGATTCCGGCACGCAGTGCTATCTCAGAGGCGATGACGTTCGTGAGCCGTTGCAGCTCAGACCATACAGGTCCGGTCGGACCGTGCTGCCACGGAGCAGAAAGACACGGGAGCCGGAGCCGCTGCCTGACAGGAATCGCCTGAGAGGATCGAGGTGAGGATGACGAATGACCCGCATTCGTTCTTCCGGGACAGGATCCTGGGCGCTGCGCCTTCGAAGGAGGACTACCGGCGGTTCACGGAACTGCTGTGGGAGGCGTGCAGCCGGGACGTCTTTCTCTTTGCGCGAGCCAGGCTCACCAACCATGAAGACGCGAGAGATGTCTGTCAAGACACGTTCCTGCGCGCCATCGAGTGGCTGGCAGAGAATCCGGACCAGGTTCCCGCGAGCGTGAATTTCCCGGCCTGGCTCCGGCGCATCGCCCGGAACCTGATCATCGATCGATTTCGCCGTCCCGCGCTGGTCCGGGAGTTGCCGGATCTTGCGCAGGGTGAGGGAGAGAATGAACGGCGTCTGGACGATTGGCCGGAGCCGCTGACTTGCGATCCATCGGACCGCATTACCGAGCAGGAACGGCTCGACGCGCTTCGCAAGTGTCTCGACGCTCTCTCCGAGCGGAAGAGGCAGGTGATTGTTCTGAGGGATCTCAATGGACTATCGTACGACACCATTGCGAGCCGGACGGCGATCCCCAGGAGTACTGTCGGAGTCACCCTTCATCGCGTTCGCAGGGAGCTCCGTGATTGCATTGAGTTGCGATTGGCGCGTTGACGGCACGGGATCGGCGGCAGGTGAATTGGATGAACCGGCAGGAATTGGAACGTCTGTATCAACGACTCATATTGCAGGATGTCTATCCGGGCGACGTCTGTCCCACCGACGAGAAGCTGGCGGCGTATGCAGTGGCTTCCTTGTCCCCGCAGGAATCCGCCCGCGTGAGTGAGCATTTGCAGATGTGTTCAGATTGTCGAAAAATGGCTGACCAGCTTGGCACGGCCTGCGCGTGGTTCTCCGAGAACAAGGCGCAGATCTTCGCCGGGTTGATCGACAAGGCGATTGTCCAGGCCGTCGGGCCCTGGCAGTCGTGTCTATCCGATGATGTGCTGGTGCAATACATCCAGCGGACGATTCCCGACACGGAGGCGGGGCGCGACTTCACGAGATCCGTCGAGACACACCTGGATGGTTGCGATACGTGTCGCAGGGCTGTCGAGAGGCTGAAAGCTCAGTTGGCCCAGCCGTGGGTCCTTCCGCTTGACGATCTGGTCCGCCGGGCTGACAATCACGTTCAGGCGGTCTTGCGAGAGATCGTCGTCGGACTGAAGTCTATTGCCTCTGCGAGAGGCACTTTCCTTGCAGTTCACGCGATGCCGGGCTTCCGCAGCCAGCCCGCACGGACGGTGCCTGCGATCATGCTGGATACGGAAGGCAAGATGATCATAGACCGGGAAGGTCGGCCGCAGACGATGGCGTTTTCCTTCATTCGTGCCCAGCTTGATCGCGATGGAACGGCGGTCCTTGAGCTGGCCGCCGCCAACGAACGAGCTGCAGACGCCGCTGATGGCGGATTGGTGCTGAGCGCGGCCATTCGCTATGAGCACCGGCAATTGGTCTTCCCAGGCGAGAGGGTCCCACAAGATGGACACGTCATCTTCATCGGCCACCTGGTCCAGGGAATCGCCATCCCGGTACTGCCACCCAATGCCGTACACCTGACGGTTCGCCGGGTCGCGCCCGCGTGAGCGTCGGCGGCTTGACGGTCCTCTCACACGATTGTGTCACACGGTCTGTCTGGCGTCACGGGGCTCGCTCGGCGAGAAGACTGCGGCGCATGTAGCCGGCCACGCGGGCGTTGAAGAATTCGTTCAACGGGAGCCGTTCGCGCACCACGACAAGAATCGGATAGCTGCCGACCTGCCGCATGAACGTGTTGTTGCCGTTGTGGACCTCGCTGCACAGGTCCTTCAGTACCGTGCCGAGAGGAAAGAGCCTCTGAAGCGTCGGGATGTCGATCTCCCGGCGGACTTTGTCGATCCACCCAATATAGTATCCCTGGTTCTGGCGCAGGCACGTCTGGCCAACCTGCTCGTAGAGCGGCGTCCCCGGAAAGGGCACGACCCGACGGATGTTGATCCGTCGGATGAGCAGCCCTTCCTCCAGGATCCGTTTCAACGCCGCGAAGTTCCTCTCGAGCGTCTGCGGCGTCTCGCCGGCCAGGCCGAGAAGGATGTTGATTCCGGGCAGCAGGGCGTGACAGCCATTCTGGCTACGGAAGCCGCCGATGCGGTTGACGATTCGGATTGCCTCGAACGCCAGGTCGTAGGGACAGTTGAGGTTGTTCGCCTGCGTGACCTGGGGGTCGAAGGATTCGATTCCCATGGCGGCAGTGCTGCCCGGCGTCAGGTACTTCACGAACAGCTCCGTGCGCCGCTCGTCGATCATTTGCGGATTGGCGTTGTCGAGGTGGAGCACCGTGGGTTGAAGGGCCGCCACGGCGGCCAGCAAGGCTTCGAGCTTCTGCGGATCGCCGCCCTCGTAGCTGTAGATGCACGATTGCTTGCCGAGGCGAAAGGCCCTGGCGCCAAGCGACATCAGGGTCTTGACCTCTTCAACGACGAAATCCGCCTTGCGCCACTGGACCGCATGTTTGAGCGGCTCGGTGCAGAAAGAGCAATGCTCTTGGCGGGGGCAGCCTCGCCCGGTCTCAATCTCGACAATCCGGTTTCCTATGCGGGGCATCTGCGAGATCAGGCGCCCCCCCTGGAGGGCATGAGGTTGCAGTTCCTCGTACGTCTCGAAAGTGAACGGTCGCAGCTCGTCAAACTCGTCGGCCTGGGGCACCTGAGGGCGGAATCCGCCGCGGAACTGGGTGCCGCCGGTCAGGGCCGGGCCGGTCAAGACCTTGTGCAGGGAAAACGCGTCCAGCAGCTTCTTGGCCTCGCGCAGCGTCCCCGGTCGGGCGCTCAGGTACTTGCCGGGCGTCTGGACGCCGACCACGAGGACCAGCTCATCGGCGTTCTCCAGGACGCGGCGGATCTCCTCATAAGGGCGGGTATGGTTGAGCACCTCGATGTGTGTTCTTCCTGCCGGCGGATCGATCACGACGTTGGGGACGTGCTCGACGTACCGGACGAGCCTGACATCGTCGATGGTCAGATAGGTGGGCTCTTGCTCATATCGTCCGGCCACATAGCGTGGCCAGACGCCGACGAACGGTGGCACACCCAAGCCCGCCGGCTCGTCGGTGTAGCAGTCCAGAATCGCTCGTGTCATTCACTCTCTACCATTTGCGACCTACGATCCAAGATCGATGTCCGATTGGTGTGGTTTCTGCGTTACCCACCCGGCAGATTGTAAATCGCAGACGGGAAATTGTAAATCCGGAGAGGACGCTCAACGCCTGGACTGGTCGGTGGAAACGAGGTGTGTTTCCCGACAACTGCTCGTGCGATGAGTCAGACGGTCGTCATCCAGCCGGTGTGACCGATTCTCACCTGGTGTGAAGGGAAGGAAGCCCGGCCTCGCGAAACCGAATTCCGTGGCTCCGGGATGGACTCTGACATGGCCGCCGGGGCATTTTTCCGCTTGACGAGCCCTCAGACTGAGGACATAATGAAGGTGCTTTTTCATTGGCCCCTGCTTTTATCCTCCCACCACCTCCTCAGAAAGCAGGGGTTCTTCTCCTACTGCTCGACGGCGAACTCCTTCTTTCGCGTATTCATCTGGGCCTTGAGGCGCGCGACGATGGAGGAGTGCATCTGCGAGACACGGGACTCCGACAGGTCGAGTGTTGCCCCGATCTCCTTCATCGTCATTTCCTCGTAGTAGTAGAGAACGATGATCAACCGTTCCGCCCGGGTGAGCCCCTTAGTCAGGAGGTTCTTGAGATCGCGCTTCTGGGCTTCGAGCAGGGGGTCTTCGCTCCTGTGATCCCGGATGACATCGATTTCGCAGACGTCCTTCTCGCCCTCGGTATCGCCGCATTTGTTGTTGAGAGACACCAGGCAGGCAGCGTTTGCGTCCCGCTGGAGCCGGCCGAACTCCTCCACGTCCATGTTGAGCTCTTCCGCCAGCTCCTGCTCGTCGGGCCTTCGGCCCAGGTGCATCTCGAGAGCGTGCGTGGCCTTGGCCAACTGGTGAGCACGAGCCCGCACCAGGCGAGGCACCCAGTCCATGCTCCGCAGCTCGTCCAGGATTGACCCTTTGATTCGCGGTGCGCAGTACGTCTCGAACTTCACCCCGCGAGCGGGGTCGTACGCGTCGATGGCATCCATCAGGCCGAACATGCCGGCACTGATCAGATCGTCGAGTTCCACCTTGTCGGGCAACTTGCTGTGCAGCCGTTCCGCCGCATACTTGACCAGGTCCCTGTAGCTCTCCATCAGAAGGTTGCGGTAGCAGTCTTCATGGGTCTTGTGGAATAGCGCCCAGGTTTCCTCGATCGTCAGCTTCTCATCCATCTTGCCTGCCTGCTCTGTCTTCACGGGTTGCCTCCCTTGCGGTCTGCAACATGCATCCTTGTGCGCAGGACTCCAGCTCCTGCTGTCGCGATCGTATCGTTACCACCCTCCCAGACAGCCTGCGCGATTCCGGACGGAATCCCACATAGGCTTTATCGGCCTCTTCGTGCCGGACTTTAGTTCCACCATTTCGCCACCTTTCGAAAGAAGCCACCGGATAGTTGTCTGTCGTGGCGAGCTTCGCTCAGTCGTGCTGCGAGCTTGGCCAGCGCCGAGCTGACTTGTGCGTTCGGATAGGCCAGGACAACAGGTTTTCGCGATCGCACAGCGGTAAGAAGCCTGTCATCCCTCGGCAACACGGCGGCGAAGTAAAGGTCCCTCGCCAGGAACTTGCGGGCAACGTCGGCGATCCGCTGGTAGGTTCGCTTGCCCTCGGTGAGGTCGCGAGCCATGTTCACCACGATGCTTATCGGCCCTTGGTACCGCTTGCGGGCGAGCACCTTGATCATGCCGTACGCATCGGTCATGGCTGTGGCCTCGGGTGTCGTGACCACCAGCACATGGTCGGATGCCAGACAGAAGCCGACGACCGACCGGGAAATCCCGGCGGCGGTGTCCACAACGATTGTGTCCGTCTCCTGTTGTAGCTCGGACAAATGTCGCAGAAGGCCGCGCTGCTCGCCTTCGCTGAGATCGGCGAGCCTGTCCAGCCCGGAGGCGCCACAGATGATCTGCAAGCCGTTGGGACCCGGTTGCATGACCTCGCTCATGCTCTTGTGTCCACCGATCACCTGCGAGATGTCGTACTTGCCGCGGAGGTCCATCAGCACATCCACATTCGCCAGGGAGATGTCGGCATCCAGAAGAACGACTCGCTTGTTCAATCTGGCCAGGCAAATCGCCAGGTTGGCGGCGATGTTCGTCTTGCCAACGCCGCCCTTGCCACTGGTGACGGCAATGACTCTCGCCAGCGAACTGGGAGCGTCTGACAAATGCAAGTTGACTGCCTGGTCTGTCATGATCCCCGCATATCGATACTGCTCACTCCGTGGCAGCAGGGCGTGATGGCTCGTCATCAGGGAAGCCATCGGTTGCCACCACCTTGTCCGAGCTCACATTGGGCAAGTTGCAGATCGTTCCCGAGTGTCGCCGTAGCAGCTCCCGTGCCACTTTCCAGTTCAACGAGTTCTCCAAGAGCCTGCCGATCTGCAGGTTCAGGTATTCGTCCGGGCTCGTCTCGAGAAGCCTCCTGGCGTGGTCGTCCGTGATGGGATGGACGCGCATCGTGCCGCCACCCCCGAATTTGATGTTGGTCGTGTCGTGGAATAAGAGACGGCGATGTCGAAGGTGCTCGCCTACGGCAACATGGAGAAGGTTGGCAAACTCCAGGATCGGAAGATCCCGCGGCGCATAGCCGGGCGTGTGGAGGGCCCGGACATTCCCGTTGAGTATGCCGCGGCGAAGCTCCGTGAACTGTACGATCTTGACAAGGACCTCGGTGATGTTGTCTGGGATGAACGGTAGCAAATCCATAGGTGTCCCCTCGATGGTGTCCTCAACTCCTATGCGCGGATCGCGTGGCGACACAGGCGGAATGATGCCTGGCGACGTGGCGACGTCGCACAGGCTGCCGGCGACAGCGGATCGATCACCGGAAGGCTCGATGTGCCGGGTGAGGTGCTATCACGATCTGTGAGAAGATACGGCGAGAACCACTGAGCAAAGCGGAAACCCCCCGTTGAAAACGAAGCCCTGTGCATCATCCTTGATCCTTTCGGTCTTCTCTACGCCGCCCTGCACGCCGCAACACATCCGGGCGTTGCCCTCGCGCGGGCCCACTTGTTGGTCGCTCACTTCAATCAGCCTGTTCTCTGCATCCACGCTCCTCTTATGAGGTCGGCCCCATGTCCATCGAATCAGAGTCCTTCAACACGTCGTAACTGCCGAGGCTGTTGCGATCATCGCCTGCCAACGGACTGGGACCGTTCTCTTCTTCACGGAGGATTCGCCGTATCTCGGTCAG
>JAFGJR010000261.1 GCA_016928975.1 Sedimentisphaerales bacterium | reverse complement strand
GACTGGGGGACCTACAAGGCCTGGCACGCGACGTTCGCCAATCGCTACCCGGCCTCAGGAGAAGGGGCGGAGAAAGACTTCACCAGCAGCTATGGCGCCAACAACTGGACCGATTACATGCTCAGGGACCGCGAGGGAGGGCGCAAGGTCGAGTTCTTCTGGAAGACCACACAAGCTCTGAAACATGCGAATCAGATCCCCCTCCTTGGGGATTCCACATGGCACGATGCGTGGCCTTTTGAGACCGATGTCCCGGTCCAGACTCCGCTTGATTTTCGGTGGGGCAGTGTAACCGTGGGTGAGGGAGAGATGAACCATTTCTGCATCGACCGGCACAATGGCTGGACAAATCTCGCGTTCTGTG
This sequence comes from Sedimentisphaerales bacterium, assembly GCA_016928975.1. The sequence continues at coordinate 16,605 of JAFGJR010000261.1, read as the reverse complement.
ACTGGTCGGTCCGGCACGTCGGGCTTAAGGAACTGTGGACGTTAAAGTGGCACCGCAAGTACAACACGAGTGGCCCGTGGACGAAGACCGGCGGCGTAGTGCCGAGCGATTGGCCCGTTTGGCTCAGAAAGTACAAGGACTATTAACCAGCTCTTGCCGCTCGCGGACGGTGGCCCCCAAAGACATCGGATGTCGGAAGGAAGAGCATCTTTTCAATGAACTGTTCAAAGCTCCATACGAGGAATCGCCGGTCGAACGGCAAAAGGGCGTCAAAATACTCAATTTCGACGAATTGGCGTGTTTCGAAGGCTTTATCGGTGAACGAGAGCCTTGAAATCGTGTCCTAACCTTGATATTATTGACTGTGGTGTGTGCACGAGTGTCAGGCAAATCAATCAACCATTTTGCGTAGGAGGCAGTGCAATGAAATCACGAGTTGTTTTGCGTATCTGTATTACGTTGTTGCTGACGGGCTCGTTGTCCGCGGATACCCGCTTTACCGGGGCCGTCAGCCAACTCTGGAGCAACCCTGCCAACTGGTCCGCAGGGCTCCCGGACCAGGATGACAAGGTCCAAGTCGTTGACGGTGGATTCTGTATTCTCGACTATGATGCGGGTACGATCAAGCACACGGCCATAGAAGGCGGCGGAGCCGGCCACCTGCGCCTGGTCGACGGCGCGAAACTGGCCGTTCGCGACTGGAGCATCATCGGCTACGCGGGCGCCCCGGAAGAGCCGCATCTGCTGGAAGTCCTGGGCGGCGTGTACAACGCCAACGCCCGCATGTTCATAGGATTCCTGGGGCGCGGCATGTTGGTGATAGACTACGACGGCGTTGTCAATCTCAACGCCCAGGAGCTTGGGATCGGTGAGGACGCCGGCGGCGACGGAACCGTGGAGATCCGCGGCGGCTCCTTGAATCTTCTGTCGAGTTCAGCACTTCCCCTGCGTTTCCGCGCCGGCGCCAACTCCAAGGCCGGCATGGACGTCCGCGGCGGTGTGATGACGCAGGCGTTCTCCCAGGCGCGTGCCGACGTGATCAACGCGAACATTGCCAACGGCACCATCATAGCCTACCGAGGCGTGGGAACCGTGATCGTGGAAACGATTGACGGCCAGCTTGTCGTCAAGGGGCTGCACCCGCTGAATCCTGTGCCGGGCGACGGTGACAATATCACGCCGGGGGACGTCACCCTGAGTTGGAGCGTGGCCCCAGGTACGCCTGTGGATGTGTGGTTCGGCACCAGTGCCGACCTCAGCGCGGCCCAATTGATTGTCACAAAGAAGGTTCTGACGTCCATCGCCGTGACGGTGGATCCCAAGACGCGTTACTACTGGGCCGTCGATACCTATACTCCCGGCGTGACAGACCCGAATTGGGGACCGATCTTTGATTTCTATGTGGACAACCTGGCGCCCGTGGTCAAAACCGGCGCCGACGTGACAACCTGGCTGAAAGACGGTATCGCAGAGGTGGCCATCTCCGCGACCATTGAAGACATGGACCCCACCACGTCGGTCTGGTCAGTCACTACGGAACCCAACGACGGTGTGGCCACAATCGCCGACGCGACCGCCGCAGCCACCACCGTCACGCTGGGCGAAGCGGGCACCTACGTGCTTCAGATCACGGCGAACGATGGTGAGAAGACCGGCTCGGATACCCTTACGATCAACGTCTACAACGACAGTTGCGAGGCGGCTCAGTCGCTGCCCGATTACGTGCCCATCCCCGGCGACATCAACGGCGACTGCCGGGTGAACGACGAGGATCTGGCTATCCTGCAGGCGCATTGGCTGGAGTGCAACGCACTCGATTGTGCTGACCCAAATCAGCCGTAACACAGATTTCTACGACAGAGGGGTCCAAAGCTCTGGACCCCTCTGCATGTCTGTCACCATCATCGCCACGGCGGCCTGATAAGAGCGTTCACGTGGCCGAGCGGTCAGCGGTTGGCATGTATGTCCCGGAAAGACCGACACATGGCTCCCACCTGGAGCCAAGAGCCACAGAGGTTTCAGGGCTTCTCGCGTTGGTCTTCTTCGCACAGCGTCACGACGGAAGAGACCATCGCTGCCAATCGCATCATCGAATGATCCTCTTTTTCCTGCATTGCCCGCCTCAGGGCATACCTTGACTGATCGCAGAGTATATCATCCGGTTCGGAGAATACAGAGGAATATGAAACCCACCGGTACGAGTCGCTGACTGTGGCGCGACGCGGGAAAAATCCTGTTTCTGGGTCTCCGCAGGACTTGACGTGCGTCAGGCCCGTTCGTATAATTGCACATCAATCATCCCTGAAGGGCAGGATCAGTCATGGAAGATCGACAGAAACACCCCAGCGCGAGGCCAGGCGACCAGCATGAGGCGATCCCTGGCAGCTACATCCTGTCACAGCGTATCCGGATGGTGGGCTGGCGAGAGCACGAGGTGCTGCTCGCCGAGCGGCGCTACCGGTGCCCCCACTGCCGCCGGACGGATATGACGGAGATGTACCCGGCAGGCGCCCCCAGGCGTTGAGCGAGGGCCGACCGTGACCCCGTCACCACAGGCCCTTTCACGCCGCGGCCTTGTCACCTACGGCCGTGCACGTGGAAGGTCGCGACAAATGCAAGGCACGCCGTATTGTCCCTGCGCGGTGTCTCGTTCCTCCCCCAGGCGGAACACGTGGATCCGGAGCGCCCTGGGTTCGTCTGGCAGGTTGCTCCCTCCGGCGTGGAACCGCACGGGCACAGCGCCGTATAATGGACCGTCAGGAGTGATCGACAGGACAGGCAAGAATCCGTGAGTCAGGAGAGCACTGCATGGCGCAGGAACCGACGGCCACGAAGACACAGTATGATATCTCCATCATTCGGCCGGAAGTACGGGCCGAGCAGATCAAGCTACGTGGCGAGGGGTATTCACCCCAGCGGCTTGCGGCGATTCGCAAGGGCCTGCGGACCCTGCACACGCTGGAGCTGATGGCGCAGACGATCTACAAGTTCCAGCTCACGAAGAAGCGCAGCGAGACGAACGGCCTGCTGGTGGCCGCGATGTGCAACGAGATGGGCCATTACCAGGACTTCCAGGTCAAGCTCTACGAGTACGGGTTCCGGCCGAGCCTGCTGCGCAGCGCGTACTGGCTGGTCGGCTTCGCATTCGGCTTCGGCTCGCGTCTGCTCGGTCGCAAAATGATCCTCAGGACGGGCATCTGGGTCGAGAGCAAGGCGGTGCATCACTACGCCCAACTGCTCGCGGACATCGACTGGGACGACGAGACTCGCAAGGTCATCGAGAAGGACCAGGCCGACGAGGACGGCCACATCAGCCGCTGGAAGAGCCTGCTCGCCGCCGCCCCTGCGTGGGCGGAGGCATGAAACCGTCTCGCTCGACCCTGCTCCCGAGGAGCGTCCGTTCCCTGCGAACCTTCTGACATCCGGCGCATCTGTCTATAGGACAGATGACGATGAAACCGGACGTGAAACTCATTGAACAGGTGCTCATCACTCGCTGCCAGCTTCGCGACAGGCAGGCCCTGGCGGAACTGATCGAGCGGTATGAGCGGCCGGTCCAGGTCATCCCTCGGCGAAGCACTTCTGCAATGCACGTGACGACCTGGAACCTGCCGATCGTATCGCTTCGTCCGCTCCGGCGGCGAGCACCCATCGACGGGCCGCCCGCGGGCTCCCACGTTCATGCCCGCGCGATCGATTGGCCGTGCCGGGGGTACGTTCCCCCAGAAACGACAGACCTGCGAGTGAGGAGAGATATGATCCCGGGTTTGCCGAACGCATTCCCCGGCATTCGGCCCAATCGTTTGTCAAAGAGATCCACGGGTGTTTCTCGCGGAGCCGCTGCCAGTTCGTACTCACAAGCACGTAGTAATTACTACGACTACTCGCCTTCTGTTCTGAGGATTCTCGGAAAAACGCGGAAATTGCTGAGGCGGTCCACCGCGGTGAAGCGTGAAGGCGACTCGCTCAGGTGGACTCCAGCGCCCCCGGCCCGAATCGGCTGCGCCATGACTTGTACCTGGCGCTCGGCGTGTCGGCAAGCAGCGCCGCGAGGCGCTTGGGGACCCCCGGCGGCGCCTTCACGTCGGCCGGCGGCGGCTCCTCGCGCCCGTCCGGCTCGTCGAGCATTTCACACGCCAGGGCTCTGTAATCGACGGCTCCACGGCTGTTCGGCGCGTAGGTCAAGACCGGTTTTCCCGCGCTGGGCGCCTCCGCCAGGGGAGCGTTTCTGTGGATTACTGTGTTGAAGACGGATGGACCGAAGGTCTCCCGCACCTGCTGACGCACGTATTGACTGAATCCGGCGCGTTCATCCACGAAGGTCAGCAGCAGGCGAACCTGGTCTGAGGAGCACGGCTCGAGACGATCCTGCATGACCTGTATGGTTTCCAGCAGCCGCTTGAGCCCTATCAAGTCGTAGTAGTACGACTGGACCGGCACGATGACATCCATGCTCGCCATCAGGGCGTTCAGCGTCAACAGGCCGAGCGACGGTGGACAATCGATCACACACAGATCGTACGTGTACTCGGCGTTGCACAGGCACCGCGTGAGCAGCACCTCCTTGTCGAACACGGTAGCCAGGTGCACGTCCGCACTGGCGAGCAGCATATTGCATGGCACCAGATCGAGTCCCGCCACGCTTGTCTGGACGACCGCCTTTTCCACGAGGCCGTCCGCCTGACGCAGGACGTCGTAGATGGTCCAGTCAAAGGAATCCGGGTCGTAACCCAGTCCAACGGTCACATGGGCCTGGGGATCGAAGTCGATCAGAAGAACCTTTCTTCCGAGCTCCGCGAACGCAGCGGCAACATTGACGGCAGTCGTCGTCTTGCCACACCCGCCCTTCTGATTGACAATCGAGATTATTCTCATACCCTCATCCGCTTCCTTGGACACAAGCCGCTTCCGCCTGTCCGTGCGGTCACTGATTTCCCGGACCTTGATGAGGGTAGTATAACGGAAACGACCACGAGAGTCAATCAAGACCAATAAAAAGACCGGCCCACCTGCGAGCCGGTCTACGGAAGTGAATCGCGTGAAATGCCCGTGAGCGACAGACAGTTCTACACGGATGGGTTCTCCTGGTTCACAGACGAGGTGGACGAATCCGTCTTATCGGACTTCGGTTCCGCGTCGTCCTTCCTCTTCAACAGCTTGTCCAGCATGTCACGGTGGCGTTCCTCGAGCTTCTGCATCCGCTGCTGCAACCGTTCCATTTGCTCTTGCAGTCTTTCGAGGGCCCGGTCCGACTCTTCAGACAATCGGTCCAGGTCCGGCCGAGGCAGATCGCGGAAGAATTTGCGATACGCCTCGGGTCGAGGCGGCTCCGGCAGCCGGAATTTGCCCGTGATATGCACGTTCTTGTTCGCGCTTTCCACCGCCTGCTTCGCCGATTCGCGGTACTTCTGGGGCAGGCTGTCGATCTGGCCGACTGTGGTGCTGTGCTCTGTCTCGCCGGCCTGCACCACGATTTTCGTATCCTCGTCGGTCGGACTGCCCTCGATAGTGACAGTGTAGCTCTCGCCATTGTCCGAATATTCGTACGTGTATTTCTCCTTGAAGAAGCTGTTGATGTCGAGATTGAAGTCGGGAAGCTTCTCGAAGGGGATCTCCAGCCATTGCTGGCCGTCGGGCCCGATCTTGAAGACTTTGCCCGGCCGCCAGGACATGATCGCTTCGGGTTCCGACGGATACTTCCATTTCATCTCCCCGAGCGGCTCCAACTGGAGCTCCACGGTCTTGCGTTGGCCGAGATGGATGACCTCAAGCGACACCCTGGCGCCGACGCCCGCCTTCTTCACAGTTTCGATGAACTCGTCCAGGTCCTTGACCTCCTGGCCCTGGAAGCCGATGAGGATGTCGTCGCGTTCCAGGCCGGCTTTCTCGGCGGCACTGCCGACGCTGATATTGACAATTCGCAGCCCCTGGCCCGGCTCCAGCCCCAGGTGCTTGGTCAGCAGCTCCGGCAGAGTCGTCCCGTCCAGAAGCACGCCGATGAAAGGCTGCTTGTCCTCCGCCCGTGACATTGACCCGAGAGTCAGCAGGGCCGCAAGACTCAGTAGAATCGTTCGACTACGCATGACGCATCTCCTTTTTGTGGATTCTCACATTGGACGCGGCTTGCCGCGATAATCTGCCGTTTTGACCAACCCTTCGCGGACCCCCTCGACGAGCCATTGCTCGCCGGTGGGACTGGTGAACACGAACCAGTCCACCTGGCGGTTGACCGGCGGCGACACCTCCTGGCTGGCCATCCGCGGCATCGCGGCTTGCTCGCCGATTCCACGAGGGATCTCCCTGGCGACCAACTGCGACGGCCCAGGGGGCTGAACCGGTGCCTGGGAGCCCCGGACCGCCACGAAATGAATGGCCAGGCCAAGGATGAGCCCCGCTGCCAGTCCGATCGCGAACCGCAGACGGCCATCGATCCGGAAGACCCGCCGGGTGATCGCTCCGCTCCAATTTCGAATTTCGAATTTTCGAATCTGTTGCTGCTGCCAGGCCCGCTCGAAGATTGCGTCCGCAGAGGCCCCCCCAGAAACCTCTGCGGCCACCGCACGGCAGCTTTGCTGACGAAGATCGCGCAATTGCTCCAGCAACTCCCTTGCCCGGCGGTCCGTCTCGAGCTCGCGATCAAGAACGCGACGCTCGCCCGGCGAGATCTCGCCGTCCACCAGCTTGCCGATCAGTATTTCCAGCCTATCGTTGATCTCACTCATCGTTCGTCTACCTGATATCTGCCTTACCGGTCACCTGGTTCTGCACCATTCGTCTTGCCCGCGAGAGGCGAATCTGCATCGTCGTTATCGGAACGTCCAGCACCTCGGCCATCTCCGCGTAGGTCAGCTCGCCCGTGTGCGCCAGCACGAACACCTCGCGATACTTCTCGGGCAGCGTCTTGACTGCCTCCAGGATCCGGCCGCACAACTCATTTCTCTCAACGTCTTCCAAAGGGTCACGAGTGTCCGCGTCAAGCTTGTACGAGAGCGTACCCGGATTGACCTCTATGCGCTCGTGCGTCCTTCGCCGGTAGTGTTTCAGAACCTCCCGGCGGGCCACCGTGGCCAGCCACGCCCGAAACCGCTCCGGCTCCCGCAGGGTGTGAATCCTCGTGATCACCCGAAGACACACCTCCTGGAGAACGTCGTCGAGCTCCTGCGCATCGGTCAGCACGCTGTACACCAGGCCCTTGAGCCAGCCCCAGTTGCGCTTCAAGAGCAACTGAAGGGCCTCTTTGTCGCCCTGCTGGGCCGCACACGCCAGGGCCGATTCGTTTTGCACACTCATGTCCACCATGGGGCCTCTTCACCAATCCAGATGCCGGGGGCAATGCCTCTCATACATCTTTCCCCGGATTTTCCGCGAAAAAACAGGGTCGTCCACAGAATACGATTATCGGCCGCAAAAGGGCACGGCATTTACGATTGAGGTGCCATCGCCACCCCGAAACAGGGTGCCCTGCCCACGCTTGTCCGGGCAGGGCCCCTTTGCGCTTGAAAACCGCCACCTTTCTGCGGAGAATGGACCGTCAGAGACCTGAGCCATAAGGGCGGCTTTGCGCACAGGCGCGCTTGAAACCCGCCCCGACCAGTCCGTACCATATGAGTGACGTCACACGTATCTTGAACGCCATTGAACGGGGGGACGCACGCGCCACAGACGAGTTGTTGCCACTGGTCTACGAGGAGCTTCGTCTGCTGGCCGCGCAGAGGCTGTCGCATGAGCCTCCCGGCCAGACCCTGCAAGCGACTGCCCTGGTGCACGAGGCCTACCTGCGGCTGATCGGGGACGAATCGCGAAGCTGGGCCAACCGCGGCCATTTCTTCTCGGCCGCGGCTGAGGCGATGCGCCGCATCCTGATCGATAATGCACGACACAAGAAGACACAGAGGCACGGCGGCAGCCGCCAAAGACGGGAAATCGACGATCTGGAGGTCCCCGTCCTTGAGCAATCGGACGACCTTCTGAAGCTGGACGAGGCTCTCACGAAGCTGGCTCAGGAAGATCCAGAGGTCACCGAGATCGTGAAACTCCGCTATTTCGGGGGGCTCACTCTGGAGCAGGCCGCACAAGCCAAGGGTGTCTCGCGTCGGACCGCCGGCAGATACTGGAACTACGCGCGTCTGTGGCTCTATCGGGAGGTGACCCGAGACGACGGGCCGCACGAGTGACGTCGGTCATTCAATGATAGATTCCTGGGCTCGCGTGGTTTTTCCTGTCCCATTTTCCATTGGAATTCCGCATTGAGGGTAGAGAAGGAGTTGTGTCGTGGGTGAACAAGCCAGAGACATCAAGGTGATCCTCTCCGAGGCGATGGCCAAAGACAGGCCAGAGGAACGAGCGGCTTACCTGGACGACGCCTGTGGAGACAACGCCCAGCTTAGGGGTGAGGTCGAATCGCTGCTTCAACTGGAGGACAAAGTCGGCGATTTCCTCGAAGCTCCACTCTTCGGTCCGGACATCCTCGATGAGCCCCCAGTGGCCGAGGGACCCGGCACGGTCATCGGGCGGTACAAGCTCCTGGAGAGAATCGGCGAAGGGGGCATGGCAGTGGTCTACATGGCCGAGCAGGAGCAGCCGATCCGCCGCAGGGTGGCCCTCAAGATCATCAAGCTGGGCATGGACACCCGCCAGGTCATCGCCCGCTTCGAGGCGGAGAGACAGGCTCTGGCCCTGATGGACCACCCCAGTATCGCCAGAGTCCTCGATGCCGGGGCAACCGAGACCGGCCGGCCGTACTTTGTCATGGAGCTGGTCACAGGCGTCTCCATTACTGAGTACTGCGACAAGAACAACCTGAGCACCAAAGACCGATTGGCCCTATTCGTTCAGGTCTGCCACGCCGTCCAGCACGCTCATCAAAAAGGCATTATCCACCGGGATATCAAGCCTTCCAATGTCATGGTCACGCACCATGACGGCAAGCCAGTCCCCAAGGTGATCGACTTCGGCATCGCCAAGGCGATCAACCAGAAGCTCACGGAAAAGACCCTCTTCACCCGCTACGCGCATATCATCGGCACCCCGGCCTACATGAGTCCCGAGCAGGCGGAGCTGAGTGATCTGGACATCGACACCCGCTCCGACATCTACTCGTTGGGTGTGTTGCTCTATGAGCTGCTGACCGGTACGACTCCCTTCAGCGAAGAAGAGCTTCGCAAGGCCGGCTACATCGAGATGCAACGCATCATCCGCGAACAGGAGCCTGCTAAGCCTTCTACGAAGCTCAGTACCCTCGGCGATACGCTGACCGGTGTCGCCAAGCATCGTAGTTCGACTCCCGATCTGTTGAGAAGGTCCATTCGCGGCGATCTCGACTGGATCGTGATGAAGTCCCTGGAGAAAGGCCGGGGGCGTCGGTACGAGACCCCGAGCGGCCTGGCGGAAGATATCCAACGACATCTGGACTGCGAACCAGTCTTTGCCCGACCACCCAGCGGGTGGTATCGGGGCAAGAAGCTCCTCCAGCGGCACGGGAAGCTTGCAGCGATACTCATCGCCCTGGCGATAGCACTGGTCACGGCCACAGCCGTCAGCACATCGCTGTATGTCCGGATGCGGCGAGCGATTCATACAGCCTCGACGTTGGAGAATCAGGTTGACATGGACCGCAAGCTCGCCGTCGCACAAAGGCTCTACAACCAGGGACAACACCTGGCAGCGTTGGAAGAGCTCGAGGGCGCATTCCAGGAACGGGATCTGGGCCCCAGGGCGCACCTCTTCCACGCCCAGTTGCTCATCGAACTCGGGCGCGGTCCACAGGCCCAGGCGGATCTGCTTGCACTCACCCAGGCCGATCCCGAGATTGCCGCCACGGCTCACTACTTGTTGGCTCGAGCCAACCTTGGTCGGGACCAGGCCAAGGCTGCAGAGCACGAGGCCATGGCCACTTCCATGCTCCCAGAGACAGCCGAGGCCTACACCCTGCGGGCCATGACAGCAGCGGACCAGGAGGAGTCCTTGGCCTGGCTGGATCGGGCCATTGCCCTGGATCCGTCGCACTATCCCGCCCGTAAAGCGCGGGCCCTGATTTACTACTGCCGGGCCGAGGACGAAAAGGCGGTCGAGGATGTGGCCGTCATGATCGCTTTGCGCCCGAAGAACTACCTGGGCTACGCGTTGCGCGCGGTGCAGCGGCGTGAATCCGGACAACTGGAGACCGCTCTCGATGACCACAACCGTGCTCTGGACTTGTGTGAAGAGGCCTCCCAGCGCATCGACGCCCTCGAGCAGAGGTACACGACGCAGGTCCGCCGGGGGGACTATGCCTCCGCCCTGCAGGATGCCCGGCGCCTGACAGAATCGTGCCCGCAGGAGATGGACTACCGCTGCTGGATCGTCGTCTGCTTGTTGGCCCAGGAGGACTACGCGGGCGTGAAGCGGGAGTATCGTCTCATCGTCCAGACGAGTCCCTCTTGGGATCAATTGGCCCGGACGTGGCTGGCCGGCTATGTGTTCCAGGCGCTGCGGACCGGTCTGACCTTCCGAATCCCCGCGGAGATGGCCGATCAAGCTCCATTCCCAGCGATTCGCAGGGCAATCGACTGCTACAGCTTTCTCGTTCGCAACGCGGTACAGATCCCTGGAATGCCAAGGCAGGGCTCCGTGGTATTCTGCTGGTCACCCGATAGCAAACGATTGCTCTGCGGTTGCTGTGGCCTCTTTGGGGCGGTGGGCCGGACCATCCGGGACGCTGTCCCTGGTCTCTTTGGCGGTTCCTCCTTGAAGGCCATCGATGTCGAATCGGGCCAGGGGCAACGCGTCCCGGTTAGCTCTTGGGGGCTCCCGGCTTGGTCACCGGACGGCAAGTACATTGCCCTGTCCGACAAGGATCGCAACCTATGGCTCGTCTCCCCCGATGGCAGCCCGACGCGGATCGGGGCTCGGGGGGAGAGATTAGTGCAATGGTCGCAGGACTCCCAGCACTTGTACTTCCAGACCGCACCGGCGACCGGCGTGCTATGTCGCCTCGACCTCCGCGATCCGGATTCGAAGCCCGTCGAGGTGATGCCGTCGGTGGGCTCTTTTCTCCCCTGCGAGCAGCAGGGCTGGATGGCTCTGGGGTGGCCGACGGGCATCCGCATCGTGGATCTTGCGTCTCGATCGATACGCCATCGCTGTCCCTCGCCCTGGCCGGTGGGTCACTGGCAATTGCACCGGTCTCCCAGCGGAAAGGAGTTGTCCTTTGCGTCCTGGTGGTCCTACATCCTGACGGGCACGTTCATCCTCGACACTGAGACGGGAGAGCTCTACGAGATGCTCGACCATCCTGCGCGTCAGATTCTCTGGTCACCCGACGGGTCCAAGATCGCCATCGTTGCCAACGCAGAGATCTGGATCCTCCGGGCCGACCCCAACCGTCTGATCAGCCAGCGTCTGGGACGCAAGGTCCGCGGCGGAGATTTGTTCGCCCATGAGCTGGCGAAGCTCGACCGCGCCATCGCCGCTGATCCCCAGTACCCGGAGAACTACCTCGAACGGGCAGTAGCCTACCTGTCCGCCGGCCGGGACGATGAGGCCGAGTCCGATCTGCGCCAGTTCGACACCGTCGTGACCAGCGACGATCATCACATTGGCTATGAGCTTTTCTGGTGGCTGAAGGAGTGTTACGCAAACGGAATGCACGACGGGGCTGCGCTGCTCGCGCCGTACGCCGAGAAACTCATGGAGCGGTTTCCAGCCGAGGTGCCGTCCTACCGGAATCTCATCGTTGAGATGGTCAAGCAGCATGAGCATGAGGACAGGACGGAATTGGCCGCCCGATGGAGAGCAAGACTGCAAACGTTCGAGTCCAAAGAGAATTGACTTGTCGCACAGGAGGATGCACATGGGTACAAGAAGTCCGCCGTAGCCGTATCCGCTTCGCTGGGAGCGAGCGGGAGAATAAGGAGCGTGGGAATCAGAGGTGTCTCGTGGCGCGTGGGTGGTTTGCGCGCACGGAGATCGATAGAACAGTTGCGTCTTCTGGGAAGGGAAGACTCGTCATGTGCAGAAAGAGACACATCACTGTGTTCCCACGCCGATGCCATAGACACCCAGGGCTCAATGCGCAAACGGATGGGTAGGACTGCGGATTATGGAGGGCTACTGAATGGCGGTAGCCCTCCGCCAGTCCATCGACCACACAAACCAGAAAGAAGAACAATGAAAGGAAGGTGACGGATGAACAAGATAGGTTACTCGACAATAGTGGCAACGCTTTGGGCGGTTCTGGCGGGTCTCTGGAGCTGTGGCCAAGCTGCCAGGGCAGATTGCGTCTACGGTGAGGCGACCAAGGTGCCCAACGTCAGTAGACCTGACTCGGGTGGGCCGCAGATCTCGCGCGACGGTCTGGAACTGTACTTCACGCATGGTGGTGAAGATCCGTGTTGGGACATGTGGGTCACAAGACGGTCCACACCGCAAGATGCATGGCGCGGGCCAGTGCGAGTCGATCCGCCCGTCAATTCGGCGGGCCCCGTAGGTGTCCCCTGTATCTCTCCCGATGGACGGGAACTGTATTTCTCAGACAACGCGCCCGTTCTTAATGAGCGTCGGGGTTGTCAACCGAATCCCAGTGGATACGGAGGGGGGGATCTGTGGCTATCCATTCGAGCGACGCCGGGGGATCCCTGGAGTGATCCGCAGAACGTCGGATCTCAGGTGAATACTCCGTATACGGAAGACCATCCCTCGATCTCAGCGGACGGGCTGTCGCTGTACTTCTACTCGGACAGGCCGGGAGGTTTTGGCAACTCGGACCTGTATGTGGTCACCCGGCAAGTCGTAGGCAATCCTTGGGGGCCGCCCGTGAATGTCAGCTCACCTGTCAACTCCTCGGATAACGAACACTGCCCGTTTCTCTCACCCGATGGTCTGTCGCTGTTCTTCTCTCGCATGCAGCCCTACACCATGACCAGCGACATCTGGGTGAGCAAACGCAAGGCCACAACGTCGCCCTGGGGCATCCCCGTGCTATTCCGGCCTGTCAATTCCGCCATAGCTGAATACCACTTGTCCTATTCTGCGGCGGACCCAACACTCTATTTCACCCGGGCAGATAATGTCTTTGGCGTCTATGACCTGTGGCAGGTACAGGTATTTCCCATCGTCGATTTCAACGGCGACGGTCAGGTCGAGGGGAAAGACGTTCTCGTAATGGCAAAGTGTTGGGGCGGGAACGAGTCGTTGTGCGACATCGGTCCGTCGGTATGGGGTGACGGCGTCGTGGATGTGAACGACCTGATTGTCCTTGCCGAGCACATAGGGGAGGAGGTCTTCGATCCGACCCTGATCCTGCACTGGGCGCTGGACGAGACGGAGGGCGTGACCGCACATGATGGCGCAGGCACGAACGACGGCGTAACAGTGGGCAACCCAGCCTGGGAGCCGGAGGGCACGATCGGCGGCGCACTGGCGTTCGATGGAAAGGATGATCTTGTTCACTCAGGGCTGTTGGTCCTTGATCCATCGCTGGGCCCGTTCAGTGTCATTGCCTGGGTCAAAGGTGGAGCGCGGGGCCAGGTGATCGTGTCGCAGGCGTCGGGAGCGGACTGGCTTCATTTGAATCAGGATGGCATGTTGACGACGGACCTGAAGTCGACCAGCCGTAGTGGCAAGTCTCTGACTTCAAGTGCCTTCGTCATCGATGACCAGTGGCATCGTGTGGTCTTGACCTGGGACGGCACGAATCGGACCTTACAGATGGACGGGGTAGAGGTAGCCCGAGATACGCAGCCGAACCTGGCGGCCTCCAACGGCAACCTGCAAATCGGTGTCGGCAAGTACGTCGGGACCACCACGTTCTGGACCGGCCTGATTGACGACGTACGGATCTACAACCGGGCGGTGCAGCCGTAGAGGGGGTACGACTCCCGGCGCTGCACCAACCCAAAATGAACGACGAAAGGAAGGTGACAGATGAACAAGACAGGTGATCCGAGAATGGTAGTAGCGCTCTGGGCGGTTCTGGCGGTCCTCTGGAGCTATGGCCAAACCGCGAGAGCGGACTTCACGTACGACGTGCCGACCACGATCCCCGAGGTCAGCAGACCGGGGGCGGGCGGGTCCCACATTTCGCCCGACGGCCTGGAGCTGTACTTTACCTACAGCGCCGGCAGTGAGTGCCCGGGCCTGTGGGTCGCACAACGGTCAACCACCAAGCAACCCTGGGGCACCCCGGTTCGCCTGCCGGCCCCGGTCAACGCCGGTGGGCCGGTCGGTAGCATGTGCCTCTCCGCCGATGGGCTGGAGCTATACCTCGGGGAGGGCCATCCGATGCTCTGGAAACCAGGCTATCCCGCCGACCCCAACGGGTTTGGAGGGGGCGACCTGTGGGTGTTGAAGCGAGCCACGAAGAGCGATCCCTGGGGCGCGAGACAGAATCTGGGCCCTGCCGTCAACACGCCGAGCTGGGAGGATCAGCCTTCTCTGTCACCGGATGGGTTGTCATTGTACTTCGCGTCCGACCGGTCCGGTTCTTCCGCCCTCTGGGTGATAACGCGTACCGACAAATTGGCCGGGTGGGGACCGCGCACGCTGCTCGGCGCGCCTTTCAGCACCTCGACACAGGTGGAATCCTGCCCGTTCATCTCGCCCGATGGCCTGTCGCTGTATTTCTCCCGGGGGGACCTGCGGCCCGATATCTATGTCAGCAGCCGCACAACGACCAACAGCCCGTGGGGATTACCCGTGTTGTTCACGCCGATCAGTCTGTCGGGAGGCAAATGGCTCCTGTCTTTCTCCGCGGCCGATTCCACGTACTATTTCACATGGGCGGACAGCGTCTTCGGCGTCTTTGACGTGCGGCAGGTGAAGGTCCTTCCCATCCTCGATTTCAACGGGGACGGCAAAGCTGATGAAAACGACTACTTCGCCATGACACAGCATTGGGGCGAAGAGGACCCACTGTATGACATCGGTCCGACGGCGTGGGGCGACGGCGTCGTGGACGTGCACGACCAGACTGTCTTCTTGGAGACGACCGAAGGGCGGGACTTCGCCGTGAGTCCCAGTCCGCACGCCACAGACCTTCCGCTCAACATGATCCTGAACTGGACGTTGCCGCAATTCGCCGAGACCCAGGACGTGTATTTCGGGACATCCTTCCTGGATGTCAGCGAGGCCAGCCGAGGCGATCCGCGCGAGGTACTGGTTAGCCAGGGGCAGGTGGAAACCACATACGATCCCGAAGGCGGCCTGGACTTCGATCAGACCTACTACTGGCGGATCGACTTCGTGAGCGCCGAGCCGGATCCTGCCATCTACAAGGGCGCCGTCTGGCAATTCACAACCGAACCAGCCATGCGCCCCATCGAGAACGTCCAGGCCTCGGCGTCCAGCTTCTCAGTTGGCATGGAGGCCGAAAGGACCGTTGATCGTTCCGGCCTCGACGCTGATGACTTGCACTCGTCCGCTCCGACCGACATGTGGCGCACGCCCAGTCGAACGTCACAGCCGAGGTGGATACGGTACACGTTTGACGATGTATATACGGTACATGAGATGTGGGTCTGGAACTTCAACGCTCCGGATGAGCCGGTCAATGGCTTGGGAGCCAGGACCGTCAAGATCGAATACTCCACCGACAGCACGACATGGACAGTGCTGGATGGAGTGCCAGAATTCGCTCAGGCACCCGGCCAGGACGGCTATGCGGCAAACACAAAGGTCAACTTCCACGGCGTCCCGGTCAAGTTCGTCAAGCTAACGATCACTGAGACCTGGGGCGGGAAGGCACAGACCGGTCTAAGCGAGGTACGTTTCTACACCACTTCAGCCGCCGTTGCTGCCGAGCCATAGCGTCCGATCCCCACTTGGCAAATACACAAGGGCCGGTGGAGAACGGAGCCGCCGGCCCTTGTGGCCCTATCTCTGTAAGTTGTTGTGGATAAAGAGCTTATGCGTGTGCGCAGGCCGGGGGCTGTCTCAAGGTCCCAGGTGCTCCCGGCTGAACGGGGGGTTGCTACGCCGTCCGTTGCGCATAGGTGCGTAGTCCGGACTTCCGCCCTGCTACCCCTATAAGCGGACGGAAGGGGTCGGATGTGGATGCAATTCCAGAGAGAAATGTAAAAAAAATCCCCCGTAGCGACCCAAACGGTGCAACAGCAAGACAGTGAAGCCCGGCCACCAGGGCAATCAGAGCCACACCAGCCAGAACAAGAATCAGCGACGGACTTGTCCGATTGGTCATTCTCGTTCCGCTAATAGCACTGTCCATGCTTCGTCCGTTCTGACGAATCGCCCCACAGCGATTCAATTCTCACACCAGACCCACGCCCCTGGAGCCAAGGGACGGTATCCGGCGGCCTACGGGTCCGGCGGAGATTCCATGCTCCTGTCGCCAATCTCAACGCCCCAGCGGCCCCCAGACAAACCACGAGGCCACGAGGGCCAGGAGCCGAGCGTGAAACCTATGATACGCCAGGGTCGTATGCGCCGGAACGCGACAGCATTGTCACGCGTGTCCTCATTCACAATTCAACCTCTCTTTCGCAGACAACCACATCACCCACTGGGCACGTTCAGTGGGAGCAAAGCTGGAAATCGGCATGTAAAAGGGCCCCACGTCGGGGAGTAGAATCGGCATCGAAAATGGACCCACCGCAGTGATCTCCGTAGGCT
>JAFGJR010000260.1 GCA_016928975.1 Sedimentisphaerales bacterium | reverse complement strand
GGTAGTTCCGCTCTTTCCTCATCTTATTTCACGCACCGCAGCCCTGGCGCGACCCGCATGAAACCAACTTTTGACGCAGGCGTCTTCTTTCGGCTACTTTTGCCGTGAGAAGCGTGGATGATCCATCACCGTCGCCGTGGTTTCCTGTCCTGCGGCGTTTCGCCGATTGCAGCAAGTCGGTTTTGTGCGCCCATTTCGCCGGGCATTCCACGTCCATGTGGTAAGATACCCGGCGATTGGTAAGGAGCTCATCCATGAGAAGACGGACGTACATCGTGGCTGTCGTCCTGCCTGCCGTCGTGGCGTGCGTGCTTGCGGTTGCCCTCGCGGCCGCGCAGGGCAGGAAAGCACAGGCTGCCGCTGCAGAGCGGGAACAACTCGAGCGGACCGTACTCGACTTGCAGGGGCAGATCCGTCGAGCCGAGGCCCGAGAGAAGTCAACGGCACGAACGGTCCGCCAACTGGAGGCCGCGATTGCCCTGCTCACGGAAAAACGGAGCCAGGACCGGCAGGTCATCAAGGACCTCTGGGCCTTGCTGGCAGCCGGCACACGCCAGGAGAAGCAGATGGACGCGGAGGACAGCGGAGTCGCGCCACCACTCCAGGATAAGCCAGCCTCCGCGCCTGCCGGCCAGAGAATGGACGCGAAGGACGATATTGACGCTCTGAAGAAGATGGTGGCCTCCGCAGGGGGAGACTTGGACGCAGCCGTGCGTCAGATCATGACAACGGGAGCTGTCGACCGAACGCTGCAAGCGCATGCCGGGCAACCTGCCTACTGGGCCGCCGCTGCGTCTTTGGCTCCGGACCAGGAGACGGCGTTGGAGTATCTCAAGGAGGCAGCCAGGTTGTACCCGGATTCCCCCGCCGTGCTATCGGCCCTGGTCAGTGCACAGATCGCCGCCGGCCAGATCGACGAATCCACACTTGCCTATGTGAGTGAGCTAAAACGACTTGATCCGACCAACGCCCTGGCGGATTGTTACGCCGGTCAGTGTCAGTTCCAAACCGGCGACATTGCCGGAGCACTGCAATCTCTCGCACAGGCCGGCGCCAAGGGACGGTTCAGCGACGATCGCATCGCCATGCTCATGGCACGGCGCGACTACTTCCTCGATGAAGGGCTCACCGATGCGGCTTCGCTGGGACTATCGGCGTTCACTCTGCCCTTGGAGCATCTGGGCATGATCCGAGAGCTCGGAAGCCAGTCCGTCGAGCAGGCGCGCACATTGGCGGCCGCCGGACGGATGGATGATGCCCTGAAGGTGGCTCAGGATGTTGCCAACGTCGGCCGGACGGTTTCCTCTTCGGGGCGGTTCCTCATCCACGACCGCGTCGGCATTGCGTTGCAGCAGGCGGGGCTCACGGAGCAGCGACAGATCTACGAGGCCCTGGGCGACGCCTCGCAAATCCAGGAGATCGATGCAGGACTCCAGGCGATCCAGGAGCGATCTGCGGCCATCGATACGATGGCCCAGGGATTCGGTTCCGTCATGGCCAACATGACGGAGGAGGACGTTGCGGCCTACGTGGACGGGACGATCCTCAACGGGGAATTCGCGACGCTCCAGAACATCCCGGAGATTGCGCAGGCCTTGCAGCAGGGCGTGGCTTCTCGTGAAGGGCAAGCCGGTCAGACGATCCCGCCCCAGAAGTAGCAAAGTGCGCAAGGGGACTGCGAGTGAACCGTCTGATCACGTCGCACGGCCTTGTCTTATGCCTTACGTCTTTGCGCCTCACGCCTGCTTGTGCTGTCGACGTTTGACGCATGGGGCGGGCGAGACTATAATCATCGGCTGGCTCGTTCAATCCCTGCCGGTGCCGGCGTGGCGGGGACGATGTGGGATGAGAAAGGGAGTCTTTGCCCAGGACTGGAATAGCTATGATTGCTGGAATGACTGTCGCTGACCTTGTGCGACCCTCGGAAGAAGGGCTCGCGCGCCTGTACGATGCCGCCGTGGTGATAGGCGGCTCGATTGTGATTGCTTTGTGCGCCCAAGTCGCGTTTGGTGAGCCTGTGCCGATCACGGGTGAGACATTTGCCGTGCTGATCATCGCCGCATTGCTTGGGTCCCGCCGGGCAGTCTTGTGTGTGCTGGCCTACCTGGCCGAGGGCCTACTGGGATTGCCCGTCTTCGCCCAGGGTGGTTCTGGGTTAGCCGTCTTTCTCGGACCTCGTGGCGGTTACTTGATCGGCTTTCTGGCCGGCGCGTATATCGTCGGCTCGCTGGCAGAGCGCGGTTGGGATCGCCAGCCGGCAACGACGGTCCTTGCGATGGTTCTGGGCAGTGTTGGACTGTATGTCTGCGGCTTGGCATGGCTTTTTTGCCTGGTCCACGTCTTCGCCAAGCCTCTGGGTGGGTCCAGCGTGCTGGCGGTCGGTCTGTACCCATTCCTGCCCGGCGATGCCGTGAAAATTGCCCTGGCGGCCATCCTGCTGCCGGCAGGCTGGAAAATGATTCGACATTTTAGACTTGAAAATCATCGCTCCCCTGGGGTAGAATAACCACCTGTCCAGAGAGTCTCAAACTGGGGATTAGTGTAATGGTAGCACAAATGACTCTGGATCATTTAGTCAAGGTTCGAATCCTTGATCCCCAGGTGGTTGTTGCAGGGGTTTCAGGCCGCTAAGTGGAGCGGCCCCTCCTCAGGTTCCCTATCTTCCGGCCCAGCGGGTCTACATCTGGGTTACTCTTCCCCCATTTGCTCACAGTTGGAAGGAACATGGTCGTGACAAATACTGGTACCCTCTGGACATGTATCGCGATTTGCGGCAATGTATGGCCGACCCTGTTGTTTCATCGCGGTAGTGACCAGGTTGAAGGGATGGTAGATGATTGAGATCATTCACGTGGGAATCGGCCCCCTGGGGCAGATGATGGTTCGGTCTGCGGTCGCACGCGGGAGTTTTCGCATTGTAGGGGCGGTGGATACCGACCCGGCGAAGATCGGAAAAGACCTTGGCGAGTTGTGCGGCATCGAACCGTTGGGCGTCCGGGTCTCGGGCCGCCTCGACGAAGCCACAAGGGGCAAATCGGCGAGTGTCGCCGTCGTTGCCACGGTCAGCAATCTGGCCGCGCTTGAGCCTCAGGTGGTCCAGCTTGCCGAGGCGAAGCTGCATATCGTGTCCACCGCCGAGGAGCTTTTCTTCCCGTGGCGCACGCAGCCTGAGCTCGCGCGGCGGATCGACAAGGTCTGCCGTGACAGCGGCGTCGCCTGCGTCGGCACGGGCGTCAACCCGGGCTACCTGATGGATTTCCTTCCGGTGGCTCTTACGGGTCTGTGCCGGAAGGTCACCGGCGTGCGGGTGTGGCGGGTCCAGGACGCCTCGATCCGTCGCGTTCCGTTCCAGCAGAAGATTGGGGCGGGTCTGACGCCGGCGGAATTCGAGGCCAAGGGCAAGACGGGCACACTGCGGCACGTGGGCCTACCCGAATCGATCGATTTCATCGCCGCACAGCTCGGTTGGAAGCTCGACAGAAACACCGAGAACCTGGAGCCGGTAATGGCGGAGCAGGAGGTCACGTCCGGCTACAAGCCGATTGCCAAAGGGATGGCTCGCGGCGTTTACCAGGTGGGACGCGGCTTCGTCGGGGACAGCGAAGTGATCACGCTGACGTTCAAAGCCGCGGTCGGCGAGAGCGAGTCCTACGATGAGGTGCGGATCGAAGGCGAGCCGACGTTCTCCTCCAGGATCGCCGGCGGCATCAATGGTGACATCGCCACGTGTGCCGTGACGCTCAATATGGTGCGTCCGATCCTCAATGCCGCGCCCGGTCTCAGAACGATGGCTGACCTGCCGGCCCCATTTTGGTTCACGCAATCCGAATAATGACGCCTTACTGGTCGGCGGACACGATAGGCGCGCGCTGGGGGACGATGACCCGTGCGATGTAGTCTTCCGATTCTCTGGCCACGACTCCGCTGAGGCCCAGCAGGCCGATCAGGTTCGGCACGGCCATCATGGCGTTGAGATTGTCCGCGACGGTCCACACGAGGTCGAGTCCGCCGATCGCGCCGAGTACGGCGAATACGCAAAAGACGTATCGATAAGACGTGATCGCCTTGGCCCCGAGCAGGTACTCGAAGCAGCGGTCGCCGTAATAGGACCAGGCGATCATCGTGGTGTAGGCGAAGAAGACCAGGGCGAACGCGACGAGCACGTGCCCGACACGAGGCAGGCTGCTCTCGAACGCGGCGGCGGTCAGAGGCGAGCCGTTCGGCAGCTCATACGGCCGGCCCTGGCCATCGAGGAACGGCTCGGGGCCCTCCACAACCGTCCCAATCACCTGGATCGATTTCCCCTCGGAGAATATCGTCATGGGCATGCCCTTGCCGCCCGGGCCGTAGAGCAGCTCACCCGAGTCGCTCTTGACCTGCCAGACGCCCGAGGTGATGATCACCAACGCCGTCATCGTGCAGATGACGATGGTGTCGATAAACGGGCCCAGCATCGCCACGAAGCCTTCCCGAATCATCTCCTGCGTCTTGGCGGCGGCGTGCGCGATAGGCGCGGAGCCCAGGCCCGACTCGTTGCTGAAGACGCCGCGCGCCACGCCCTTCTCGATCGTACTGGCTACGACCACCCCCATGAAACCGCCCCCGGCGGCGACCGGCGAGAAGGCATAGTGGAAGATCTGCGCGAACGCCGACGGGATCGCGCGGAGATTCATCGCAAGCACCGCCAAGGCGGCGAGCATGTACGCCACACACATGAACGGCACGATGCGCTCTGCCACAACGGCGATCCGCCGGATTCCGCCGATGATGACGATGCCGACGAGAAAGGCCAGGACGATGCCGAGGATGAGCCGCACAATTGCCCTGCCGCCCAGCAGGGGGATTCCGGCGTCGAACGTGGCCGCCTGCCAACTCTGGGGGACCACGGTGAGCAGGCCATCGACGACCGAGTTGGACTGCACGGCACAGCCGATGCCGAGCGACGCCACGCCGGCGAACAACGCAAACAGCAGCCCCAGCCACTTGAGTCCGAGGCCTCGCTGGAGGTAGTACATGGGCCCGCCCGAGGCGCTGCCGTCGGCGTGCACGACGCGGTAGCGCAGTGCCAGTGAGCAACTGGTGAACTTCGTGGCCATCCCGACCAGCGCGGTCACCCACATCCAGAAGACGGCCCCGGGTCCGCCCGTCGCGATGGCTGTGGCGACGCCGGCGATGTTGCCGGTCCCGATGGTCGCCGACAGGGCTGCGCACAACGCCTGGAAGTGGGAGATATCGCCCTGTTCCTGGGGGTTGTCATACTTGCCGGAGATGCACTCGATGCCGTGCTTGAAACGCCGCAGTTGGATGCCTCGTAGACGCACCGTCAGGTAGAGACCCGTGCCGATGAGCAGAAGGACCATCGGCGGACCCCACACGATCCCGTTCATCACCTGCATCCAGTGGGAGAACACTTGCAGCATTCCCGGTCTCCATGCT
Organism: Sedimentisphaerales bacterium; assembly: GCA_016928975.1. Next base: position 15,147 of record JAFGJR010000260.1, on the reverse strand, counting down.
CTGCAGCGAATAGCCGAGTCCGGCGCGCTCGGGAGCCAAACCCCCATGACGGCCGATGATGGGACATCATACGCACGGGCGGCATCTCCTTCAAGCTGTCTCCTCCCCGGGTCGCTCTCCTTCGTCAGCCAACGGGCTCGTTGTGGCTGGCCCGATAACCGTGGCCGGCGGTCTGTAGTACCTCAGTGTCGGGATTCCCGGCAAACGGCCCTCGTCCGCTCGTTCGCTCTCATCCTTGACAGATGTGCGAGACGGGCACTTTCTGAGGACCCAGCCCGGTCGGATTCGTCTGTCCTTCATTGTCCTCGGGTGATTCTCTGGAAAAGGCCGGCGTGTCTTGACCCTGTCATTAAGTCCCGCCGCCAAATCGCCGATAGGGCTGTTATAAGACTCTGTCGATCGCAGAAGGAGACGTGTCACGATGTTCAGTACCCGTGCCGACATTCTGTTGGCTTCGCTGGTCGCGGCAGCCATTCTTGCCACCGCGGGACGCGCCAATGAGGTGTCCTGGGTACAGGGACAGGCATGCTCGTCCGCCTGGTCCATCGAGCCCGCGCGCCCGGGTGACATGGACACGATATCATTCTCCGGTCCGGTGCGCTTCTACCTCACCCGGTGTGTCGCAGAGCAGAGCCTGGGTGGGAAGCCGACGCTATTTGTCGACTATACGGACCGGACGATTGAACTGCGGTTCGAGCCGCCGCCGACCGACGATTGCACGGAGTTCTGGAACCCCGTGTGTGGACTGGCAGGCTCCTTCGGTCCGCTGGAGGCGGGATCGTGGCGGCTCTTCAGCAACGTCACCGGCGCCATGTTCGAAATCGAGTTCACCGTGGGGAACAACGCCGGCGCTCCATCGGTCTACCATGTGGACCCTGGCGCCACCGGCGCCAGGAACGGATCGACCTGGAAGGACGCGTTCCCCTCGCTGCAGGATGCGCTGATGGCTGTGGGGGAAGGCAATGAGATTCGCGTCGCCCGAGGCACCTATCTACCGGACATAGGCGTCGATGTGGAGCGGGGAGATCCCAACGCCACATTCCAGTTGAAGGCAGGCATGGTCGTCAAAGGGGGCTACGCCGGCTGGCGAGGGATCAATCCCAACAGCCGTGACGTCCACGCCCACGAGACGATTCTCAGCGGCGACCTCTTCGGGGATGACCAGCCAGTCACCCGCCTCGTGGATATGGTGACAGACCGTAGTCGCATCGAGAACAGTCGCCACGTGGTCACCATCAGCGGCACGGACTCCAGCGCCGTGCTGGACGGCTTCACAATTACCGCCGGCATTGCCATCGACAACGAGCTGCCCGACGACGCCAGCGGCGGGGGCGGCATCTACAACGACGGCGGCAACGCAACCATTCGCAACTGCCGGATCGTGGGCAACGGCGCCAACTACTATGGCGCCGGATTCTACAGCAGCGGCCGGTGCACTCCTGTCCTGATCGACTGCACGCTGGCGAACAACTGGACGCAGTGGGCCGGCGGAGCCATCTACTACCACCGGGGCAGCGACCTGATCATGAGCCGCTGTCTGGTCACCGGCAACGGCGCCGAGTTCCAGGGGGGCGGCGTTTGTGGCTACGGCGGCGGGCAACTGCTGATCTCCAACAGCGTCCTCAGCGGCAACCGCACGGGCGACTCTACCTGGGGCCGCGGCGGAGGCTTGTACGGCTCCGCGGCCAGCGTCTACGTGAATCAGTGCTCCTTCGTCGGGAATTGGGCGGCCGCCGGAAGCGCGCTCGCCTGCGACCTGTTCATCACGTCGGGCGCCAGCGAGATGCACCTGAGCAACTGCATCCTGTGGGGCGATGGAACGCTCGTCAGTGCCGAGGGCGATGCGATTGTGGAGATCATCAGCAGCGACATTCGTGGCGGATGGGCGGGCGAGGGGAACATTGACGTGGACCCGTGCTTCGTCCAGGCCGGCAACTGGGACACCGCCGGCACGGCCTACGACCCCTGTGACGATGTGTGGACGGATGGCGACTACCACCTCAAGTGGGCGTCGCTCTGTGTGGATGCCGGCAGCATCGAGGCCGTCTGGGACCCGAACGGCACGGACTTCGGCGGACAACCTCGTGTGTCCGGAGTCACGGTCGATCTGGGGGCGTATGAGCTTCGAAACGATCCGCCGGTGGCCGACGCCGGTCTCGATGTCTGGGGCTTCACGCTTGTCAACGACGGCAAAGGAGCCGTGACCCTGGACGGCAGTGGGTCCCGCGATCCCGAAGGCCTGCCGCTGCAATTCCGCTGGTACTACAAAGACGAGCTGGTCTGCGACCAGGCCAGGTACAGTGTGGAATTGCCTGTGGGGGTGTGCGACTTCAACCTGGTGGTCGACGATCCGACGGGTCAGACTGCCTCCGACAAGGCGACCGCCACGGTCACGCTGGTGACCAGCACGAGAACGTTCGTATCCCCCAGGAGGATGTTGCGAAACAGCAGCCAGGACATCATCGCGCTGACCGTCCTGCCCAAAGGCAAGTACCCCAGGGACTTCGACATGGCGGAGCCGCTGAGGTTGTTCCCAGGCGGAATCCCGGCGGTCAGGCAGAGTGCCTTCGTCTGGCTCAGCGGCGACTCGCTGGCCCAGGGCGCGTTCCGACGGGCGGATGTGATGGCCGCGATCCCGACCAACGGACCGACCGAGATTCGCATCGTCGGTCGACTCAAGGACGGCAAGTACTTCAGCGCCGCGGACACAGTCACCATCGAGTAGTGACTTGACACCCGGAACACACTGTCAACGCGCGCACCTCACAGATCGAACTCCGCGACGATGGGGGTATGATCGCTGGGCCGCTCGGCCGCACGCGGCGCCTTGTCGATGGAGCACGCGACAGATCGCTGTGCGAGGGGGGCGGTGGCCAGGATGTGGTCCAGACGCCAGCCGTGATTGTGTTTGAAGGGATTGCCCGGCCGGTAGTCCCAATACGTGTACTGGCCCGGCTCCGGGCAGTGCTTGCGAAACACGTCGATCAGACCCCACTGCACGACCCGCTCCAGCGCGCTGCGGACCTCGGGACGGTGGCAGACGTGCCCTTGCAGCCGCACGGGATCGTACACGTCGATGGGCAGCGGCGCGACGTTCAGGTCGCCCATCCAGAGGACCAGGTCCGTCGGCCGCCACGTCGAGCGGAAGTAGTCCAGAAGGCGGTTAAACCACTCCAGTTTGTACTGGAACCGGTCCGAAGCGGGCAGGTAGCCCTGAGGCACATATGTATTGACGAAGGTGACGTCGCCGATGCGCGCCTTGACCAGGCGGGCCTCATCTCGCGGCTGGGTCGGCAATCCGAATTCCATGTCGGACATGTGCGGCACGGCGATCAGGGCTACGCCATTATAGCCCTTCTGGCCGCGAAAGGCGCACCGATACCCCGCCTTCTCGAACGCGGCCTCCGGGAACTTGGTGTCCTGGACCTTCGTCTCCTGCACGGCCAGGACGTCCGGCCGGTTCTGCCGGAGCCATTCCAGCACGAGGGGCAGCCTCACCCGGATCGAGTTGACGTTGAAACTGGCTACTTTCATGCCTCGCCGGTCCGGCTTCGCGGGACCTCCTCCTTATGCACCGTCGCCTCGATTCCGTCCGGGGTTCGCGCGACCGGTTCGAGCAGGCGGGCGTTCGGACACCCGCGCTCCTTCTCCGGCCCGAGCTTGCTGTTCGCTGGCGCGGCGGTGCTCGCGACGAGATCTGAGGTCAATGTCGCGATGCCGCATCTCCCCGGGGGACGGAGGAAATGAGGACGACCTTCCTCTTCACGCCTTTGGCCATTCGTGTCGTTCCCGATTCAGCCCATCATGCCATTCATCGCGATGATATAGGACCCACTGACCCTCTGTCAACCGGCACGGACGGCCGGAGTTGTCGCAACAAGGTCTCTCCGATTCCTTCAGGGAATCCGAGATGCCCGGCGTGCCTGCGAATCGCCGCAGTTTCTCTGGGATTTTCCTTGCACATACCCGCCGCATGTGCGTATTCTACTATACAAAAGTAGTAGGAATAGTAGGAGAATCAGGGCCATGAAGCTGTCGACGCGCACGCGGTATGGGATTCGAGCAATCATCGAGCTGGCTCAGTATGAAGGCAGCCGGCCGCTTCAACTGAAGGCGATCGCGGAACGCCAGGACATCTCGATCAAGTACTTGGAGCAGTTGATGGGTCTGCTTCGCTCGGCAGGGCTGGTGCGAAGCGTTCGAGGCTCCAAGGGGGGCTATATCCTTGGCCGACCCGTCGACCAGATCACGCTCGGCGAAGTCTTTCGCTGTTTGGAAGGCCCGGTGACCACGACGGAGTGCGTGGAAGATGAAGACTGCTGCAAACGCTCGGCGGATTGCGTGGCCCGGGAAATCTGGGTGGAGGTCGAAGCGGCGATCCACAGCGTTCTGGATGCCATTACACTTGAGGATCTCGTCAAGAGAACAAAGACCCGTGGAAGTGACTATCAGATTTGACGGGAGTCCAGCATTCGATTTCGGAGGCGACTATGAGCGCCGTATTTGAAGACATCGCGGCGGCCGTTGGGTACACGCCGCTCGTTCGGATCAACAAGCTCGGATCGGGCAAAGCGGAGATTCTGGCCAAGCTGGAATCGAAGAACCCCTGTGGCAGTGTCAAGGATCGCATTGCCAAGTACATGATCGAGCAGGCCGAGGAGCAGGGCCGCATCAAAGCCGACACCGTCATTGTCGAGCCCACCAGCGGCAATACCGGCATCGGTCTGGCGTTCATCTGTGCCGCCAAGGGCGTCCCGCTGATCCTGACGATGCCCGAATCCATGAGCGTAGAGAGGCGAAGGCTCCTGCAGATCTTCGGCGCGAGGATCATTCTGACGCCGGCCGAGCAGGGCATGACCGGTGCCATACAGAAGGCCGAGCAAATCCTCGCCGAGAACCCCAACGCCGTCATGCTCAACCAGTTCAAGAACCCGGCGAACCCACAGGCCCATCGCGAGACCACCGCCCGGGAGATCTGGATTGACACCGATGGGCGCGTGGACATCCTGGTGTCGGGCGTAGGGACCGGCGGCACACTCACCGGGTGTGGCCAGGTCCTGCGGTCCAAGAACCCCGATCTGCGGATTGTGGCCGTGGAGCCCGCAGATTCGCCTGTCCTCTCCGGCGGCAAGCCGGCTCCCCACAGAATTCAGGGCATCGGCGCCGGCTTCATCCCCAAAGTTCTCGACACCAAGCTGATCGACGAGGTCGTCCGGGTGTCCAATGACGATGCCTTGGAGATTGCCCGGGTGCTCGCCGCCAAAGAGGGTATCCTGGGCGGCATCAGCAGCGGCGCCAATGTCTGGGCGTCCGTGCAGCTATCGCACCGGCCGGAACATGAGGGCAAGACGATCGTGACCTTCATCTGCGACACCGGCGAACGCTACCTGTCCACAGACCTGTACGCAAATCTGCGCGAGCCCGAGCGGGCGTAGGCGTTCCATGGCGCCTCGTGCAGGGTAGGAAAGACAAACTTGTGATGGCCAAGAACCGTTTGACAAACAAGAACCTCGACAAGCTGGTCGAGGAGATCGCCGAGACGTACAAGGGCGACAGTGGGATCAACTTCATCGATGCCGCGAACCTGCCTGTGCGAGGAGAAATCCTCCACATCCTGGACCTGCTGTTTGAAGTGCTCTTTCCCGGCCACACCGGCAAAAAGGCCGTGACGAGATCCAACGTCAAGTACATCCTCGGCGACCTGCTCAGCCAGGTCTGGGTGGAGCTGGTCGACCAGGTGAATCGGGCATACCAGTACCAGTGCCGGATGAACAACTGCCGCCAGTGCGATTGCCGGACGATGGCCCAGACCGTTGCCGGGGAGCTGCTGGGCGAGCTGCCCCGGATTCGCACCCTGCTCAAGGGCGACGTTCGGGCCGCCTATGACGGCGATCCGGCGGCGAAGTCCTACGAAGAGATCGTCATGAGCTATCCGTGCATCACCGCGATCGCAACCTACCGGGTCGCCCACGAGCTGTTCGTCCGGCAGGTGCCACTGATCCCGAGGATCATGTCCGAGTGCGCGCACGCGAGGACGGGCATCGACATTCATCCCGGCGCCCGGATCGGTGAGAACTTCTTCATCGATCACGGCACCGGCGTCGTCATCGGCGAGACCTCCGTCATCGGCGACAACGTGATCATCTACCAGGGCACGACGCTGGGCGCCTTGAGCTTCCGGCGCGATAAGCGGGGCCGGATCATCAAGGGCGGCAAACGACATCCGACCATCGAAGACAATGTGACGATCTACGCCGAGGCCACCATTCTCGGCGATATCACGATCGGCAAGGGGGCCGTCATCGGCGGCAACACCTGGATCAAGGAGTCCGTGCCGCCCGGCGTCACCGTCAGCAACCTCAATCCCGAACTGGTGTACCGCAGGCACAGCGAAACCCAGAACAAACCCGTGTGACTGACTCGGAGTGACTTTTGGATCAGACAATTCTCAATGAGATCAGGGAACTGAAGGCCAGGCGCAGGGCGGTCATCCTGGCGCACAACTATCAGCCTGCGGAGATTCAGGACCTGGCGGATTTCTGCGGGGATTCGCTTGGTCTGAGCATCGAGGCGTCGAAGACGGACGCCGAGACGATCGTCTTTTGCGGCGTACGGTTCATGGCCGAGACCGCGAAGATTCTCTCGCCCAACAAGACAGTGGTTCTGCCGGACCGCTGGGCGGGTTGTCCGATGGCCGACATGATCACCGCGGAGCAGTTGCGCGCGCTCAAGCGCGAACACCCTGGTGCGCTGGTCGTCTGCTACGTCAACAGCACGGCGGAAGTGAAGGCAGAAAGCGACTATTGCTGCACCAGCGCCAATGCCGTCGAGGTCGTCGACTCGCTGCCCAGCGATCGGCAGATTCTCTTCGTGCCCGATCAGCACTTGGGCAGATTCGCCGCAGAGAGAACCGGTCGCGACCTGATCCTGTGGCCCGGATACTGTCCGACACATGTGCAGATCAGCGAGGACGACATCAAGAGGGCCAAGCAGGTGCATCCGGCGGCGGTCGTGATGGCGCATCCGGAGTGTTCCGAGCCGGTCAAGCAGTTGGCCGATGTGCTGCTGAGCACGGGCCAGATGCTGACGTTCGTCAAGACCAGCCCCGCGAAGGCGTTCATCGTTGCCACGGAGGTCGGGATGATCCATCCGCTGAAGAAGGTCCGGCCGGACGCCGAGTTCATTCCGGCCGGGACCCGGGGCGTCTGTCCAAACATGAAGAAGATCACCGTCGAGAAGGTTCTCGCCTCGCTGACAAACCTGCAATACGAGGTGACCGTACCCGAAGACATTCGCCTCAAGGCGGCCAAGTCGCTGGAACGCATGGTGGAAATCCTTCCGGAGAAATGATGGGACAAGAGATGTATCACATCGAGACGCTGGCGCTGCACGCCGGACAGACGGTCGATTCGGACACGCTGAGCCGGGCGGTGCCGATCTATCAGACGACCAGCTATTGCTTCAAGGACACGGACCACGCGGCCAGGCTGTTCGCCTTGCAGGAATTCGGCAACATCTACACGCGCCTGATGAACCCGACCACCGATGTGCTGGAGAAACGCCTGGCCGCTCTGGAAGGGGGCGTCGGGGGACTGGCGTTGAGCTCCGGCCAGTCCGCCATTTACGTCAGCATCTTCAACATCTGCGGGGCCGGCGGTCACGTGGTGGCGTCGAATTCGCTCTACGGCGGGACGGTCACGCTGTTCAGCCAGACCTTCCCCAAGCTGGGCATTGAGGTGACCTTCGTCGATCCGAAGGAACCAGAGAACTTTGGCAAAGCGGTCAAGAAGAACACGCGGCTGATGTACATCGAGACCATCGGAAATCCAAAGAACGACATCCTCGACTATGAGAAGATCGCCGAGGTCGCGCACCGCCACGGCATGCCGCTGATCTGCGACAACACGGTGGCCAGTCCGATTCTGTTCCGGCCGATCGAGCACGGCATCGATATCGTCGTGCACAGTTGCACGAAGTTCATCGGCGGCCACGGCACCAGTATCGGCGGGGCGATTGTCGACTCTGGCCACTTCGACTGGACCAACGGCCGCTATCCGGAATTGACCGAGCCCGACCCGAGCTATCACGGCGTCAAGTACGTCGAGAGCTTCGGCAATCTGGTGTACATCATCAAAGCCCGCGTGCAGTTTCTGCGCGACATGGGCAGTTGCATGTCGCCGTTCAACGCGTTCCTGTTCCTGCAAGGGCTCGAAACGTTGCACCTGCGGATGCCGAGGCATTCGGAAAACGCGATGAAGCTCGCGCAGTGGCTGGAAAGACAGTCGCAGGTGAGCTGGGTCAACTATCCCGGCCTGCCCTCGCACCCGGACTACAAGCTCGCGAAGAAGTACCTGCCCGACGGACAGGGCGCGATCCTCGGCTTCGGAATCAAAGGTGGCAGGGCGGCCGGCGTGAAGTTCATCAACAGCGTCAAGCTGGCCAGCCATTTGGCCAACATCGGCGACAGCAAGACGCTCGTGATCCATCCGGCCAGCACGACGCACCAGCAGTTGGCGGAAAAGGAGCAGCTCGCTGCCGGCGTTACGCCCGACTACATCCGCGTCTCCGTCGGCACCGAGCACATCGACGACATCATCGCCGACTTCGACCAGGCGCTGAAAGCAACCTCTTAGGTCCTTGAGGTCCCTGAGGTCCTTTTGAAATTGCCGGCCAAAAGCCGGCGTACTCTGAGAAGGTGGAGAACAGAACCAAAGACAGGAAACCGCTATGTGGGAATACACGGACAAGGTGAGAGATCACTTCTTCAATCCGCGCAACGTCGGCGAGATTGAGGATGCGGACGGCGTCGGGGAAGTCGGCTCGCTGGCGTGCGGCGATGCGTTGCGGCTGACGTTCAAGCTGGACAAGAACGGCCGGATTACTGACGCCAAGTTCAAGACCTTCGGGTGCGCCAGCGCGATCGCTTCTTCCTCCGTACTGACGGAGTTGATCAAAGGCAAGACGCTCGATGAGGCGATGAAGGTGACCAACCGGGACATCGCCGATTATCTCGGCGGCCTGCCCGAGCAGAAGATGCACTGCTCCGTCATGGGGCGCGAGGCTTTGGAGGCCGCCATCGCCAACTATCGCGGCGGCGGCAGCAAGAAGCACGAGATCGAGGGCAATATCGTTTGCACCTGCTTCGGCGTCACCGACACGGAAATCGAGCGGGTCATTCGCGAGAACAACCTGACGACTGTCGAGCAGGTGACGAATTACTGCAAGGCCGGCGGCGGCTGCGGCGGCTGCAAAGGTGAAATCCAGAAGACCATCGAGCGCATCCAGGGCGACAAGGCCAGGGAGCAGGAGCTGCCTGCGTCCCGCGCGAGCAAACGGCTGACCAATATCCAGAAGATCCAGCTCATCCAGCAGACGATCAACGAGCAGATCCGTCCCGCTCTGCGGGCACACGGTGGCAACATCGAGCTGATCGACGTCCTTGGCGACAGGGTTCTCATCGCGTTTCGCGGCATGTGCGCCGAGTGCAAGATCAGTGGCTTCACGATGAAGGGCGTTGTAGAGGCCAAGCTGCGAGAGTTCGTCTCGCCGGGCCTGTATGTCGAGGAGGACGCCGAGTCGCGCGAGCAGGGACATGAGCACGGGAGCCAGTCATGAACGCGATCTACTTCGACAACAACGCGACGACCAGAGTGGCGGATGAGGTGTACGAGGCGATGGAGCCGTACTTCACGACCCTCTACGGCAATCCGTCGAGCATGCACACCTTCGGCGGCCAGGTGGGAATCAAAATCCGCGAAGCTCGCGAGCATGTGGCTCGCCTGCTCGGATGTGATCCCGGCGAGGTCATCTTCACCAGTTGCGGCACGGAGAGCGACAGCGCCGCCATTCACGGTGCCCTGGCGGTCGCGCCCCAGAAGCGCAAGGTCATCACCACCCGCGTGGAGCACCCGGCGGTCCTGTCCGTCTGTCGCGACCTGGAGACTCACGGCTACACGGTGATCGAGCTGGGCGTGGACAAGCTCGGCCGGCTCGACCTCGACGAGCTGGAGCACCAGCTTGATGACGACACGGCCCTGGTCACGATCATGTACGCCAACAATGAGACCGGCGTGATCTTCCCCATCGAGCAAATCGCTGAAATGGTGACCGGCAAGGGCATCCCCTTTCATACCGACGCCGTACAGGTCGTCGGCAAGGTGCCTCTGAACCTCGCCAGGAGCCCTATCAACCTGCTGAGCCTGTCCGGCCACAAGCTCCATGCGCCCAAGGGCGTCGGCGCGCTCTACGTCAAGAAGGGCACACGGATCGCCCCGTTCCTGCTCGGCGGCCACCAGGAAGGCGGGCGGCGCGCCGGCACCGAGAATGTGCCCGGGATCATCGGCCTGGGCAAGGCCTGCGAGCGGGCAATGCAGAACATGGACGACGAGAACACGAGGGTCAGGCGCCTGCGCGACAAGCTCGAACGCGAGATCCTCAAGACGTGTCCCGACAGCCGGGTCAACGGCGACGTGGAGAACCGCCTGCCCAACACGACCAACATCAGCTTCGAGTTCATCGAGGGCGAGGCGATCCTGCTGTTGCTGGATCGTCACGGCATCTGCGCCAGCAGCGGCTCGGCCTGCACCAGCGGCTCGCTCGAACCCTCGCACGTCCTGCGCGCCATGGGCGTCCCATTCACCGCCGCCCACGGCTCCATCCGCTTCAGCCTCAGCCGCTACAATACCGAACACGAGGTGGACTTCACGATCGGGAAGATGCCCGACATCATCCACCGCCTCCGCGAGCTGTCCCCCTTTGTCCAGGCCGCCGGCGCGTGATTTAGCGATGAACTGAGTCTGGTTGGACCGATTGCCCTCAGGACTATGCTTTCGCAGAGGACGGTCTCAGCCGCTCGACCATCCGCCAGCCGAGCGTGAAGACAAGCGAGAGAATTGACGCGCCGTAGAGCCCCACCGTGGCGGCCAGGAGCACGTACGCCGACAACGATCCGTTCTTGCGGATCGCTCTGTCGATGCTTGGGAAGCTCAAGAGCACAACACAGAGCACGACCACTGCGGTGACCAGCCAGAGGACCGTCCAGAGGGCTTTGTGCACCCGGACCCGATCCATCGCCAGCCCGACTGCGGCTACAAGAGGCACACCGGCCAGGACAACATAGGGCGCCACATTGTGGATGGACACGCTGCGAAATACAAAAGGCAAGCTCCATAGCCCCGGGATAGCGGAGACGGCGTAGAAACCGTACTCGTCTCCGGGGACTCGATGCTGAAGAAGAGAGCACGCCGCCCAGAACGCCGGAAGCATCCAGACAAAGGACACTCGCATTCGTCCCGTCGTCGGCTCCATTTCAGTGCACCTCACATGACACTGCACTCCCGTCGAGGAGGGCCTCACCCTCCTGTTCACGGTGTCTACCATGAGGCACGCCGCTCGTCAACCGTTTCGCCGTTCGCGCACGAGCGTCTACCTGCCGTAGGCCGGAGGGCGTCTGTGGCGTGGAGAGCAGGGCGTGGAAGAGTCGCCAGCGTCGCGCAAGGTCGCGGCTGGGACCGCCGTTCCTCTCGATGTAGTCCCGCACGAGCTGTCGGCCCATCGTGTAGGTGACCACGTAGCTCCGATATTTCTCGATGAACGTGATCAGGTTCTCGACGCCTCCGAACAGGGCCAGGTAGTATCGCCTGAGCCACTCTCGCGTCTGGTCCACCGTCATGTGACCGTCCAGGTAGCGCCGGGCGGCCTCCACGAGTGCGCCGTCCAGCTCATCCTTCAGCGCCATGACTTGCTGATAATTCTCCATCTCGGTTGGGATCAGACCCGCCAGCGGGAGCAGGACCCTTCGCTCGAAATCCGCCCGCTCGGCGGTCGTCATGATGAGGTCCTTGCAGCCGTACTCCGCGAGCCCCTCGCACACCAGCGCCAGTGGACTGTAAAGCGGCAGGACGCTGTACTCCATCCACTTCCTGTCCTTCACGAGGTTCGTGTCGAGCAGGGTCAGGTGGAGGTGGTGACCCGGGTAGATCTCGTGTCCGGCCAGCCGGTCGAGGTCCGCGACGCCGAAGGGCATGTGGAAATTGACCTCGATCAGACTGAGTCCATCACCCTTGTACGTCGTAGCGGCGCCCCAGGGCTTGGCGATCACGAACTCCAGGTCATACCGCTCGTCGGCCGGCAGCGCAATGTGCTCCTGCGTTCGCCGGCGATACTCCGTGGTGATGGCGTGCAGGACCTTCTCGACTCTGTCCTTGGGAACGGTGAACTGACTCCTGTAGTTGTTGAACCGCCAATAGAGATCGTCGTCGCCCGGCAGCGCGTGGTCGAGCCGGTCCAGGACGCTCTGGAAGTGTGCGTCGTCGCGCGCCGGCGTAACCACGTCGTACAGGGCTTTCGACTCCTCATCAAAGGACATCTTCCTGCCGCCCAGAAGCTCGATCTTGGCCTTGGCTGAGGACAGTTGCTTTTCCAGGTACGCTCGTCGCTGCCTCTCCAGAGGGGTGAGTCCCCGATCATCGATCTTCGCCAGTCGTTCGATCAGCTCGCGGGCTTTTCCGTCGAGCCGCTCGACTGGAAACTGGTCCTCTTTCGCGGCTTCCGGAGGCTTCCACTGACTTGGCCCGAAGTACGTGTCCACGTAGACGTCGTCGTACAGCCCGACCTCCAGCACGAGCTTGACATACGACTCGGCAACATCGTTCACATCGGACCGGCGATCTGCCAGGACCACGCCGCAGATCGACCGGACCGACATCGCCACGATGAGAACCCAGGACAAACGTTTGCCCATCTTGTGCCTCCCAATCACGTCGTCAGAAACCGACGGAGACCAGAATACAGCCGTATAGGCCGCCAGTCCACTACGCCGGGTCATCTTGGCGGGGGCGCGGGTTGGTGGGCGTACGGGGCGACCCGCAACGGTATCTGGGCAGAGGGCGTTCACGGGCCGTGCGGAATGTCAATGAAGTGATCGAGCCCCCCCATCTCATGTCCAAGACGAAGAATCGCGAGGTGCACAAGGGACAAGCAACAGATTTCGACGAGCGTCTTCCTGTCGCTTGTTCCCTCGTGCACTTCTCCGTCTGTATGAGATTCCTTAATCTTCAGCAGGGCGTCGTCGTCACTTGCCCGTCACGGTCAACTGGCCCGAGTCGATCAGGATCATGTTGTTCGCCTCGTCCTCTTCCACGACGCGGTTCTCGGGATCGATCAGCCAACCGACGTAGTACTGGCCAGCCGGGATGCTCGTCGGGATCGCGTTGAGCCACGAGAGCTCCGCGGAGCCGCCTGCGTCGATGTCCATGGCCATTTGCGAGAGCAAGTAGTCGTCGGCGCCGATCTTCACGTCCGTCGAGAGATAGAGGTAGACAAAGAAGGGCCCGGAATTGGCGCCGCCGCGGTTGTAGATCATGCCGCTGATCCTGACGTGCTTTCCTTGTTCGATGGTCTGCGGCACGAAGCGACGAAACTCCGGCTGGTCGCACAGATCGGGCCGCACCACCCGTTTGATCTCCGAGCACGCCATCCACAGAGTGGAGTTGTCGGGATACCATCCGGGCGGTGTCTGGCACAGCTCGTCCTCGTCGCCGCCGCCGGTCCAGTTGTCCCAGGAGACGAGAATCGGCGTGAACGGGTCGTCCGGATTGCAGCACAGGACCCTGCCGCCGGCGCCGACGATCAAGCCCTCCGCGCCGCCGGGCTGATTCACCAGCAACCTGACTCTGTCACCGGCCACGTATGGCGGGTCGCAGCAGCTCGGCACGTGGCACGGCATGACGATGGAGTCGAAGATAATCCCACCGATGTCACGCATGGCGGGGTCCGGGTTGGTCTGCCGGCCCATCATCTCTTCGTACGGTGTATACAGGCCCGTCGCCTTGACCAGGCCCCTCGGCAAGGTCGTTCCGGTGGCGATGTCCGGCAGGCAGTACACGGCATCGAGCTCCACGAACAGACCGATCACCGGGACGTCTGGCGAATCGCCCCGCGCACAGATCACCGTCTCCTCCAGGACGCCGCAGCCGGTCTCATAGTACTTGGCAACCTCGTGCGGTGACACCCACGAGGTCGAGCCCGGTGGGAACAAGCCGCCGAGACGCTCCGTGCACTGTAGATACTCTTCCGCGTCACCGCCCTTGCCCCAGAGGTCCCAACTGACCAGCAGCGACGCGTCCTTCTCGAACTGGTTGTTGCAGATCACCGTCCCGGTGATCCCGCGAGGCAGATCCACGGCGCCATGCGGGTTGCTCTCGCCGACCAGGACGACGCGATCCAGGTTGTAGAAGGGACCCTTGGCCCAACTGCCCGGCTCCACGTCCCAGTCCGAGGGGATCAGAATCGGATGGTAGATATCCCCATCCGCCTGGGGACATGCCTCACCGGCGGCGGGGGTACTGCGGTTCAACAAGCCTCGGACCCGGAAGCGGTTTCCGGGAGAGGCGACCCACCATCGTTCCCTGAATTCCGGATTGATGACGAGACGAAAGCGGCCGCCCTCGGGGATGGATAGGTACAGACAACCTTCGGGCCCGCTTTCCAGAATGCCGATGTTCTCGAACGGAAGACCCAGGCGGACCTTGGCCGGGTCCACCCAGATGGTCGAGCCGTCCGGGTACAAGCCGGCCACCGCCATGGCACAGTCGGCCTCGAGGCTACTGCCGCCGCGCCACAGGCTCCAGCTCACGAGCACCCGTCCCGAGCAATCCGACCGGTCACAGCAGAGGATGGTTCCGGTCATGCCCGCCTTAAGCCCGGGGCCTCCGGCCGGCTCGTTGTCGAGCAGCACGACCCGTGTCCCCGGAACGAAGTCTGTGACATACATCACGCGAGGCGTGCCCTCATTTGGCGGTGCCTCCTGGCCCGCCCGCACGACAAGGCCACCCGCTGCAAGACACACCGACAGCGCGACTGCCACTGTGACTGGATGAAAGATACGCCGTTTCATGTCCGTACCTCCTCAAAAGATGTGATATCTAGGCCTCCGGAACCGTTCCTCCCACAGGACCTGGCTCCTTCCGACCGGCCTGCTACATAGCAGGCACCTATATCCTCCCAACGAGAGACAGCATACCATCTTCGCCGGCATTTTCAAGCATTTTCCGCAAATATTATAGGCCATTCGGCGTTTGGCCGACCTGGCGAAATCCCTGCCCAGGGAAGAAATGAAGGGAAATCGAGAGGAGGTGACCCCGCCGG
>JAFGJR010000259.1 GCA_016928975.1 Sedimentisphaerales bacterium | reverse complement strand
TCGAAATATCTTCAGGAGGAAGGCAACTCCGGAAGGCTGCATGAGCAGCTAATGGCTGTCGCCACCATAAGCAAAGGCATGACGGGCAAGCAATACCGCGTGCCGACCTCGAACGACGTTACGGCATTGGAGCGAGCAACGGATTACCTTCAGCGACAGGTGGCTGAACATGGCGAGGACATCGTCCCACACGAACCGCTGAAG
Organism: Sedimentisphaerales bacterium; assembly: GCA_016928975.1. Next base: position 10,171 of record JAFGJR010000259.1, on the reverse strand, counting down.
GCGTGGTCTGGTGTATTCAACGCACCTTTATTCGGTCTGTCCGAGTGGGGGCACCTCTTTAACGCCCGCCAGCTGGCGGCAGCCACTGCTTTCGTCCGACTGATGGGCGAATCCCCAATCGATCATGGCGACCATGGTACGGCCGTCCGGGCGTACCTGACCTTCTGTCTTGCAAAGGTACTTGATCGCAATGCGACACTATGCACCTGGCAGAACACCGGCGAGAAGATCGGCCATGTATTTGGCAGGCAAGCCTTGCCCATGATCTGGGATTATGTAGAAAGCAACCCGATTGGGACGGCGAGTGGGAACTGGGAAGACGCCATTGCATGGAACACTCGGGTAATCGAGCATTGCTCTGTTCCATCTGTAGGAGTCGCCCATCGTAGCTCTGCTGATCGGATGCCGATTGACGCTGGTTCCATTTCTACGGTTGCAACAGATCCGCCCTATTACGACGCTGTGCCATATTCGGATTTGAGTGACTTCTTCTACGTGTGGCACAAACGAGTGTTGGGTACTCATCTCCCCGATATCTTTCGAACGCCCTTGACCCCGAAGGCATCGGAGATGGTTAGCCACCTTGGAAAGAACTATCCGGGGACCCGCAAGACGGCTGCAGACTACGAGACTGCGATGGAGGGGGCCTTCAAAGAGATGCACCGGGTCCTTGCTGATGACAGCATCGCCTCGGTGATGTTTGCTCACAAGACCACTACTGCGTGGGAGTCGATCATTGGGGGACTGATTCGGTCCGGCTTGCTCGTTACAGGGAGCTGGCCGCTACACACGGAGATGACAGGCCGGCTACGTGCAATGGACTCCGCTGCACTGGCAAGTAGTGTGAGCATCATCTGCCGCAAGCGTGCCACTAACGCAGGTGAGGGGCTATGGGATGACGTTAGAAGCGGGTTGCGCGAGGTCGCCAACGAGAGGCTCGACTTCTTCTGGGACCAGGGCATTCGCGGAGCGGACTTCTTCATCTCGGCGATCGGGCCGGCACTGTCGGTGTTCGGCCAGTACGAGCGGGTTGTCCGTCTGAGCGGCGAGGATGTGACGGTCGGGCAGTTCCTCGACGAGGTCCGTGACTTGGTCACGCACTATGCGCTGAACAAGATCGTCAAGGGCGGGCAGGTCGGCCACATCGACGCCGAAAGCCAGTTCTACGTCGTGTGGAAGTGGAGCTATGCCGACGCGAAGATCCCGGCCGACGAGGCGTTCAAGCTGTCCCAGGCGCTGGGATTCAGTACCGAAGAGATGTGGGACAAGACTGGCGTGCTCGAAAAGAGCGGCCAGAACGTCTCGGCCGTCACCATCGCCAAACGGATGAAGATCAAGAACCTCGGCGAGCCGAAGGCCGATGGCGTGCCGTCGAGCCTGATCGACGTGCTGCACCGCCTGTGTGCCTTCCGCGACAAGGGCGACGCCACCGGGGCCGGCGAGTTCCTCGCCCGGAGTGGCCACGGCAAGAGCCAGACCCTCTGGCTCGTCGCCCAGGCCGTCAGTGAAATCCTGCCCGATGGCGACAAGGAGAAGCAACTGCTCCAGGGCCTGCTGAATCAGCGGGAGAGCCTCCAGAACGCGACCCAGGGACTGTTTTGATTGACGGATAGGTGACACCATGGCACGAGAACAAGCGATACAAAGCCTGCGGGAAATTTTGGCGAAGGTCGATCACCAGTCGCCGGACGAGATGTATCGCGTTGCGGCCGAAATCCGAGACGCCAAGGCGTCCGTCTTGGAAAAGTACCAGCCGGTGTTCGCTTCCGAGAATCTGGATGGCCTGACAGCGGAGATGTTCCGCAGCTTCCTGCTGTTCCGCAACAACAAACACTGGGACAGCATTCACAGGCAAGGCGGCTGGATGACCGCCGACATGGCCAAACTGCAGGAAGCACTGAAGGTGCTCCTGGATGAGGGCCTTGATATCAAGACTCGCCTGAATCGCCTTCGGCCACCGACGGGCGACCCGATGATCAAGGGCCTTGGCCGTGCAGTTATCACGGCGATTCTTCAAGTGGCCTATCCAGACAAGTACGGCGTCTGGAACAACACCGCCGAAAGCGGAATGAAGCGGCTTGGTATCTGGCCGGACATGCCGCGCGGGGCGAGCTTCAGCGAACGTTACGTCGTGCTGAATCGAGTCCTGCACGAGGTGGCTGAGCAACTTGGCATCGACTTGTGGACGCTGGATATGCTCTGGTGGCGGGTCGAGCCGCACATGCCTCGTGGACGGGAGGCGGATGAGGTCGAGGCCGCCACCGAGGTTGACGTGATCACGAAGCGACCTTGCCCTAGCGGGGTATTCGGTCTGGAGAAGTACCTTCAGGAGTTCCTCGTCGACAACTGGAACAGCGTGGAGCTTCTTCGCGAATGGGATCTGCTTGAGGAGGATGGGGAGGTCGTCGGATCCTACTACAACACGCAGGAGATCGGCGAGATCGACCTTCTGGCAAAGCGACGCGATAGCGGCGGATGGCTGGTCATCGAACTGAAGAAGGACCAGACCAGTGACGCGACCGTCGGGCAGGTGCTTCGCTACATGGGCTGGGTTCGCCGGAATCTTGCTGATGGGGCCGAAGTACGCGGACTGATCGTCTGCCGGGACATCGACAGACGGCTCCAGTACGCCTTGGACGGACAGCCGAACATCGAGTGTATGACCTACGAGGTGAGTTTCGACCTCAACAACGTGCCAGAGCTGGAGCAAGCGTGACGGACGTGCTGATCTATTGGCGAGACTATCGGCAGAACTGGGTGCGCCAGTTCGCTGGTGAGCATGCGCTGTATTGGCACTCCAACGCGCGTCTGTTCGAGGACCTGACGGCAGGAGATCGGCTCTGGCTGGTGACGTGCGGGAAGAACCTGGCTGGCGCGTGCGAGGATGCGCCCCAGGCGGGCTTTCTGGTTGGCGTATGGCAGGTACAGCGGGTGGTCGCCAATCCGGGCAACGATCAGGCGTACCCGCAGGCGGACTATCGCTACCGCGTGGTGGCTGATCAGTCGGCGTCGATGCTGTTTGACGATCCGGTCCTGGTGGACCACATCGTTCGTCCCGCCGGGCGGGATCGGGCGAAGGCGATTGGGGCGTATCTCCAAGGGCCACGCAAGCTAAAGGACGAGACGGTTCGGTTGCTGAAATCGGCGGCTGGGCCAGCAATGGCAAGACACTATCTGACAGGAAGGCAGTCATGAGTACGATTCGGCCATGGCGGACGGTGGTAACGCCGCACGAGGACATTCGACAGGGACGGTTCGACGCCTCGGTGTTCGCGGCGAACCTGGGGCACGTGCTGGCCGGCCAGGGGGCCGTGGACTACCGCGACGCCCAGACCTTCTTCAGCAAGACCTACATGACGGGCGGGCTGAGCCGCTTGCTCAAGGACATGCTGGAGCGACTGGGCGGCAAGGCCAAGACCGAACCGGTGATCCAGTTGCAGACACCGTTCGGGGGCGGCAAGACACACACGCTCCTGTCGATGTACCACATGATCAAGTCGCCGAAGGAATCGGCGCGAGTGGACTCCGTGAAGGCACTGCTGGACTCGGCCAACCTGAAGGAGGTGCCCAAGGCATCCGTGGCGGCCCTGGTCGGTACGGCATTGAACGTCAATCACGACCGCACCCTCTGGGGCGAGATGGCCTTTCAACTGGGCGGCGACCGGCTGTACCAGATGGTCGCCAAGGATGACGAGATCAAGACTGCGCCTGGAACAAACCTGCTGGGCAAGCTGCTGGAAACGGCCGGGCCTTGCGTGATCCTCATTGACGAGACGCTGACGTATCTGCTGAACGCCAGCGCGGTGAAGGTGGGCGACGAGTCACTGCGTGGCACCACACTGACCTTCCTGCAGCAGTTGACTGAGGCAATTTCAAACTGCCCGCACGCGATGCTGGTGGTGACGCTGACCAGCCAGATCGCGGAGTTCATGGGGGAAAACGCCGAGCGTGCCTATGCCTCGCTTGAGAAGGTCATGGGTCGCATCGAGACGGTCAAGACGCCGGTTGAGGGGCAGGAAATCTACGAGGTGATCCGCCGACGCCTGTTCGAGAGCCTGGGCGATGAGCAGCAGCGCCGGGCATCCGTCGAGGCGTACTGGGCAATGTATCAGAAACTCGGCGACGATGTGCCTGCCGCCGTGCGGGAGCCGGGCTACCGCGACAGGATGCTGGCGGCGTACCCATTTCACCCGGAGTTGATCTCGGCCTTGTATGAACGCTGGGGGTCCATCCCGGAGTTCGAACGGACACGTGGCGTGCTGCGGTTGCTGGCGTTCGTAATCAGCCAGCTCTATCGGGCGAAGGACAATGGTTATGTCATCCAGAGCGGCGACGTTGACCTTGGCTCCGTCGAAGTCCGGCCGGAGCTGATCAAGTTCATCGGCAACCAGTTCCACGGCGTCATCGACACCGACATTGCAGGCAAGGACGCCAAGGCCCCCGAGATCGACCGACAACTTGGCAGTGAATATGCCAAGGAGTCGGTGTCGGAGAAGCTGGCGAAGGCGATCTTCATGTACTCGTTCGGAGGCGGAGCACAACGCGGTGCGACGCTGCCGCAACTGCGGGTGTCTGTATTGAACCCGGATATGCCGCCGCCCTTCATGAGCGACGCGGCGGACCGTCTGACCAAGCGCCTTTGGCATCTGTACCATGACAGCGGCCTGTTCTACTTCGACGCCCAGGCGAACTTGAACCGCATCCTGGTCGACCGCGAGGAGATGGTCCGGAGTGAGCCGGACAGGGTTCGAGACTTCTGTAAAGGAGTGTTGAACAACATGGTCGGGGACCAGGCGATTCGCGTGTTTCGATACCCCCAGGAAGATCGCGATGTGGCTGACCAGCCTCAGTTGGGGCTGGTGATGCTCGACCTGCATCAGGTGATCGCCGAGGACGAGATTCCCGAGGATACCGGCAAGTTCATCGGCCGAATCGTGAAGCACCACGGCCATGGTTACCGCAAGCACGCCAACGCCTTGATCTTCCTGGCCCCAGACCAGCAGCGTGCCACTGACGTGCTGGATGCAGGCCGACGGCTTCTGGCGCTGAAGAACATCGACGAGGATGCCAGTACGAAGCGGAAGCTCACCGACGAGCAGAAGAAGGATCTCGCCAGCAGACTGAAGGAGGCGGAGGCCCGACTGCCAGGTGCGTTGTCGGCAGCATACAGGCACATTGTCGTTCCAGTGGCGAACAAGGATCTCCGCGCAATCGACATGGGCATTGCCACGCTAGGAGCCGAGCAGCTCTTGAGCAAGAAGGTGATCGAGACGCTTCAGGCCAATGACCAGTTGCTCGCCAAGCTCGACCCCTCGCTTCTGATCGGGCCTCGCTGGCAGCTATGGCCGGAAGATCAGGATGTATTGCACGTTCCAACGCTAGCGGGTTACTTCACCACGCTGACCCACCTGCCGGCCTTAATGGGGCCGGATGTCCTGCTGGACGCCGTCGCCCGTGGTGTGGAGCGTGGCTTGTTCGCCTATGCCCTGGGGGATGGGCAGTCCAAGCAATTCGATACCATCCGCTTCCGCGAACCGGGCGTCACGGTCGAGAACATCGACTCCGCATGGCTGGTAAGGCCTGATGCGGCCAAGGCTCTTCTGCCCGAACCCACAACCGCTGGCGCAGCCACGCCAGGTACGGGTACGACGGCCTCTGGCGGCACGGCGGCACCCGGCGCAGGGGGACCTCCCGCAGCTGGTTCAGGTGGCGGCGTCAAGATCGTCGCGGGCGAGCGCCGACTCGACCGGGTTCGCATCCAGATGCGAGTTCCTTGGGAGAACTGGCAGGATATCTACACCGAGGTCATCGACCCGCTGGCCAAGGAAGGTGCCGACATCATCTGCGACGTGAACATCCTGGCCAAGGGCGAGTCGGCCATTCGTGAGAATACGATCGAACTCGTTATCCGCGAGTCACTTAGCCAACGCGGAATTGACGCGGACATAGAGACCGGCTGATGCAGATACGTGGCTGAGCGCGCGACGGAAATGTCCGCGTTTGGATCGCGTCACATGGAGAGAAGCCATGACGGAACCGTCGATAGACATGACGCTCTGGCCTGATCATGAGGCCGATGCTGATCTGCTCGGGTTTTCCCACTTTGCAGATGCCATAGTGTCGTGCATGGCCCCGGGTCGCCTTCTTCCGGCCACAATCGGTGTGTTTGGTGACTGGGGCAGCGGCAAGAGCACCTTGCTCAACATGGTGGAGAGCAGACTCAGTTCTGCTGAAGGTACGCTTGTTCTGAGGTTTAACGGGTGGCTATTTGAAGGCTACGACGATGCAAAAGCAGCCTTGATGGAAGCTATAGTCGAGGGAGTGCAAGGGCGCGTTGAGCTCACAGAGAAGGCGAAGTCCTTGGTGTCCAGCCTCTTCCGGCGCATCAACTGGTTCCGAGTGGCGGGAACGGTTGCGAAGTACGGCACGGCCCTGGCTTTGGGCGGACCACCTGCTGCCGGAGTGCTGCTCGCGGCTGACGCATCCAAAGTGGTAGCAAATGCCGAAGGCCAGAACCTGCTGAAGGATGACGGCGCTGAGGCATCCGGATCGCCATCACTTCCCTTCCAGAATGTTCGCAGCTTCCGGTCTGAGTTCTCCTCGCTCCTACAGGAGACATCTCTCAGTCGCGTCGTCGTCATCATCGACGATCTTGATCGCTGTCTTCCGGACACGATCATAGAAACGTTAGAAGCCATCAAGCTGTTCCTGTTCACAGACAACACGGCATACGTCATCGCTGCAGATGAGCGGCTCGTGAAGTACGCCGTCCGGGCCCGCTTTCCTGAACTGCCTGGTGATCGCGCGGAAGTTGGGCGAGACTATTTGGAGAAGCTCGTCCAATTCCCGGTTCGAATACCGCAACTCAGCGCTGCTGAGATGGAGAGCTATATCAGCCTGCTCTTCGTGGAGGCATGCACGGACAAGATCGCTGACGCTCAGGGGTGGGTGCAGGACACCAAGAGGATCTTGGAGGGCCAGTCCTTCGATCGGGCAGCTGCGGAAGCCTTGGTTGGAGATGTCTCCCCCGAACTTGAAGAGGGGCTGACGATTGCGAATAGGCTAGGCCGACTGCTGGCGATGGGCCTGAACGGCAACCCTCGGCAGTGCAAGCGATTCCTAAACACCTTGGTCATGAGAATGTGCATGGCCCGAGCGAGAGAGTTGCCGTTGCGGGCACAGGTGCTTGCGAAGCTGATGTTGTTGGAGTACTTCCGTCCTGAATCATTCAGGACTCTCGCAGAGCTTCAGGCAGGACAACAAGGCACACCTCACGAGCTTGCACGCCTCGAAGATGCTTCGAAACCATCTGCGGAGCCTGAGGCGGACGATGAATCTGAGGAAGCGTCCGAGGGTGAGAGCCAGCCGCGCCTGGCCCCACAGGTGGCAGCGTGGCTGGAAGACTCGTTTATTCAGGAGTGGCTGCAGATCGAGCCAGGTCTGGCGAACGTTGACCTACGGCCATACTTCTACTTCTCCAGGGATACACTGAGCACTACAGGGGCAGTCGTGGTGCGACTCTCCGCTCCAGCGCAGGACTGTCTCCGGAAACTGGTAAGCGGAAGTGAAGCGGTGCGAAGCAATGGTCTGTCAGACGTGAAGCAACTCAGCACTGGGGATGCGGCAGCGATTTTTGAGGAACTTGCGGCCAGAGCCAGGCGTGAAGAGAACCCGTCATTGCCAAACTCCGCCTTTAACGCCCTCGTGCGCCTGTCGGAGGCCAGGCCTGAACTCTTGGGTCAGCTGTTTCAGGTTCTCGACAGGACCCCCGAGCCGGCTGTTCCGTTCCAGATTGTGCCAGTCTTGGTCAGACTTGCTCGGGGAGGCCCATTTGCAGGTTCGCTGCAGGCCCTGTTAGACCGATGGAAGGGGAGCTCGGCTAACCTCCAGCTAAAGGCGGCGGCGGCCAGCGCACTAAATCCACCTCGGAAGAAGGGAACGTAGAGACGATGGGCACATCAACCTCACATGGTGGACCAGGCGATGGACCCGGCCTGCTTCCTGATTGGGCTGAACTCCCCGCAGGACCTGGACCAGATGGTGAGCCTCCAGATGAGGATGCTCCAGAAGGCGCAGAGGAAGACGCGGATGCCTCGCCAGTACCAGCTTCGCCGCCACCTCGAAACTGGCAAAACGCGAAGACACAGTTGACACGTTGGGCGAGCGATGGTGGCCGGGGCAGTCTTGGCGCTGCCGCCCGCTCCTATGTCAGTGGTCATGGTGGAGCAGCCCGGGCAGCGCGATCATCGACTTCTGGCCGTTCGGCGACTATCGGGATCGGCGGCTTCCTTGCTGACGTGGGGCGTCGCGGACTGGGGCCAGCCTTGCGAGGTGTGGGTCTGTCGCGGCTCGTTGGCCAGGATGCCGCCACCGTGTTGGCTGGTATAGCGGACCGTCTTGCGCCTGCAGGAGATACGCAGGAATCAGCTTGTGCACGCAGGGCGGTGAATGATGTGTTCGCGGGTCTGTATGAACAGATCATCGAAGCTGGGGGTGACCCCGCCGTGCTCGAAGGGCTCGATGCTGAAGCGGTTGCCGCAACCATAGAGAGCAGCGTATCGGCCTACATCTACTACCGTTGGCTCGCTGAATTGGGGCTTAGCATTGAGAAGGGCGCTATTTCAGAAGCAAAGGCCATCGATCTCGAATATCAAATGAAGCAATACGTCACGGATTGCGTGGCGTTAGCGTTTGAGGATGTTGATCTGCTGCAGTGCGATTGGTCTTCGCCTGATATCCAGGCAACGATGTCCGGCATTTACGAGCAGGCATATAGGATACTGGAGGTCAGCGAATGAAATGGCATGTAGTCGCGCGCGTCGGGGAGGCGGATGATTATGCGCCCCAAGGGCCATTTGAAGTGAACCCGCTGTTTGTCCCCTTTCAGTCCCCGGGAGCGCCGCATCCAATGCGCGAACATGTGCTGGATGGAATCCGTCGCTCATGCGGCCGTGCGCCAGAGGCAGGGGCGATTGACCTGCTGCGTTTGGCCATGTCTGTCTATTCTGCAGACATGCTGATCCCGCGCTCTACGGCGCAAGACAGGTGGACACGTGAATGCATCCTGCATCTACCTGTTGCTGATACGGCCGCGTGGGAGAATGCCCGGGAGACTCTAGAGCGTGGTATATCGTTCCTTACCGGGGATTGCTGGTCGTTGTCCTTCCGCGAATTGGCCGAAGGGGAGGACGATGAACTTCCGTTTGCCGAGGCTCAGGATCAATCCGAGGTTGATGCGGTTGTGCTGTGTTCGGGAGGGTTGGATTCCCTCGCAGGAGCAATTGCGCGCGCTAGCGATGGGTCACGGATAGCCCTGGTCGGCCACTACGGGGGAGGCTCGACCTCGAAGTTCCAGCATGACGTCATGAACGCCTTGTGCGCGGCCCCCGGCCTAGATATGCGGCAGCTGTCGTTCCATGTTCTTCCGCCGCAACTGCCTGGATGCGGCGAAGACACAATGCGAAGCCGATCCCTCTTGTTCCTGGGGCTCGGCATAGCTGTGGCCAATGCGTATGGCGCGTGCGTCCCGGTCATCGTTCCAGAAAACGGCCTGATCGGCCTCAACGTACCATTAACCGGGGCAAGGGTCGGCAGTGCCAGTACGAGGACAACCCATCCGCATTTCATCTCCTGTCTGAATGAAGTGGTACGACTCATAGGCCTGAATCATGACATCGCGCTGCCTTACCGGTTCAAGACCAAGGGGGAGATGCTAGCGGAAGCTGAGTCGGATCTCTTGCGGAAGACGATGTCGCTTAGCATGTCATGTTCACACCCTGAACAAAGCAGATGGGAGGGAGAAACCCCTGGTCAGCATTGCGGGTATTGCCTGCCGTGCATGATTCGCCATGCGGCGGTGGTTCAGGCTGGATTGACCGCTTTCGATGCTCAGTACACTCACGATCTTTCCAGTAGCACCGCATCTGTGACTGGCGCGAAGGCCCGCGATTGTAGAGCTGTGCGCATGGCCATCGAGCGTCTGAGACGGCAAGGCACCCCGCGCGATGTGTTCGCCGTGCTTGATACCGGACCACTGCCGCCAGAGGAAGTGCAGCAATACGCGTCCGTCTACAGGAGGGGAATGCAGGAGTTGGCAGGACTGTTCGGAGAGTCGCTGTGAAGAAGTGTACTATCTCGCCCACTGCCCGTTACTGCGACACGCACTTTCACC
>JAFGJR010000258.1 GCA_016928975.1 Sedimentisphaerales bacterium | reverse complement strand
GATGCCGCCTGAAAAAGCCCTCGTGTCATACGCAATCCAGCGGCAGTCAGGAGACCAGTTCAGGTTGTTGTCCAACTGGTGATTCCGGTCCGTGTCAAACGTCAGCCGCGCCTCCTCCCACCACGATAGGGCGGTCGACGGGGCCAGCGAGACAAAGAGGGAAACGACGAGACAAGTCACAAGTGATCTTCCCATAATCCACTCCTTCAGTTGAACTGGTACTGATCTGACATCTCCCACGTGACATCGCCCGGCTACGCCGCCAAGCCGTGTAGTATTATCATACCGTTGCCCCCTCGCTGCGCCTATCCCGGCTGAGACGCGACACGGAACGATCTCCTGATTGACAAGGACCATTGTCTCCTTGAAGAGTTTCTCTCGCCCATGCTCCCAGAGGGGGACAAACCCCGAAAGCGATTCCTCCAGCAAAGGATCCGAGGCATCCTGTTCTCCGGCTCTCGGGCGGTCATGAACTCGTCCCGGTGTTGATCTCACGGCGACACTCTCAGCCCTGGAGGACTTCGAGCTTGTCGGGGCGGAGGCGTTCGAGGTCGGGCAATTGCTTCAGACCCATTCTGACGTCGATGGCCACGGAGCTATCGACGTATTGCTCGCTGAGGATCTGGCCGTGGGCGCGGAGGTAGTACTGCACCTTGCCGTTGGCCTGGCTGCAGTGGACCCGCAGGACAAGCTCCCGACCCCGGTAGTGCTGCGCGACTTGCCGGCTGAGCTCGTCGAGTCCGAGGCCCGTCTTGGCCGAAACCGATACGGCCTGAGGATGAAGCGTCTGCAACAACTCGAGTCGGCCGATCTCTCTGATGGCATCGACCTTGTTGAAGACCTCCAGAACCGGCTTGTCGCCGCAGCCGATCTCCGACAGGACCTTGTTCACCGATTCGATCTGGTTCATCACATCGGGGTTGGCGACGTCAATGACGTGCACCAGCAGATCAGCGTAGACCGCTTCTTCCAGCGTCGCCTTGAACGACGCCACAAGCTGATGAGGCAGGTTGCGGACAAAACCGACCGTGTCGCTCAAAAGCACCTCGGCGCCTCTGCAAGGCGCCCATTTCCTCGTGCGAGTGTCAAGCGTAGCGAACAGCCTGTCTTCGGCGACGACGCCGGCATCGGTAAGGGCGTTCAGAAGCGTGCTCTTTCCGGCGTTGGTGTACCCGACGATGCAGACCTGGAACAGGTCCTTACGGCCTTTGATCTCCCGCAATCGGCGGAGGTCAATTGCCTCCAATTCGTCTCGCAGCTCATGGATGCGCTTGCTGACGATCCGGCGGTCGATCTCCAACTGCTGCTCGCCCGGGCCGCGCGTGCCGATGGCGCCGACGCTGCCCGCCAGACCGGCGCCGCCTGCTCCGGCGACCGTGTCCAGGTGCGACCACATCTGGGTCAGGCGCGGATACGTGTACTCCAACTGGGCCAGCTCCACCTGCAACTTGGCCTGCTTGGTCTGCGCCCGGGTTGCGAAGATGTCGAGGATCAACTCGCTGCGATCCACCACCTTGGCCTGGATAGCCTCCTCCAGCTCGCGGATCTGGGCAGGCGAAAGATCGTGATCGAAGATAATCACGTCCGCCTTGTAGCGTCTGACGCGCTGGCCAAGCTGATCGACCTTGCCCTTGCCGATGTACGTGGCAGGATTGATCTTGCGGATCCTCTGTTGAAACCGGTCGACGACAACCGCTCCGGCACTCTCCGCCAGGGCGGTCAACTCCGCCAGGTCATCCCAGCCGTCCGCACCGGGCAGGTGGGCGGCCACCAAAATGGCCCGCTCTTTCCTGACTTCCAGCGTCTGACGATATTTGTCCAACGAAAAAGGAACCTCCAAATGACACCCGATTCTACCACATTCTCGGTCCTGCTTCAAGCGTCACAGCAACAAGTGCGTGGCTGGAGCCCGTATGAATGGCGGCTCCACGAAAAAAAGCACCCAGACGATTTTTCGGCTTGAAAACGGACGATAGGAGTGGTAGGATAGCTGTTTTGGACTTTTCTGCAGCGTCCATACGTGTCGTACTCGCAAGTGGTTATGGGTGGAAACGGTTTTAAGGAGTGTAGTTAGTGTTAAAAGTGAAGATGCGTTCAGGCGAATCCGTGCAGCAGATGATCCGGCGTTTCAAGAAGCTGTGCGAAAAGGAGGGGCTGATCCGCGACATGAAACGAACCGCCTACTACGAGAAGCCCTCCGAACGGGAACGCCGCCGCATGCGAAAAGCCCAGCGAGCCGTAAGACACTGAGTCAGGCCACCAGTTCGATCTCGAACACCACGCGAGCCAGCAGAATCTCCTCCAATTCCTGCGTGGTTTTCCTTCTTCCTTCCGAAGCCCACCCCGCTGCTTTGGCAGTTTGTCCTGTGCGGGCTCATTTCGTCCGTCTGCGCAGGGTCATCGCGGCGCGACAGTCGGCGGGCGAGACGGCGATTGCATGCCTTTGCCAAAGTAGAAGCCCGGCTGCGTCGGCTGGTTGTACGCGACGTTCTGCCAGACCACGCTGAGCCGGTAGACCGGGTCGTGCATCAGCGTGCAGAATCGCCGGTCGGTGAGAATCGTCGTCGTGTAGATGCGCAGCTCCCTGTTGTCGCTCGTGCGCCAGATCACTTCTTCCCGCCAGTCGCCCAGGACGTCGGCACACAGACACGGATTCGATTTCGATCCGTTGTTTCGCGAGCAACCGTCGGCGGAAAGAAGCCGCATTGTTGTGCCGGCCGCGTAGTCCCACTTGTCGATGCTGGTCCCATCGAGGAGCTCCCGCAGCAGGTCGGCATCCCACCATACGCCCATGTTGCAGGATCGAGGCTTGGCGCCGGAGATCTTCTCCCCCTTGCAGGTATACAGACCGTCTGAACTGTTCGCCCAGCACTCGTAGCCTCTGTAGCGAGGGTCGATGTCGATCGCCAGCCCCCTTCCCGGATCACTCAGCTTCAGTCCCCAGATCACGTTGCCGGTGGCGGCGTCACGCACGTTTGCCCCATACGCATGGCGAGGTTCTTCATGGATCGCCCACACTTCCAGACCGGGCCTGTCCGGGTCGATGTCCGACAGGTGCATTGCGTCACCATGCCCCAGGCCCGTCGTATAGAGTCCCTTACCGTCGTGATCGATGGCACATGCGCCGTATATGATTTCATCCTTGCCGTCGCCGTCCACGTCACCGACGCTGAGGTTGTGATTGCCCTGCCCGCGATACTCCCGGTTGCCGGGCGTGCCGTCGTCGCTGTCAAAGGTCCAGACGTGCGTCAGATCGCCGTCGCGAAAGTTCCACGCCACCAATACCGTGCGCGTGTAATACCCTCGGCACATGACTAAGGTGGGCCTCTCGCCATCCACGTAGGCGATGCACGCCAGGAACCGGTCCACTCGGTTGCCGTAGTTGTCGCCCCAGTCTGCCACCCTGCCCCTCGGCGGAATGTAGTCTGTAGTGGCCAGCTCGCCGCCGGTTTGACCATCGAAGATCGTCAGAAACTCGGGACCGCTGAGAATGTAGCCCTGCGAATTGCGCCAGTCCGCACTGGCGTCGCCAATCACCGTGCCTTGGCCGTCGATCGTGCCATCGGCGGTCTTGCAGGCCACTTCCGCCCTGCCGTCGCCGTCGAGGTCGTACACCATGAACTGCGTGTAGTGCGCCCCCTCGCGGATGTTGCGGCCCAGGTTGATCCTCCACAAGAACGTGCCGTCGAGATCGTACGCTTCCAGGATAGGCGGGTCGGTCATGCCGCTGGAGGCGTTGTCACGCCCTCTGCCCGCCTGGTGCAGGACAATCTCGTACTCGCCGTCGCCGTCCAGGTCTCCTACAGAAGCATCGTTGGGCGCATAGCCGTCCGGAGTCTGCAAGGGAATGGTAACATAAGGCTGTACCGGGGCGTCCGCCCCAAGCGTGAAAAACGTGCTCGCCTCCAACTCGTTGCCGTCCACCACGGGCATCACGAAGTAAGCGGCCGACCTGGTCAGATCGACGCCGCTGTCGAGGTAGTTCGTGCTCTGTGAAATCGGCTGGTCGTTGAGCTTGACGATCTGCCCGGCATTGTCGCGATACAAGTTGAACGCAACATCATTCGGATCCGTCACCAGCAGCCGCCATCCGACATGAACCTGGCCGGCCCCCTGGTGAATGGCAACCAATCCACGTCCCAGATTCTCCATCTGCCGTGCGTAGTCCCGGCCTGCCGGCGCAAGGCAGACTGCTACGAGCAGCAAAGCCAAACTCTTGCTCATCGTTTTCACTCTGCTTTTCTCCTGTCCACGTCACTACGACGGGTGGCAAACCACGAGGGCTCATTCAGAAGCCCTATCACGGCAGACGCTGAAGGCCTTCCCATCGCACGTTCCACTTCCCGTTGTCCGGGAACCCGGGGGCGGGCCGGTCGGGGCAACCGTCCCAGCCGGCGGCCATCATGGCGACCGCCGTAAGCAGGCCGCCGTTGCCTGGCAGATACAGAGGCAGCCGGGCGGATTGATGGTTGTGCCCGTTCGCCAACCAGCGATTCTTGGGCGAGTCCATGAAGAGCGCGTCCACCGCTTTGTCCGGCTGGCCAAGCCGGGCGGCTGTCATCGCCATCATCGGGTAGTCCCAGCCCCATGTACTCGGCCAGTCCCACGTCCGCACGACGTGGTCGTACGTCCGCCTCATCACCTTCGGATCGATCAGCGGCGTGGGAGGGACAAGTCCGTACGCCGCCAACATGGACGGGTGGTCGCGGGTGATCGTGTAGGGTTCCGTCTCGATTCCCGCGTACACGCCGTCGCGGACGTTCGGACGAGCCAGGCCGCGTATTACATCGTCCCATTTCGACCGGCGCTCCAGGCCGAGACGCTGTCGCCATCTTTGCGTGGTCTCCAGGCCCCAGTGCCAGTAGGCCAGCTCGAACGTCGGGTTGAGGTTGCGAGCCTTGTCCGATCCATAGCTCTCCTGGGCGGGGATCATGGCCGGGCCGAGCACGTAACGATGGTTCGCCTCATCCCATGTGGCGTACGACGCCATGAACTCCGCCGTCTCAGAGACGATCCGCCGATAGCGTTCCAGTGTCGCCCGATCCGGGTGGGCCCGGTAACACAACTCCGCATAGTAGATCGGGTGCGGCTGTTGCCAGATCAGGAACACGCCGACGCTGCTGGGGCTCTCGCGTCCGTCGGGACCAACCATTTTCGGCCAGCGGGCACCCTCGTAGCCCTGCATCGCGGCGGTCGCTTTGGCAGCCGGCAGAATTCGCTCATACCACGGCAAACTCCGCTCCAAGAGGTCCACTCGCCCCCACAGAGCAAAGTGCACCGCGTGCCACCAGTGCATCTCCAGGTGCGACTTGCCGAACCAACTGTTGCACGTCAATCCCGTCTCCTGCGGCGGGTACGAGCCGGCGCACTGAATCGCCATCAGGTATTGTGAAAGGACCACTCTTCGCTCCAGCTCAACCGCACGAGGGTCGGTGCTACCGGAGAAGTCGACCGCGCCGCCGTGCATCCAGAATTGAGACCAATGCTCTGCGGCCGCTGTGCGAACCTCTTCGAAGGCAGGCAGCGGACCGTCAGACTGCGACGGCGAGAAGGCCACGGCAGCCTCCAAGGCCCCGCCCTCTCGGGAAGCGATTTCGTACTCGTGCTGCGTCTTGACCTGGATTTCGCCGGCCGACCAAGCCACGCGGACACAACAACGATCTGCATCGAGTACGCGCGTGAGGTCGGCCTGGCGGCCCTCGATGCGATGCTCGGTC
>JAFGJR010000257.1 GCA_016928975.1 Sedimentisphaerales bacterium | reverse complement strand
CGCTCGACGGCATAGGCATTTTGCCGGTACTTGGCCTGATGCCGCCTCTGTGTCCCGGCTACGATCGCCAGCTTCTTCTGCCTGGCCAGCTCGCCGGCCTCGATGATCTTGCGAGCGCCGGGCGGGTCAACGGCTGCCGCCTTCTCCATGAACGCGTGCTTGCCCGCTTGAATGGCCGCTTCCAAATGCACGGGATGGAAGCAGACGGGCGTCGCGATCAAAACGACGTCTATGTCCTTCATCGCCAGCAGCCTCTTGTAGCCCTGGAACCCCAGAAACGTAGTGTCCGGCGTAGCCTTCACCCTTTGGGCAAAAGGCCTGCCGTTCTTCTCGCACCACCCTTTAACCGTGGCCAGGCTGCGATCGATCCGATCCTGGAAGGCATCGGCAATCGCAACGATCTCGACAGTGTCGTCCGCCGCGAGGCAGTCGGTCACAGCGCCCGACCCCCTACCGCCAAAACCGATCACACCGACGCGGACCCCGTCCGAGGCGCCGGCATACGCCCTGCTCGACAGTCCCAGCGGCAACGCCGACAAGGATGCCACCGCCGTCGCAGATGTCCTCATGAAATCTCTTCGTGAGCAATGATCCCTCATGACCTTCTCCTGATACGTGCAAGCACTCTGATTCTCGTTCATACGTCGCAGGTCTTCACGGCCTGCACGAGTGACTCGATGGGGTCGCGCACGGGTGTATACTCGTGGGCCACGTAGCCCTGGTAGCCAGTCTCGACAATCGCTCTCATCACCGCCGGGTAGTAGATCTCCTGGTTCTCGTCGAGCTCATGACGACCGGGTACACCGGCGGTGTGGAAGTGGCCAATGTACTGGATGTTCTTCTTGATCGTGGCGATCAGGTCGCCCTCCATGATCTGCATGTGGTAGATGTCGTAGAGCATCTTAAACCGCGGCGAGCTCACGCGACGACATAGCTCGAAGCCCCACTCGGACTTGTCGCACATGTAGCCGGGGTGGTTCACTTTGCTGTTGAGCAGCTCCATGCAGATGGTCACGCCGGAATCCTCCGCGATCTTCACCGCCTCCTTGAGAATCGTCGCACAATTGTCCATGCCCTCGGCGTCGCTGATCCCGGAGCGGTCGCCGGCCATCGTGATCACGTTCGGCCACTTGTACTCCGCAGCCGCCTGGATGTTCGCCTTGAAGTCCTCCAGGAACTTGGCGTGCATCGCTTTGTTGTTCAGCCCGTTCTTGATGGACCCCGCCCCCGGAACCATCGTCGCCACGAGATCGTATTTCTTGAGCGTAGGCCACTCATCCTTGCCTACGAGATCCCGGCCCACCAGCCCCATCTCGACCAGCAGCCTGGCCGTTTGCTCCCGGTCCAGCTTGGCATTCCGCAGGCACCCGCCGCAAATCGACTGCTTGATCCGACCGTTCTTCACAATGTTGCCCGTCTGCCCGCGTGCAATCCGGGGTAATGGCGCCGCCCCAAGGACTGCCGCCGCCCCCGCAAGCAGACCACGGCGTGTGACCCGCTCCCCGCCTGAATCCTTCAGAGTGTGACTCATCTCATGCCCCTTTCCGAAAGCTATGTTTTGCCGAATCATGTGAAATTCGACCACCCATGCTATCACCCAAACCGCCATGATTCAACAATCCTCTGAGCGTGCAGCGTACGGCACGCCCCGCGCAGATGGCCGGTCTCCCTGTGCCTGAACCTGAGCGGCTCTGCCCCAGAATCCTCAGCATTTTCCACATCGGACCAACGGTACAATGGCAGAAGGATGCGACCTGGCAGAGCTCTTGCCGACAACTGGCTGCTGGCAACCTTCTCAATTTCGTTTTGCCTTCCACCCCCGTACTCCTACAATATGGCCATAGACTGGCAGGCTACTACGCTCTGCAAAACGGGACAGAGCTATGATTGGCACTTGTGGCGACAGGCGGTGGTCACATGCGGTTGCACTTGCCGCCAGCGAGCATGAACCTGCCCCGGCTCAGTTACAGGGAAGGGCAACCGACTATGGCTAAGTTCCTTATGATGACCGGACCGTACGCCGGACACGTGACACCGTCTGTGCCGATTGCCCGAAGGCTCGTCGAACGCGGACACGAGGTGGTATGGATTACTGGCCGCGAGTACAAAGCCACAGTGGAGGCTACGGGGGCACGATTCCACCCCCTTCCAAAGGAAAACGACCCAAACGGGATGCAGGTCTACGAGTTCTACCCGGAACTGAAGAAGTTGAAAGGGCTCGCCCAGATCCGATGGTGGGTGAAACATGTGTTCTTCGACGCAAGTTTCCGGGAGATCGAAGTCATTGGCGCCGTTCTCGCGGATTTCCAGGCCGATGTCCTCATCGGCGATACGGTCACTGCCAGCCTTTACCTCAGATCTGAGATGAGAGGACCGCCCAGCGTACAGATCTCCGTACTGCCTCCCTGCTTGCCAAGCTGTGATACCGCCCCCTATGGTTTGGGGTTGCTGCCGGGAAAGAACTGCATCACACGGACCAGGAACCGGTTGCTCAACTTCCTTATTCTCCGTGTCCTGTTGTGGGATATTACAGCATATGCGAACAAGGTCCGCCGAAGACTGGGCCTCAGACTGCTCACAGGCCCATTGTTCGACAGAATGTTCCGGACACCCTCGTTGGTCATGATTCTCTCCACACCCGCGTTCGAGTATTTCCGACGTGATCAGCCACGCCATTTCCATTTCGTCGGGCCGATCCTGCTGGAAGCAAACCGGGCCTTCCAGCCGCCCTCCTGGTGGTCTAAGTTGCGGGGACCTGAACCCGTCATATTGGTCAACCAGGGCACGATAGCGACGGTACTTGGCGATCTCATCGTTCCGGCGATCAAGGGACTCAAGGATCAACAGATGCAGGTTGTCGCAGTTCCCGT
>JAFGJR010000053.1 GCA_016928975.1 Sedimentisphaerales bacterium | reverse complement strand
TTCTGTACTACAGCATTGATCGCATCCGCAGAAGTATTGCTGGTGGCATTCTCCCTAATGGATCGCTCCGCGTCCCGGCGGAATTGCTCGTCGGAGCACTGCGTCCGCCCACAGCCGACCAGGCAGAAGTGCTCACTGAGCAGGCCTCGCTGCTGGATTTGGGCCAGGCTCGGCAGCAGCTTGCGGTGCGCCAGGTCGCCCGAGGCGCCGAACACGACCATGGCCGTCGGCGGCGCGGGCGTATCCACGCAGATCACGTCCAGTCCCGCCAGAGAGGGCCGGACCTGCGCAACCGCCATGGGTCAATCCTCAACCGGCTCGAACTGGTCTTTGCCGGCCCCGCATTCCGGGCAAACCCAGGTGTCCGGGAGGTCGGCAAACGCCGTGCCGGGCGCGACGCCGTTGTCCGGATCCCCTGCCGCAGGGTCATACACGTAACTGCACAGAAGACATCGGTACTTCATTGTCATTCCTTTCACTGATACAGGATGGCAAATAGGCCTCGGTCTCGGATTGGCAGTCGCCGACGCAGGTCCTGCGTCTCGTCACTGCCCGCGAATCGCGGCCAGTTGCCGCCGCAACTGCGCAGCGTGGCTGACCTCCTCGCGGATAATGGCGTCCACCTTGTCCGTGCCGGCTCGCGCAGGAACCATTGCCCTGAGCCCGACGTAGAACAGGACCGAGTTCTTCTCCGCTTCAATCGCGATCTGGAGCAACTCCTGCACGGACTCTTTGCCCGTCAGCTTCAGGGTAGGGCTCTTCATGCCCTCGAATCCCTTGGTGTCGGCCATTGCCTGCAAGTATAGAGCCGCTTCATTGTCGGGATCGAACACGGTCCCGCCTTTCTCCGGGTCGCTGAGCCCCTGGCGCATCTGCTGGAACGTGTGAAGGTGACCGTCTTCCATTGCCGCCAGATTGAGGAACATCTCCTTCGTCGTCCGGTCCGGCGCCTGGGCGGCCGCCTCGCGGTAGAACCTGGCGCCGTTGCGCTCGATCTGCTCGGCCATCTCAAAGACTTCGTCCGCATTGAATGGCATACCCATAGTGCTCTCCTTCTCCTATCAGCTTCGCTGGCCCAAGACCTGGTCGAGCATAAGCATCGCACCCGGCGCTTTCTCGGCCATCTTGAGTTTTTGGACAATGCCGTCCGCCGTCGCTTCCTCTTCCACCTGCTCGTTGACGAACCACTGCAGGAAGGCATGGGCGGCATGGTCCTTCTCTTCGTTGGCCAGATTCACCAGCTCGCCGATGCGCCCCGTGATGTACTGCTCGTGTTCGAAGGCGGCTTCGAACGCCGCCAAAGGTGATTTCCATTCTTTGGCCGGCTCTTCAACAGCCTTGAAGACGACCCGGCCACGACGCTCCACCACGAACTTGAAGAGCTTCATGGCGTGCGCGGTTTCCTCACGATGCTGAACCCGCATCCAGCTCGCGAAGCCGGGCAGGCTCTCCGACTCGAACCAGGCCGACATCGCAAGATAAAGATACGCGGAATGCAGCTCCGCGTGAATCTGTTCGTTCAAAGCTTTTTCCATCTTCTTGCCAAGCATTCTACTTGCCCTCCCATAGTCCGTGAACGTTGCAGAATTCCCTTGCCGTGAGAGTGCCGCCAGCGAGAGCGAAGACGGCCTCCGGCGCCTGGCCGGGACGAAGGAACTGCCGATAGGACTGGCCGTCGAGCAGCACCTCGATCCACTCGATGTAGTGTTTCTCTTCCATGGGGTGCGGGATGCTCCCGACCTTGACCTTGACGCCGCCGTCGACTTTCTCAATCACCGGCACGTGTTTTTCCTTGCCCTGGTCGGCGGTCTTGGCGACGAGGTGTTCCATCGGCTGGCCGCAGCAGACCAATTCGCCCCCGCCGCTGCGGACCACCTCGACCATGTTGCCGCAAACGTTGCATCTGTAGATCCCAAGTTTCTCTGCCATTTTTGCCCCTTTCCCTGTCTACTGTGTGACGTGGTCCTGTGATGGGCGAATGGGACCCATAGGACCAACAGGACGTATACTGCTATCTGACTACGCGATTCCGATCTGCTTGTGCTTCGCGCGGATCCGGTCGGCCAGTTCGTCCAGGGCGGCGAAATCCTCGTCCTTGGGCTGGCCTTTGGCGATCACCGGGTCGATCACTTCCAGCTTCAAATTCGAGATCAGCCCGGAAAGCTGCTCGACCATCTTTCCACCCCAACCTAACGAGCCAATGATGGAGGCGAATCTCGTCTTCGGGCGCAGCGCGTTGGCGACGAGGGCCGCATAGGCCGCCTTCGGATGAGCGCCGGTCAGGACCGTGGGCGAGCCCAGCACGATCGTCGCCGCATCCACTAACGCGATGGCCAGCTTGCCAAGATCCGTCGTGACCAGGTTGAACTGTCGAACGGTGACACCGCGATCAATCAAGGCGTCGGACAAGTGCTCCACCATCTGCCGGGTGCTTTCGTGCATCGAGACGTAGGCGAGCACCACTTCGTTCTTGACGTGGTCACCGACCCAATCCTTGTACGCGTCGAGGATGAACTCCGGCTTGTCGTACACGGGACCGTGACTGGGTGCGATCATGTCGATCTTGAGTTTTCCGATCTTTTCGAGGTTCTTCTTGATCGCCGGCCGAAACGGCATCATGATCTCTGCATAATACCGCTTGGCCGACTCGTACACCAGCGGCTCATCCTCCACGAACAGGCTGCTCGTCGCCAGGTGCGAGCCGAAGAAATCGCAGGGAAACAGCACCCGATCCTCCTGCAGGTACGTGCACATCGTCTCCGGCCAGTGCACCCAGGGGATATCGAAGAACTGAAGCGTCTTGTTCCCGAGCGACAGCGTCTGCCCATCGGCGATCGTGAGGAACTTGTCTTCCGGGATGTGCAGCAGGTCCATGAGCATGGCCTTGCACTTGGCGTTGGTCACGACCTTGGCCTGGGGGTACAGCAGCAGGATCGCCGGGATGGACCCTGAGTGGTCCTGCTCTGCGTGGTGGGACACGATGTAATCGACGCCGTCGAGCCCCAGCGCCATGAGGTTGCCCAGCAAGATCTCGGATTTGGTGGGATCAACGGTATCTAACAGCGCGACCTTGTCGCTGCCCTTGACGACGTACGCGTTGTACGTAGTCCCCTCCGGCAAGGGGATCAGCTCATCGAAGAGCCTGCGATCCCAGTCGATGGCGCCAACGGCGTAGATGTCCGACCCGATCTGTCTCATGGTCCGGCACTCCAGATTTCACACGCGTCGCTCGCGTGATCTCTTATGTGGCTACAACAGATCGCGAGCAGCCTTCAGCGCCGCGTCATAGTTGGGCTCACTGGCAATTTCCCCGACCAGTTCCTGATACCGAATAACACCTTCCTTGTCCATGATGAAAACGGCCCGGGCCAGCAAACGCAGGTCCTTGATGAGCACGCCATAGGCCTTGCCGAACGCCGCCTCGCGGTGGTCCGACAAGGTCCGCACGTTCTTCACCCCGGCCGCCCCGCACCATCGTTTCTGGGCAAACGGCAGATCCATGCTCACCGTCAGCACGACCACGCCGTCGCCCAACTTGGCCGCCTCCTGGTTGAACCTCCGCGTCTCCGTGTCGCAGACCGGTGTATCCAAGGACGGCACGGATATGACAACGCAGACCCTGCCGCCAAAAGAGGAGAGCTTGACAGCAGACAGATCGTTGGCGACAAGCTCCACATCCGGGGCCCGCTGACCAACTCTGGTCTCCCGTCCGACCAGGGTCACCGGATTGCCCTTCATCGTGACTAGGCCACTTCGTTCTGGCATATTGAGCGCCTTTCTCCCATCGGATTTATCACAGCCGGCCACGACGGCCAGGAGGATGCCCAAGACCGACAGAGCCAACGTTCCACATTGCCGTCGCGTACGGGTCTTCATGGTTCCACACACATTCCAGACTCGACGAGTCCGTCAGAGTCAGTAGTTGACAGCTTCCCGCTCGAGGAATACCTGGGGCTTGCCGCAGGCCGGGCAGACCTTCGGGGCCGCCGGACCCTCGCAAGTCCATTATCTACCGCCAATTACAATCTCTCCCGATGTACTGCACCCAGGATCCCTCATTCACTTCACCTTCTTTCGGCAGCGTTCGCAGAAGCCTTCCAGGTACACGGTCTTTCTCAGTACAGTGAACTTGTCCCTGAGGTCTTTCGGTACGTCGATTCTGTCGAAGGGTTCATAATGAAAATCGATAATTCGCTTGCATTGGACACACTTGAAGTGCTGATGGGTTCGAAGGTTGGCGTCAAATCGTTTGGCGTCCCCCGAGCCCTCGACCACAAAAGCCAGGCCGATCTCGTGGAGCGTGAGCAACGTCCGGTTGACGGTGTCCAGGGAGATGCTCGGGAAGACCTTGCGCACCTCGCGAAAGACCGCCTCGGCCGATGGGTGCTCTGTGCTGGCCAGAAGAGTCTCGTACACCGCCGTGCGCTGCGGCGTGACCTTCAAGCCCGCCCGGCGACATTGCACCTGAAAGGCCCCCATCTTCGCCTCCGTGTCCTGCATCCCGATCGGACGTTCTTCTCCGCTCATGGCGATCCCTCGAAACCCGGCGACGGGCCGGCGCCCCTATTCAAGAGTAATCGTAATGATTACTATGTAGCAAGCCCGCTGTAAGTTCAACACCTTTTCCCGTTGGACAATGCTTTCCTTGCCTCGGGCAGACCCTGGCCGATCATACCGGCGCCCGCCTGCACCTGCAAGCCCCCTGACGGTGTCACCACGAGTAGTCACTTCCACTTGCAGCGGCGCTGGGGCAGGCGGTGGTCGCCGTGACAGTCGGTGCAGGCGCTTGTGCCAGGGGCAGCGGCGAGCACGGCCTGGTGGACAGCCGCGCCGATCTTCTCAGGGGCGTGACAGCCCATGCACGACGGGTTGATCCTGTCCCTGGGGTACATGATGTCCGGGGCGGTGCCGTTGTCGCCGGAGGCCCAGGATTCATCGGCGATGTGCGCGTCACTCGGACCGTGGCAGTTCGCGCAGCCAATGCCCGCCTTGGCATGTGCGACGGCGATCTGCTCCTGTGCGTAGTTCATATGACACACGAAGCAACGGCTGTTCTCGGCGCCCGATTCGGCCGGCATGTCATCCTCCGGCTCGTCTTCCAGCAGCAGCGGCGCCTCGGCCGCGGACTGGGAGGGGGCCGTCACAGCATGTGTCCGCTCGCACCCCGCCGCGAGGAATGCCAGAGCCGGGAGGATCAGACTGAGATATACCACTTCGACACCGCTCGGCTCTCGATCAAACATATTCCCAATTCTTCAGCCACTGATAGCTCGCGGGCAGGCTGGCCCAGGTCTGCCGGCCGGCCTGCTCCAGGTCGGCGGTCTCCTTCACATCCAGTTGGCGTCGCTCGGCGACCGCCTTGATCACGTTGTCCACTTCCTCGACGCTGTTCATGCCGGGGATGGGAACGACGGTGTTCGTGTGAAGGATGTAGCGGATGGCTAAGCGACCTCGCTGATTGTTCTGGTCCAGGCCGCCTGCGAACAGTGACGCCGCGGCAAACGGCTTGATTCCGAACGCCCCGACGTCGCATTTCTTCAGCGCGTCGAACAGGCTGTCCTGCGGCGCCCTTTTGGTCATCGTCGTGAACGGAAAGCACACCACCTCGATCTGCGGGAAGTACTCGATCATGAACTTGATCCAGCGCCGGTCGTGGGACGAGAACCCGATGAAGCGAGCCTTGCCCTGCTTCTTCGCCTTTTCCAGAGCGTCCACGATCTCGCAGGAAGTGTTGAACGTGTGCCGGCCGCCCGGCTCCAGGCAGGTGATCCGCCACAGGTCGGCGTAATCCTGGCCCGATTCTCTGAGCAGCTCGTCAAGGGATTCCAGGAGATTCCTGGACGTGCGGAACTCCTCGTTGCGGACCTCCTTGGCTCCATGCGACAGCGCCAGGTACACCTTGTCGCGCCGGCCCTTGAGCGCCTTGGCGTCGCGCTTGACCTCGTTGTCCCAGCAGGCGTCAATGTAGTTGATGCCCGCGTCCATGCACCGCCTGATGATCTCTCGTCGCTCGTCGTCATTGCTGCGGGAATGCCCGCCCAGGCCGACTGCGGAGACCAGGATATTCGTTTTGCCCAGCCGGCGGTATTCCATGTTCGGGTTGTAGCAGAGGATCCTGGACGTGTCGCTCTGCGCTGCTGGGGCGACTGCGCCCAGACCCGTAGCCACCGCGGCGGCAGTCACGGCGGCATCCCGCACGAATTCCCGACGACTCATCTGCTCATTTTCCATGGTCATCTCCTTGCGGCCCAGGGGGCCGGGCTCATGTTCACTCCCACCCCGTGCTTCCAGTACAGCAAAGACGAGGTAGCGGTCACCGGCATGTCCTTCCCGCGAAAGCGGGAATCCGGGACCCTTTCGAGTGGTCCTGGACCCCCGCCCCCGATCAGGTCGAGGGCAGGCCCTGCGCGGGGGTGACACCGTGAGGTTCATTCTATCACGGACGTTTCGCCAATGGTTGATCTGTCCTCAGCTCGAACAAGGCTTTCACCTGGTCATCGGACAACGGCCGGTCGTAGATCCGAAGATCATCCAGCAAGCCCGCGAATCCTCTGCCGATGCGAACGTCGAGCTTGTTCCCGGTCTGGATCGGCCACAGGTCCAGCAATCCGATGTCGTGGATTTCCGCAGGCCGGCCATCCAGGTACAGCGTCACGTCGTCATGCAGGTTCGGCAACTCAGCCTCTCGAACGACAACAGCCACATGGTGCCATTTGTCATCGTTGGTCTGGGCGTTCATGTAGAGATAGCCGCCGTCAGGCGTAGTCCCGATCCGGCCGCGAATGTGACCGACGATGAACATCTGTCCGAAATCCTCCGTGCCCCAGGACACGATCTCACCTCTGGCCACGGTCGTCTTGATCCACGCCGCCACAGTCCGCGGCCGCGTCCCTGCGATCCCCTTGTAGCCCTTGACCTCGATCCAGGACTGCTTGCCGTCGAGCTGAATCGCCTCTTTCGACTTGCCCGGCGAGGAACTCTGGTCGAAGGAAAGATCGCCCTGAAGCGTGCCATCGTGTTTGTGCACGGTCGAGTCCGCTGCAGTTTTGCCGGCCGCCTCGTCGAGTTTCCACCACGCGGCCAGGTTGGGGTCGGTATCCAGTGTCACAGGCTGTGTCCCGGCGGCCGCCGAGGCCAGAAGCATCACGAGCCCCAGTTCCAGGATCGATACCCGGTTCATCACAGATCTCCTGATTCCTTGACCTTCATTCCTTCGCATGACGCGACAGTACCACAATTCGCCCGCCTACGCCAGAGGCAATCGTGCCCCAGAGACGGCCCACGATCCATCGCATGCCCCTGAACCCGAATTCGCCGGAGGAAGAAGAGATGTTTACCGCAGAGGACGCGGAGGGGCGCAGAGGTCAGGAATGAAGAAGGCAAAAAGAGACAATGCCGAATCTGAGCGGCATCCCCTGGATTCCGCCCCTGAGGGTTCTCTCCCGTCATCCTCCCTCTGCGACCCTCTGCACTGCAAGGGCGCCGTATCTTGTTTTTTCAGCAAGCATGCTCTGCCGAGAAGAACGAAAGAAGACGCAAAGAAGAGAAGAACACCTTGTAGTACAGCCGCCCCCGGCTGTGTCTCGTTGGTTCCCCAGCCGAGGGCGGCTGGGCTACATTCCGTTCGCTTTCTTTCGTTTCTTTCGGTTATGGTTGATTTGGTTGCGGCCGCAGGTCGCGCTGGGTCCTCCGCGGTGCAACAATTCCTTCCGGGGCGGGCGTCTCTACAGGTGCCAGGGGGCCCGCATGGGCTTGTAGAGCATCTGGTTGGCTTCGTCGCCGTCGGTGAATCGCTCGGCGGCGGGGTCCCAATGCAGCTTGCGCCCCAGGCGCATGGCAATGTTGGCCAGCAGGCAGATGCTCGTCGAGCGGTGGCCGATCTCGGCGGGGGCCGCGGTGGGCTGGCGGCTCTTGATGCAATCGACGAAGTTGCGATGGTGCCCGTCGCTCTTGTACAG
This sequence comes from Sedimentisphaerales bacterium, assembly GCA_016928975.1. The sequence continues at coordinate 2,261 of JAFGJR010000053.1, read as the reverse complement.
GTGGATCTCGTTGGCGCCGATTACCGTCGTTTTGAGCGATTCGGGCGAGCCGGTCCACTTGTCGTCTCGCATTTCGATCCAGCCGTCGGTGCCTTCAAACCGCCAGGACTCGCCCTTCTCGGTCCGGCAGGTCACCTCCACGCCGTTGGCATAACGGGCGCGAAAGGCCACCTTGGTGGCCGTCGTGAACAGGCCGTCAGTCGGCCATTCGCTGCCCTGATCCTCGAACTCGACGGGACCGGTGTCGTCGGTGCCGTTGGCCCACTGGACGATGTCGATGACGTGGACACCCAGGTTTGTGGTCTGGCCGCCGGAATAATCGAGGCCGAAGCGGAAGGTGTAGAGACATCGGTCCTTGTGGTACGGCGCCCAGGGGGCCGGGCCGAGCCACATGCCGTAATCGAGCCACTCGGGAACCGGCATCGGCTGCCAGTCGCTCGGCGGCGCCTCCTTGTTGTTGGGACCGATCGTCGTGGCGGCCCGCAGGAGCTTGCCGATGCGCCCATTGCGAACCAGTTCACACATGAAACGATACCGCTCGTCCGACCTTCGCATCGTCCCGGTCTGGAAGACTGTGTTGTATCGCCGAGCGGCGTCGGCCATCGCCCGACCCTCGGCGACCGTCAGGCTCAGCGGCTTCTCACAGTAGATGTCCTTGCCCGCCGCGGCAGCCATGATCGCCGGGATCGCATGCCAATGGTCCGGCGTCGTGACGCACACGGCGTCAATATCGTCCCGGCCGATAATATCCCGGAAGTCCACATAGGCATCGCAGCCCTTGTACCGGCCGGTGCCGTACTTGCGAGCGTAGCTGTCGTTCACGATCTTCCGTGCGGGCTCGCGGCCAAACCAGGAACCGTTCCAGCCCTGCTTGTACCAGTGCCCGTACTGATCGCTCGCTTCGACCACGTCGCAGACCGCCAGAACCTGCACATCGGGTTGAGCAAGAAACGCGCGCATGTTATTCGTGCCCATGCCACCGACGCCAATCGAGGCCAGCGTGATCCGTTCGCTGGGGGCCACGGCCCCTGCGTTGCCCAAGGCACTCGGACGAATGAACAGGGGCAGACTCACTGTAGCCGCCGCCGCTCCCGCCGCCTGCTTCAGGAAGGTCCGACGCCTGATCGCTCTATCGCTCATCATGATGATCCTCCAAGCCAACAGAAGCCAGGACGCAGGCAGCGCGAGCCCGCACCTCGGCGCGCTCCGCGTGCATCTGCCACGGTCGCGAGTCATTATACAATGACAGGCCGGTCCGTTGAAGGTGTTATGAGAATTGCAGGGGCAGTCTGACGGGGAAACAAAAAAAGCCCCTGTGACGGCAGCACGAGAGTAATCGGCACTTTTTTTTCTCGTCCGTGCTACTCGCCTGCTTACTTCACAGGGGCACGACCAAATTGTGCGTGGCTCTTTCTTTTTTCTGCTCAGCCCCGACCTGATGACGTCCGCGTTGCCAACCCATTCTCGTGACACGAACTTCCGGTGGACGCCCCAGGCATCAAGCCGAGATAGCCTTGCCGGCCTCAGCTTCGAGCCACTCGAATTAGCTCATCCACTCCAAAGATTCGGCTGGCGGCGCCCGTTCTCTTGAGGCTTTTTCTGAGAACGCCGGCCGGGCGAAAGGGCCCGTAGCAATACAGATAAGGCCGTTACGGAACCAGGCCTTGGGCATCCCTCACGGTCTGCCCGTCCTTCCAGGCGGCTACGCCGCACGGCCTGTCCCCGGCGAGCCAGCTTGCTCAGCTTAACCCCGATAACTGAGCGCCGCGACCGCGAGTTTTCTCATACGGAATTCCGAAAAACCGCGCAACACGGGACAAAATCGCGAAAAAGGCATCCACATTGGCCGAGGCTGGAGCGCCTCATACAGTAGAAAAGACGATTTCGACCGCGGCGTGGTCTCGCGGCGCGACAGACATGGAGCACCGCCTGTCATCCTTTGCCCCAAGGGGCGCCAATCCTGGGGTCTACCCAAGGCGGTGCTCTCCGTTCTTAAAACGAGGTGTGTGGCAAAGCGGCGCGAACGATGTGGCTTGTCAATGACGGCAGCCCTGCGAATGCGACGCGTTGAGAGCTGCCTCGGGATGCTTAGTGGAAACGGAATGTGGGCCTGCGGTGTGAGATGCGACACCCTGACAGGTCAAAGCGAGAAAGAGCATTGATAGGCCAGTCGCCCGAATGGCACTGCCGTGGGCAACTCCTTGATGAGTATGGGGTTAGGTTTTGCCGAGTTCCGCTTGTAGCTGAGTCCGCGGCCGTTT
>JAFGJR010000256.1 GCA_016928975.1 Sedimentisphaerales bacterium | reverse complement strand
AGCGAACCCTCCACCGAATCGTACGCCCCGCCAAGCCGGGCCGTAGGCCCAAACGGCAGGAGAAATAAGTATTATGTCCCCGGAATCTTACGGAATCTTACGGAATCTTATGTCCCCGGAATCTTCCGACAGAAGCCCGAGTCACCCCGGAGGATGATCTGGACGTGCGGCCAGACCTGGCGGATCCGGCTGACGATCCGATCCAATTCCTTGACCGAACCGGCGGCCCCGTCGATATCCGCGGGTCGTAGCCGGGCACACAGCAGGTGATCCCCGCAGAAGATGTACAGGGGCAGATAGCAATAGTGGCCATAGTAGCCGTGGAAGAACTTGCCCAGTTGGTCCCCATGCACCGGATCATCCGTCGCATCGAGATCCAAAACGATGCACTCAGGGGGACTCGGGTAGGATTGAATGAAGGCCTCGACGAAGAACCGATCCACGTCTTGGCGATGCACTACGATCTTTTTGTAGCGACTGTTGGGGTCAGCCCCGACTGGCGTCAGCTCCAATCGGTTCAAGGTGCTCTTGCCTGCCAAAGGCTCCGCGTGAGGGTCCCTCTTGCCCACCAAGGCCGCCAGCAACACGTCCCGACGCAGCGTATTGTGGTCGTTGAGGTCCTCATATCCCAGGGCCAAGGCATAGACTCTTTGGGCAATCAGCTCATAGAGCGTGTGATCGATCAGGTCAGGGTTACGATGGTCGGTGAAGCATGCCGCAAACTGGCGAATGATCCCTGTGGCTTGCTCAACCTGCTTGAGCAGAATGGCCCCGCCATCCGAGCAGATCGTTCCGCCGTTGAACTGGCCCACCAAAGTTCGGTCATTCCCTGCTTGCAGGACGATCGGCTGGGCGGTACACTCTGTAGTCATCAGAAAGCTCCTTCCTTCTGCCAATAACTCTTTTCAGCCAAAAGACTTATAGCAGAAAGTGGAGCTTTTTTCAATAATAATGGTGAGAAATGCGGGCTAACACTCGATCCGGGAATGTCCAATTCCATCTGAGGCAACACAGTCACCGAGAAGGCCTTTCCCTCTGCAAACCGGGAACCGACAAGCGACGAGCGACGAAAAAAAGGGTTGTCCTAACCCCTTTTCCCTTGTCCTTGCAGACCGTGGCCGCCATAGTAGTAGTCTGGCTGGTGAGTGTGCGTGCGTGACGAGCGCCGACATCGAGACGAAGCACATTTAACAAAACGCGGTGAGTCGAGTGGTTTGAGGAACAGGGAGCCCCATGTGTGAGCGACTATGGGATTGTGTGGGACCATAAAACCGGAGCGACAAAGACAATAATGGGTGGCTGTCGCCAATATTCGAAAGAACTGAAATGCCTGATCGTCGCCAACCGTCAGTTCGAGACTGTCGATGATGAAGCCGATCATGCCGAGCACTGGCTGTTGGGCCTGCGCCCTATTACAGTCCTCCGCAAAGCAGGCGTCCTATCCGGTGACTTCTGGCTCAAGGATGTCCTGTGAATACTTGTGGCTACCTACTTTAGGAGAAAGTCAGTATGCACATGGCAAAAAGACTGTGGCTATTGAGCTGTCTATTCGTGCTCCCCTTTAGCGGTTGTTCACTCCAAGAGCAGATTGAGGCATTTCGCGCTGCAAGGACGGTGCGTCTGATTGTGGAAGAACACGGGCCCGGTGACGTTCTAGACCCTCACCTTGAAGAGACAGTAGAGAGTCTCCTTACCTATGCCAAGGTCACTGTCCTCGGAGCTGATGCAGAGACTTACGACGCTACCATAAGGATAGTAATCCAAAAACAGGCGTTGGGTGCACGCTATGAAAGGCTTGGCTTTCGATATACAGGGGCCAGAGTATTCGGTTATATATGTTTTGACAGAAGGCCTATGGCAGCTTATCTGGAAAGCTTTAAAGGTGAAGAGCATCCCCCGTCGCAGTTATGGAGAGACGACGATAGGACCACGTACTTGGAACGTCATTCTGCCCCGTTCGTTGAAGCATACAGGGGCTCTGACTTTGGAGCCAAACTGGCGAGGATGATAGGGCAGACATATGAAGCCGAAATGTTAGTTGATGCTTTGAAGGACAAGAATTATGAAGTCCGAATGGTAGCAGCTATGGCCTTAGGTGATATAGGTGGCCCCAGGGTAGTGGACCCCCTGATTAATGCTCTGATGGATTGCAGTTGGCAAGTCCAACGGGCAGCAGCGATAGCCTTGGGTGATACAGGTGACCCCAGGGCAGTGGACCCCCTGATTAATGCGTTGAAGGGTCCTTCGGAGCCCTGGTATTGGAAAGTCCAACAGGCAGCCGCGATGGCCTTAGGTGATATAGGTGACCCCAGGGCAGTGGACCCCCTGATTAATGCTTTGAGGGATCGGAATGTCCGAAAGGAGGCAGTGATGGCCTTAGGTGATATAGGTGACCCAAGGGCAGTAGACCCCCTGACCCATGCCGTGAAGGATAGCAATCCCACTGTGGGAAGAGAAGCGAAAAGGGCCTTGGCCAAAATCAAAACGAAAAGACGATGAATATGGGCCGAATTCTGGGGATAGTGGAGGGACAGGCAGAGCCGGGGTTCACACCTGCACATTTCACAATCCTCATACCGGCCATTCCGGGTGAGAGGGCCAGGGCTGTGATCTGCGATCTTGGGGCAGAAGGCCGGACCGATCCGATTCGTGTCATTCGCGTGAATTCGTTGTTCAAAGACCTTCTCGGTTGCGGGCGGAGGCGGCGATGGGTTCTCCGTGTCCTGCGTGCCTCTGTGGTGAGTCCTGAGTCCACAGCCGGGGGCGGCTGTGCTACATTCTGCCCGATTGCTGAGGGGACCGGGTTGTGGTAGGATCTGATTCAGTGACACGCGGTGTCGCCGGGGACACCTGATTGCGGCTTGGGACAAGAAGGAGCATTCACATGAAGAGACCACTGCTGTTGCTGGCCGTGCTCGCTATCTTCTTCCTCGAATGGCACGAGGCGTACGCGGGCGAGTTGCACGTGTCAGAAGTGGGCGATGATTCCGCCGCCGGTAGTCCTGCTCGACCTTATCTGACGATTAGCAAGGCGGCCTCCGTCGCAGAGCCGGGAGATACGGTCCTCGTTCACGCCGGCACGTATCGCGAATGGGTCAGACCCGTCCGGGGCGGTGCCGACGACGACAAACGGATCACCTACCGCGCGGCGCCCGGCGAGGAAGTGTTCATCAAAGGCTCCGAGCGAATCACTACCTGGAGGCAGGAAGCCGATAGCGTGTGGAAGGTCGAGTTGCCTGACTCGTTCTTTGGCGGCTACAATCCCTATGCGCTGACGGTTTCCGGAGGTTGGCTCAACTACGGCCAGTGGCACCATCGCGGGGACGTCTACCTTAATGGCGAAGCCTTCTACGAAAAGCAAACGGCTCAGGAGGTGGCGCAGGCTGAGCGTACGTGGCATTGCCAGGTAGACGGCGACGTGACGACGATCCGGGCGAACTTCGGCAAAGCCAACCCCAACACGGAGCTGGCGGAGATCAACGTGCGCGAGTGCCTCTTCATGCCCGAGATCACCGGCCTCAAGTACATCACCGTCGACGGCTTTCACTTCCAGCACGCCGCATCGAACTGGGCGCCGCCGGTTCTGGACCTGCAAACCGGCGCCGTCGGGCCGCGGATGGGAAAGCACTGGATCATCGAGAACTGCACCGTCACCAACGCTCGCTGCGTGGGCATCATCCTGGGACAGGCGCCGGGCGTGGACTACAGGGATATCGAGGCTTACGGCGATCACATCGTCCGCAACAATGTGATCCAGCGGTGTGGACAGGCGGGCATCGCCGGCCAGAAAGGCGCCACGCGCTCGCTGATCTGCGGCAATCTCATCGAGGACACGAATTATCGCAAGGAGTTCGGCGGCTGGGAAACCGCCGCCATCAAGTTTCACAACAGCGTCGACACGGTCATCCGCGACAATCTGATCCGGGGCGTCTATCATCAGAAGGAAGGGGCCTTTGGCATCTGGATGGACTTCGGCAATCAGGGGACGCGCATCACCCGCAACATCATCTACAACACGCAGGCCGCCACGCTCTTTCTGGAGATGGACCACGGCCCGACCCTCGTCGACAACAACGTCCTGATCGGTCAGCCGGTCCGCAGCAATTCCGAGGCCACCGTGTTTGCTCACAATCTGTTTGTCGATTGCGGCTACGATTACAGCCCGGACACCGGGCGCCGATCCGAGTACTATACGCCGCATACGACGAAGATCGTCGGACGCAAGACCGGCACCGCCCAGGACGACAAGTGGTTCAATAATATCTTCATCCGGCATGGCCTCCACAAGGTGAAGACCGCCTCCGGTTATGCGTCCGACTACAACGTGTTCCTGGAAGGGGCCCAAAAGAGTTCATTCGGCGACAACAACAGTGTCGTGGACCCCTATGTCACCGGCTTGTCGATCAAGGACGAGCCACGCGGCGTCACGATCACATTCTCCGTGAACGACGCCACATTGAGCGCGAAGGGGCCCCGCGTGAACGCTCAACTGGTCGGTGTCTTTCCGACGGTCGGCCAAACGATCGAGGACCGTTATGGCACGCCCATCGAAGTAGACACCGACATCAACGGCAATCGTTTCACGACCCCCATCGCCGGCCCGCTCGCGGACATCAAACCTGGCTTCAACACGATCGCCTGGCCGTCCCGGTAGCAGAAACAAAAGAGGTTGACAACGCTCCGATGCGAGTATATACTTTGGTATATACTTTGTTGGGAGTTGATATGCATACGGCCAAGCTTTTCAGAAACGGGCGGAGCCAGGCGGTGCGACTGCCGAAGGAATACGCCTTCCCCGGCGATGAGGTGTACGTGAAGAGGATCGATGGGGTCGTCATGCTGATCCCCAAAGATGGGGACCCGTGGAAGCCCTTCGTCGATAGCCTGGACAAGTTCTCAGGTGACTTCATGGACTTCAAGCGAGACCAGGGCCGATTCGAGCGGCGTAAGGCCATCCGATGAACTACTTGCTCGATACGAACACCTGCATCTACATCATCAACAAGAAGCCGTCGGTCGTACTGAAGCGAGTGCAATCGAAACGGCCGGAGCAGATTGCCATCTCCACGATCACCGTTGCCGAGCTTGAGTACGGAGTGGCGCGCAGCGGGTACCCCGAGCGCAACCGGATCGCACTGCTGGAGTTCCTCTTCCCCTTCGGGATTCTCGACTTCGATCAGAAGGCTTTCATGGCGTATGGTCAGATCCGAACATCGCTGGAGGCCAGGGGAAAGCCTGTCGGACCCATGGATATGCTGCTGGCGGCACAGGCAGAATCGCACAACCTGATTCTGGTAACCAACAACGAGAGAGAATTTGGGCGAATCGAGGGTTTGCGAGTTGAGAACTGGGTCTGTGCTTGACACCGATGGTCGGGATAGAGAAGGGGGACACTCTGTCCATCTGAGTCAGTTCGCATTCTATGCCTCATTTTCCGGAGAGTTCTTCTTGCACGGCGTGGGTTCGCGCCGGTAAAATAATAGCTGGTGAAAGCGCGAAGGCAGGACATACGTCGCTATCATATGCTCTTCGTTATCATACTGGCTTTTCCTTTCATATCGCTCCTGCCTTCGAGATGAGTGCATCCTCGTGTGCCGACGCGGCATAGCGTCGCGTATTGTGCGTATGACGCACGGAGACCGGGCACTCGTTACCCACATGGCCAGTTCCACGCAGGCATGGTGTCTGCGTCACTCATTGGCGACAGAGATGTGAAAGGGCGGAACCATGGAGAGCAGACGAGCGTTCGCGATGATTGTGGCCGTTACGGCCGGGATTCTGTTGGCAGGGTTCCCGACAGGGGGCGGTGCGGCGGCCGAACTGAAAGCGACCAACCCTGTGCCGGCCGATGGTGCGACCGGGGTGACCCTGCCGTTGCTGCGATGGACGCCGGGCGCCACGGCGGTCTTCCACGATGTGTACGTCGGCACCAATCCGCAGCCGGGACCGGCGGAGCTCAGAGGCCGCCGGTCCGCCGTCACGTCGATGTACTTCTATCCTGAGGCCCTGACGCCGGCGACCACCTATTACTGGCGGATCGATGAGATCGAAGCCGACATGACCACGATCCACACCGGAGACGTCTGGAGCTTCACGACGCTGGGGTACGCCGCGAGCAATCCCAGTCCGGCCGACGGCGCCACAGGCGTGGACCCGAATGTGAAGCTCACGTGGTCGCCCGGCAGCGGTGCCATTGCACATAACGTCTATCTTGGCCTCGACGAAACCCTGATCGTCCAGGGCGCCGGCGACACGTTCAAGGGCAATCAGGCAGCCCCTGAGTATGACCCCGGGACCCTGAGCCTGGGCACGACATACTACTGGCGCGTCGATGAGGTGGTGCGTTCTCGCCCACCGGGCGGCGTGATCCGCGGCCCGGTCTGGAGCTTCACGACGCGCGAAGGGCCCAGGCCGTCGGTCTATTGCGTCGATGGCAAGAGGGGCAACGACAACAATGACGGGCTGAGCCTCAACACCGCGTTCGCCGCCATCCAGAAGGGAATCGATGCGGCCACTGACGGCGATACAGTCCTCGTGTACCCAGGCGTTTATCGCCAGCCGATCAATTTCCTGGGCAAGGCGATCACCGTTCGCAGCGCCGAGGACGCCGCGGTCTTGGCGGTCGGGGCCGAATTCGCCGTGTCGTTCTACTCGGACGAAGGACCTGACAGCGTCCTGGAGAACTTCGTTATCCGCGACAGCTTCCTCGGCCTCTTCCTCGTGGGCAGCTCGCCGACGATTCGAAATCTGACCGTCGTCGGGAACAAGTACGGCCTGGAAGCCTACGCACAGGCCGCGCCCGATGTCGTCAACTGCATCTTCTGGTACAACATCGGCGACGATCTGTTCGAATCTCAGGCTCGCTACAGTTGCATTCAGCGCCAGACACCGGGCACAGGCGACTTCAGCAGCGACCCGCTCTTCGTCGATCCCAACGGCAGGGACTTCCACCTGCGGAGCGAGCGCGGCCGTTACTGGCCGAAGCACGATGTGTGGGTCCTGGACAAGGTCACCAGCCTTTGCATCAACGCTGGGGACCCGCAATCCGACCACTCGAAAGAGCCCAAGCCCAACGGTGGGCGGATCAACCTCGGCGCCTACGGCGGAACCGCCTACGCCAGTCTGAGCGAGGGCGGGCAGGCGGGCAACCAGCCGCCAACAGTCGCTATCACATCTCCGGTGGATACGACCGTGTTCAGTTCATTGCCCAAGACGATGAGAACTGAAGCCGAGGCGTCGGACGTAGACGGGCTCGTCGTGAAGGTGGAGTTTTTCGCCAACGGCGAGAAGATCGGCGAGGACACCAACAGCAGCGACGGCTGGGCGATGGACTGGACGCCTGATGCACTTGGTTTGCTTCTCGGTGTCGAGTTGGTCGCGCGGGCGACCGACGACGACGGGGCCAGCACGGACTCCCTTTCCGTCAGTGTTCGCAGGATGCCGGTGCCGAAGCGCTGACACCTCCAACGCCGTAGCCATTGGGCGTTGTGCGCGGCCGCGTGGCAACTTGACCTGCGTGACTTGGCGAGCTATGCTCCTGGTGTGAGTTCTGGAAAGTCAGAAGCTTGGCAAATACAGGAAAGGGATGTGGATATGAGGAAGGCAGCCTTGATCGTGCTGATCGCGTTGCTCGCCCGGACACTTGTTGCCAGGGAGTACCATGTCTCGGTGACAGGACTCGATACGAATGACGGCTCGGCGTCCAAGCCGCTCAAGACGATCTCGTCGGCGGCTCAACGGGCGCAGGCCGGCGATGTAATCATCGTCCATGCGGGGACCTATCGGGAACGGGTCACGCCGCCTCGCGGGGGCGAATCGGATCAGAAGCGGATAACTTACCAGGCTGCACCCGGCGAGAAAGTCACTATCAAGGGCTCCGAAATCGTCAAGGGGTGGCAGAAGGACCAGAACGACACGTGGAAGGTCACGATCCCCAACAGCTTCTTCGGAGGCTTCAATCCGTACAGTGACCTGATTCGTGGCGACTGGTTCGACCCCAAGGGGCGCAATCACCACACGGGAGTCGTGTACCTCGATGGCCACTGGCTCGTCGAAGCGGCGAAGCTGGACGACGTGCTCAAACCCGCCGGGCAGGCTCTGGGATATGGGCCGGGGGAGGGACAATATCTGCTGAACGTGGCCTGGCTACAAGTCGGGCAGGGGGGCCGGGTTCCTGCGGCGAGTTTCACAACCCAGGAAGGCATTCAGAAAGCGGCCTGCTCCGAGGGCGGCGAATGCATCGGCTGGGTCAACACCGGCGACTGGGTCCGGTACGAACGAGTCGATTTCGGCCAGGATGCCGCGAAGATCGAGATTCGCGCCGCCTCTGAAACGACCGGCGGGATCATCGAGGTTCGTCTGGACAAGCCGGATGGAGAGCTGCTGGGCACGTGCTCCGTCCCGAACACGGGCGGCTGGCAATCGTGGCGCTCGTTCGACGTGAAGACCAAGCCCACCAGCGGCGTCAAGACGCTGTTCCTTGTATTCAAGGGGCCACGGTCGAAGCCCACGGATGCGCCACTGTGGTTCGCTCAGGTGGACGGGACGAACACGACGATCTGGGCGCAATTCAAGGACCTCAATCCGAACGAGGCTCAGGTGGAGATCAACGTTCGTCGGGCGGTGTTCTACCCGGATAAGCCCTTCATCAATTTCATCACGGTGCGTGGCTTCACGATGGAGCACGCTGCCACGCCCTGGGCGCCACCCACCGCCGAGCAGGTCGGCCTGATCGGCACACACTGGAGCAAGGGCTGGATCATCGAGGATAACGAGATTCGTTACTCGACCTGCGTGGGCGTCACGCTCGGCAAGTACGGCGACCGATATGACAACACGTCGCAGAACACCGCCGAGGGCTACGTCGAGACGATCAACCGCGCCCTGAAGAACGGCTGGTCGAAGGACAACATCGGCCACCACGTCGTGCGCAACAATCACATCTCGTATTGCGAGCAGGCGGGCCTCGTCGGGAGCATGGGCGCCGTGTTCTGCACGATCACCGGCAACGTCATTCACGACATCCACATGCGGCGGCTGTTCTCCGGCGCGGAGATGGCCGGCATCAAGATTCACGGCGCGATCGACACCGAGATCAGCCACAACCACATCTACCGCACGTGCCTGGCGATCTGGCTGGACTGGATGGCGCAGGGCACGCGCGTCACACGGAACCTCTTCCACGACAACGACACCGGGCTCTTCGTAGAGGTCGATCACGGCCCATTCCTGGTCGATAATAACCTCTTCCTTTCGGGCCGCGCGCTGTTGGACATGTCCGAGGGCGGTGCCTACGTGCACAATCTGTTTGCCGGTCCCATCGATCCTCATCCCGAGCTGTCGCGCGAGACCCCGTTCCACAAGGCCCACAGCACCGAGGTTGCGGGCCTGCAAAGAATCGAGGGCGGCGACGACCGGTACTTCAACAACATCTTCGTGGGTCCCAACGGCCTGGCTCCCTACGACAAGGCCACGCGGCCGATGCAAATGGCCGGCAACGTCTTCCTCAAAGGCGCCCAGCCCGCCAAAGCGGAGCAGAACCCGCTCGTGCGGCTGCAGTTCGACCCCGAGATCAAGCTGGTCGAAGAGCAGGACGGCCTCTATCTCCACATCACGCTCGACAACATGCAGGCCGACAAACAGCCGCGTCAACTTGTCACAACCGACCTGCTCGGAAGGGCGAAAGTCCCGGACCTGCCCTACGAACGCCCCGAGGGCTCGCCCTTGACGGTCGGCACAGACTACTTCGGCAAGAAGAGATCAGAGAAGAACCCCACCCCCGGCCCCTTCGAGAATCCGGGCCAGGGAAAGCTCGTTGTGAGAGTGTGGTAAGCGGACAGGAGGCCATGAAGAATCCACTCACCAGCGGTGACGTTGACTACGCACTGAGGTCATCACCTTGGGATTTGGGGAACGAGGTGCTCTACTCGCTCTGCCATGCTCATCCCAGACATGATCGCCCAGATGCGATCATCGCCAAGGTTTGGCTCATCGGGAGATCCTATGCCGCCGCCATTGAGCGACGGAAGAACGCCAGGGACTCTTCTGATGACTTCTATGAAACCACCGTTGCGAAGAAGATAAAGGAATCCGCCTTGGACCAATGGCTATCCTCGCTGCCAGATCGCATGACCGATCCTTGGCGAGAACTCGGCCAAGTTGTCGCTGTTCACAAGCGTTTGATGGACCTGTTCGCGGACATAACAGGCTGGAAGAAGAGGGCGCTCGCAAGCAAGTACCTTCATTTCCACCGACCGGACCTGTTTTTCATCTACGACAGCAGGGCAAGAGGTGCGCTGGGCAAGGTAACTCCGTCTATCAGGCAAATCCCCAAAATTGAAGCAGAGCCGGCCGACCACGAGTACCTAACCTTAGTCCGGCGCTGCCAATGGATCAGGGATGATGTGGCAATGCGTTTCAAGATACCGGTGACGCCGAGACAAGTGGACAAGATACTCTTGCGCATCACGGACGGATTCAAGAAGGCTCGGGTCGGTGGAAGCACAGCCCACACTGCCGGGCATCTGTGAGCCACAGCATTGGCTGCTTGACGGAGCCGAGTGGCTTGCGATATGCTGGGGGATATGAAATCCGGGGTCTACGTCGAAACGAGCGTGGTCAGCTACAGTGCAGGGCGCGCAACGCCTATATCTCTTCGAGAAGATGAGGGAGTACCTTGGTAAATTGGCACCTTTTCCAGCCGTCCAACTTCGAGTATGACTTTGAGCGTGACAAGCTGGCCGATCATGGTGTTGCTTTCGAGGAAGCAGTCGAGTGCTTCTTTTCCGAATACGAAGTCCGGCGGAACAAGAGATTCAAAGATCGGTACCAACTGATTGGCATGAGCACCGGTGGCAGACGGCTAAAGACCATTTTCCAACTGAAACCAGACAATGTCATTCGAATCATTACGGGATGGCCAATATGACGACAAAGAAACCTGCGAGACATTTGACAGAAGAAGAGATTGACAAGATTGTGACAGCTCAAGCGGACAGCCGTTCCGCCTGGGGAAAGGCCGTCCGTGTGAAGAAACCCAAGATGTCTTCATTGAGCATTCCTTCCGACCTTGCGGCGAGAGCAGCTTTTCTGGCTCGGTTGCACAGGTCATCCGGCCTGAACGAATGGGTAACGCATATCCTTCGGGAGCGGATACAATTGGAAGAGGCGGCTTTCAACGAAGTGAAAAGGGGGTTGTCCGGCAAGAGAGCATCTGGCAGGTCAACGCGTCGGATGGCTAAGAGCCGTCGCTGAGCTTCGACAGGGGCGGGCGTGTGGCACATGGAAAGGGCATCGCATGAAGGGTGAGTTCACGACGATCATTGAGAGCGCTCCCGAAGGGGGCTATTGGGCAATCTGCCCGGAGGTTCCCGGCGCCAACGGCCAGGGAGAAGCCGTGGAGGAGGCCAAAGAGAGTCTCAGAAAGGCAATCATTCTTATCCTGGAGGATCGGCTCGAGGATATTCGGCGCGGTCTGCCCGATGACGCCATTCAAGAGACGATTGCGATCTGATGAAGAGAAGAGAGTTAGAGAAGAGGCTCTTGACACCGTGAACGCAGTGCCGCCGCGCTCATGCGTCGTCAGCAATCCATTGTTGACTTCTGGCGCATGCTTGGCAATGAACCGTCGCCTTTCGCTTTGCCCGAAGGCTCCAAAACGATCGACGAAGACGGACGGAGCCGTTGACAAGCTGGTCGGTGTGCGTGGCACACCCTACAGGGTGACCTTGATCTTCGCGATGTAGATGCTCGTCTTGCCTTCGTGGGTCGAGTAGTAGCTCATATAGAGCAGGTCATTGCGCCAGAGCAGGCCGGGATAGCTCGTGTCACCGCCACTGGGGAGCTTCAGGAGCTTGGTCATCTTGTGGTTCGTCATGTCGATGTGACAGAGAGCGGTGTGGGCGCCGTCGGGGTGCATTCGGCCGGCGGCGAGCCAGTGGCCGCAGGGCAGTTGGATCAGATTCGGGCCGCCGAAGCTGTTGAAGTCGGGGCCGAGGTCGTGCCATTGCCACTGCGTGTAATCGGCGCGACTGACTCCCAGGACGGCGCTGTACGGGTGGTCGTCCAGCTTCTCCCGTCGAACCAGGGCGTAGCACGTGTCGGCGGCGTCGAAGCGCAACGTCACTTCCCCCGGCCGGCCCTCTGCGTAGAGCCTGGGAACCAGCGATCGATAGGTGATCCCGTCGTCGCTCGTGAGCAGTTCAAGACAATGCGTCGTGCCTCGGTAGGCGGAGTAAGAGACGCCGTAGGCCTTGCCTTTGTGCCAGGTCACGCACCACAACCATCGACCCGGCTCGGAGACGATCTGCGGCTTGGTCCAGTCCGTGCCATTGCTGGAGAAAGCGACAAATGAGCCGGTGGGGGCGCTCTGATTGTCCTTCTTTCGCGGTGCGGCCCCGCCCAGGAGCATCAACCTGTTGTCTGGAGTGACGGACAGGTGCGCGTCCCGCAGGTCGTAGCCGGCCAGCTCGATCAGTCCCGCAGAGGTCCACACATCCGCATCTTTCGAGCTCAGGACTCTGATACGACCGTCCGTCGAGACATGGCCGCGTCCTTCCCGGAACGCGCAGCAGAACTGGCCCTTCCAGAACGTCAGGTCGGTGAACGCATTGTGCGGGGCCTGATCCCAGATCTTCTTCACGTCAAGCAGCTCGACCTCAATCGGCACGCCTGCCGAGACGACAACTGCCTGCAAAGCAACGAAGGCGATGAGCGTCCGTCCCATCCTCATATGACAACCTCTTTGCGTCGGTTCATTTGGAGGCAAGAGCATGCCTGCCTGAGCGCAAGCATAGCACCCCGTGCCCTGGCCAGTCTCTCCGATGTCATTCCCGCGCAAGCGGGAATCCAGGAACCCATCGCAGCGATATGGACCCCCGCCTGTGCGGGGGTGACATCGCGGATAATCATGACACGACGGTGCATTCGGTCGCATTCCTCAGTACGCGCCTTTGACGCGGGTCTTGACGACGAACAGCGAATCGCTGGCGGTGATGAAGAGCTGGTCGCGGTCTTTGCCGCCGAAGGTGACGTTGGCGGTCCAGTTCTTCTTGATCGGGATCTGGTCGATCTGCTTGCCCTGGGGGTTGAAGACGGTGACGCCGTTGCCGGTCAGGTAGATATTGCCCTCGCTGTCGATGGTCATGCCGTCGGAGCCCATCGAACAGAACAGCGTCTTGTTGGCGAGGGTTCCATCGGCGCTGATCGCATACCGCCAGGTCTTGCGGGCGCCGATATCGGCCACGTAAAGGTAGCCGCCGTCCGGCGTGCCGATGATGCCATTGGGCTGGACCAGATCGGTGGCGACGCGGATGAGCGTCTGGCGGTCAGGGCTGAGGTAATAGACGTGCTGGCCGTCCTGCTGCATGGCCGGATTGCGGGTCCAGTAACCTCTCTTATAGAGCGGATCGGTGAAGTAGATGCCGCCGTTGGGAGCGATCCAGAGGTCGTTGGGGCCGTTGAGCAGCTTGCCGTTGTAGTCCTTGACGACGACCGTGACCTTGCCCTGCGGGTCGATCTTCCACAGTTGATTGTCCATGTCGGCACAGGCCCACAGGTTGCCCTCCTTGTCGAAGAACATGCCGTTGGACCGGCCGCACGGCTTCATGAAATCCGTTAACTTGCCGTCCACGGACCATTTGCAGATCCGGTCATTCGGCTGGTCGGTGAAGAACACGTTGCCTTCCGCATCGGCCGCGGGCCCCTCGGTGAATTTGAATGTGCTGGAAAGCAGGGTCACCTGTTCGCCGGGCGCGACGACGGAGGCTGGTTGGGTTGTATCCGTTGATGCTTTCACGAGCTCAATCCCTTCATTCTTGCCGAGGTTGCGGGAATACTGCTTGTCCTCGGCGTTGTTCCAGTGCTCATGCGTGCCGAGACTCGCCATGCGGACCGTGCTCTGGGCGTGGTCAGGGTCGTAGAACGTGCCGGAGGGTGGATTGTCCGCCAGGGCCGCCTCATGAAGGTAGTCTTCGGCGCCCGGCGCGCAGGAGTACTTCTGGCACGCCGTCTCGGCCTGCAGGAAGTCAAGGCCCACCGAGTCGATCGCCACAGGGTCCTGAGAGGCGAACACACTTGACGTCCAGTCGTCATTGAACGGCGCCGATTTGAACTTCCTGGGCAACTGCTCGGCGTAATGGATGCCGCCGTACAGCCCGTCGAGCAAGTAGAGCACGGTCTTGCCGCCAATGTACGAGTGGCCGGTCAGATCGACCAGGTCCCTGTATTCCTTGCTGCCTTTGCTGAAGCTGCTCTTGTGCATGTCATAGTAGCCCTTTTCGTAGGGCACGCGAAGGAGCGAGCCGAAGTGGTTCTTGGCGCAGAGGGTGACGCCCGCCCCGGTGTGAGCCTTGAGATTGGCGAGGTTGATCAGGTACTCGGCTTCGGCGTAGGCCTTGGGTATGTAGTCCTGCTGAACGCCTTTGGGACGATTGCTCCAGTAGAGCGGGACGGTCGAGAGTTCCATCTTGGTTCGGCCGGACCCGCCGTTGCAGTCGAGGTAGGTCACGTCGGGGAACTGCCGGTGAAGCATGTCATAGTACTCAGCGGCAAAATAGCACAGGCTGTCCCCGATGGCGATATCTGATTGATTGACGCCCACGATCTGCGTCAACTGCTTGAGCATCGCGGTGATCAACTGCGGCGAAGTGTTCATATAGTCCTGCCATTGTTCCAGGGCATATGTCTCGCGGTTGACGCTGGGCATAGTCTTGATGAATCCGACGAAGTTCACCTTGATTGTGATTTTCTCTCCCGGTTGATAGCCGACGTTGCCCTTGCCGCGCCCCTCGTTGTGGTATCGAAACAGCGCATCCCACGCTCTGGCGTCGGTGGCTTCGCCTGTCAGGGATCGCAGGGCCGTGGAGGTCATCGCATCGCAGGCCGCCTGGCTGGTGTGCTCGTTCTGCCAGGGGTGTCCATCTCCAGGCCCGGCCCAGTTGGTGGCCTCGGGATCGTGGACCCAGACGACGCGGCCGGGATGGATTCCCTTGCCCTGACCCAGTGCCACGTGCGACTGTTGCTCGGCGGCCGACAGCCGGCTCTCCGGCATGTTCCGAACGGCCATCGCGCCGAAGACGCCGGCGACGACCAGGCACGCCAGCGCCAACGGCAGTCGTGATTGTCGCAGCAATCCTCTGGCCTTGCGGAAGGCAAGAACGGAGCCCACCAGGCCGATCAGCCAGGCGACGAAGCCTGACGCCAGAGGCATGGCCACCTGCTGACAGGGGTATAGCGCCCGCGAGGGCTTCGGGACCACGCGGAGGAGAAACCACGCCAGCGACAGGAGACCGGCGATCGGCACAAGCCAGAACAGCCGGCTGTGCCCGAGCCTGTCGACGAGCCTGGCTCGCTTGGAGCAGGGACGTTCGGAGTGTGCGCGCGTATCATGATGATTGTGATGTTCACGGGCATGCGACATTCGTTATACCTCCATCAACCGACCTTGAATCGTCAATCAACCGGGGCTCTATTGTACCGCCCGACCTTCGTCGAGTCCTTGCTTTTTTCGCCTGAATGGCCAGGGGAGCGCCCCGAGAGCAAAGGTGCATCTGACCCGGCCGAGATTGTCTTGCCAAGTTCGTTGATCTGGCTATCCTAACTTACCGTGCTATCGTCGTCTCCCGTTCAAAGGAGAAGCACAGTCGCAACATGGAACGCTCGTCGTTGACACGGTACGCGTGGCTGTCGATCGCCGCCGCGGTTGTTACTATTGCACTCAAGAGCCTTGCCTGGCAGGTGACAGGCTCGGTCGGCCTGCTGTCGGATGCCTTGGAGTCGCTGGTCAACCTGGTGGCGGCGATCCTCGCCCTGTCCATGCTGATCGTCGCCGCACGCCCGGCGGACGAGGAGCACCCGTACGGGCACAGCAAGGCCGAGTACTTCGCCAGCGGCGCCGAGGGAGTCCTGATCCTCGTTGCAGCGGTCAGCATCGGGGTTGCCGCCGTTCATCGCATCCTCGTTCCCCGGGCTATCGAGCAGCCGGGTTTGGGGCTGGCTGTCTCGGCTTCTGCCTCGGCCATCAACTTCGTCGTTGCCCGCGTGCTGCTCAGCGTTGGAAAGAGGCACAACTCCATCACGCTCGAAGCCGACGCTCATCACCTGATGACGGACGTGTGGACGTCCGTGGCGGTGATTTTGGGCGTTGGGGCGGTGGCGTTGACGGGCTGGGGGCTGCTGGACCCTATTATCGCGTTGCTTGTCGCGGTCAACATCGTTCGGACCGGCGTGCAGCTCATGCGCCGCTCGGTGGCCGGGCTGATGGATACAGCCCTTCCTCCCGAGGAGTATGAGAAGGTCTTGAAGGTCCTGGACAAGTACAAGGAGCAGGGTGTCGAGTTCCACGCGCTGCGGACCCGCCAGGCGGCGGGCCGGCGGTTCGTGTCGATTCATGTGCTGGTCCCCGGCCGTTGGAGCACCCACAAGGGCCATCATCTGGTGGAGGACGTGGAGAAGGATATCCGCGACGTGCTTTCCGGCGTCACCGTATTCACGCACCTGGAGCCGGTGGACGATCCGCTGTCCTTTCAGGACATCGAGATCGACCGCTGATTCACTGACAGCCGATCCAGCGGACGGCACATCATCAGTATGCCCATTGATGTGGCGGACCCTTCATGTTATCGTCTTGCCTGAAAGCGGAGGGGCATAGGGTGTTTTTCGTGGCGAAGCGAGGTATCGTGGACGGCGCGGCGTGCGCTTCCAGGAGAGAAGGGGTTCACAGACAGTCGTATGGAAAAGGAGATACTACGATGGGGCGTCGGATTTTTCTGAGTGCTGTGGTTGTCGCCGTGGGATTGAGTCTGTCAGGGTGCAAATGCCCATGTGAACAAGGCGCGCCCGCCCAGGCGGTGACGTTGTCGGATGTCCCCGCACCGGCCCGGGCGACCATTGAAGAATTGATGGCCGGAGGCGAGATCACCAAGATCGACAGGGAAGGGCAGGGCGACAAAGCCATCTACGACGTGGAGGGCAAGATGCAGGACAAGGCCGTGGAGTATGACGTCGCCGCTGACGGCACGGTGCTTTCCACTGAGGAGAGCGTCCCGTATGCGTCCCTGCCGCAGGCGGTTCGAACCGCCGCCGCAAGGTACTTCGGCTCCAGCGAGGGGCTCTCCGCGAACAAGGAGGTCGAAAAGGGCAAGACGTTCTATGAGGTCGAAGGCACCAAGGGCGGGACCGTGATCACCCTGAAACTCACGGACGCCGGCAAGATCGTCGAAGAGGAAAAGGAGTGAGATTGCCGCGGCTGTAGCTTCTGATGGCCACGGCGTTTGAGATCGCTTGGCCCGGGGGATTCAGATTGTCCCAGACGACCCCCCGCAAATGGCTGTTCATTGCTTTGGGCGTATTGTCGATGGCCCTGAGCAGCCTGTTCCTCTGGCCGGCCCAGCGCGATATCCGCATCGGCACCGCCTACGCCGTCTGGACGGGAATCGGAGCCGCTGGCATGTTCCTCACCGGCGTCGCCTTCTTCGCCGATCTCGTGAGCCTTCTCCGCATCCTTCCCTTCCTGCTCGTCCTCAGCGGCTTCGTAGGCCTGAGACTCACCCGGGGAAGGACTTCATGTGACGCACGTAAACGAGTCCATACAAACAGCCATACAAAAATATTGCTGTTCGGTCATTCGTATGGTACGTTGTATCCATGAAGAAGACCCGCTTCGAATGGGATGACGGCAAAAGACAAGGAGAACCAGGCCAAACACGGAGTGCCTTTCTCCGTGGCTCAGTATGCGTTCTTCGATCCGAACCGTGTCATCGTCGAGGATGTGGGTCATAGTAGAGAGGAGGAACGATTCTATTGCATCGGCCGAATCGGCGATGGGATCGTGACTGTGAGGTTCACGTACAGGGCGAACACCATTCGCATCTACGGGGCGGGGTACTGGAGAAAAGGAAAGAAGATATATGAGGCGCAAAACAAGATACACTGACGAACCTGTGGGAGACCTGAGAATCATCAAGGATTTTCTTCCCACACCGGAGCAGTTGGTCCCGAAAGAGGAGAATGTCAAGATCACGATCTCCTTGAACAAGTCCAGCGTTGAGTTCTTTCGGGAGAAGGCGAAGCAGAACCATACGTCGTATCAGAAGATGATCCGACGGCTCATAGATTGGTACGCCTCGCAGCACCAGAAGAGCGCGTAGTACGACCGATTTCACGCACGATCCTCATTGAGGAAGGAGGCAACGAGGATGCATCATCCACAGGGATTGACTTGGAAGCCGGTTGTGGATAGGGTCTTGACGGCCTGACACTGCCTTTTTGGAGAACGTGATCATGAAGAGCCTGCCTATGATTCTGCTGATGACTGTTGCTACCACTGCCTCTGCCCAGCCACTGGTTTCGCCGGAGGTTCATTCGGACGGACGCGTGACGTTTCGGCTCACGGCGCCAAATGCCAAGGAGGTTGTGCTGCGCTGTGAAGGGACGAAGGGTGGCGCGATGCAGAAGGGAGAGGGCGGCGTGTGGTCGATCACCACGGAGCCGATGCAGCCGGACGTCTATGCGTATTCGTTCACTGTCGATGGCGTGAAGGTCATCGACCCGGCCAATCCGCTGCTCAAATACAATCTGCTGAACACCGACAGCCAGGTGCACGTGCCGGGCCCGGCCACATTGACGTGGGAAATCAGCGATGTGCCGCACGGCGTGATCCATCGTCATTTGTACCGGTCGGCCATCGTGGGCGACGATCAGCCGTTCCTGGTGTACACGCCGCCCGGCTACGACCCTGCGGCCAAGCAGACCTATCCCGTACTTTACCTTCTGCATGGCTACAGCGACGCGGAGGATGCCTGGACGAGCGTGGGCCGCGCCAACATCATCCTCGACAATCTCATCGCTCGTGGCCGGGCCAAACCGATGCTCGTTGTGATGCCGCTGGGCTACGGCAACAAAGAAGTCATCGCCGGCGGCTGGGCGGGCCTGCGCAACACGGCCGTCTGGCAAGACAGCATCACGAAGTTCCGCGACATCCTGTTGAGCGAAGTCATTCCACAGGTGGAGAAGACCTATCGGGTTAACGCCCACTCCAATTCCCGCGCCATTGCCGGACTGTCCATGGGCGGGACCCAGTCGCTCTTCATCGGGCTCAACGCGCCGGACCGTTTCGGCTGGATCGGCGCGTTCAGCTCAGGTGGCCTCGACGAGGACTTCGACAAGGTGTTTCCAGCCATGAACGAGAGCCTCAACGCCCAACTGCGCCTGCTGTGGATCGCTTGCGGCCAGCAGGACTGGCTGATCGGGACCAATCGCAAGCTCGTCGAGTGGCTCAAATCCAAGAACGTCAAGCTCACCTGGGTCGAGACCCCCGGCGCCCACAGCTTCACCCTCTGGCGCCGCTACCTGGCGGATTTTGCCCCTCTGCTCTTTCAGGACAAGTCGCAGCCGTAACGCGCCGGCAAAGCCCTCGTCGCCAGGGGAGGTATCGATGAGACACAAGGAGGTAGTCGCCAACGACAAGATGCAGAAGGGATACCGGTACGTCCTGACAAAGCCGACCGGAAAGGAGTTTGATCCGCAGTTCACGCCCGACCTGACTCCCAAGGAAATGCTTGAGTTGGGCGTCTTCGGCGGCAAGTATATGACCGATTGCCGCGAGGAATTCCCGAAGTCCTGGTTTGCGCACGCCAAGCTGTCGCCTGAGCGGCGGAATCCCAGCCTCAACTACTTCGGCGTCGATGCCTCCAAGCCCCTGTCCTACTGGCGGCAGAAGGGGTGGATCTATCCCAAGGACCCTCGCGGCTGGTTTCAGTGGTACTGCCGATACTACATGGGCCGGCGCTGTCCTGACGACGAACGGCAGATCGAGCGGTGGAACGCGATGCGCCGGCACGTCGCTCAGCTCCGCAAACATTGTCGAAAAGGCGACATCCGCTGCCGGCGAAAGCAGCGACAAGCCCTGCTCCACTGGGCCTACGACAGCCGGAACCTCTGATTGCCGAATAGCGGTCGCGGCCTTCCAGAATACATGCTGCTTGCTTTTTGAACGCCTTGTGGGTATGCTTACGTTATGAGGATCACGGAGTTGATCTGGCCGGATGATCGGGTCGGGCATATAGCCAGGCATGGCGTTCGACCGCACGAAGTGGAACAAGTCTGCTTTGGGGAGTCACCGGTCCTTCGCGGCAAGGCGACTGGTGAGAGTCCGGTTTACTATGCAATGGGACAAACATCGGGTGGACGCCGCCTCTTCTGTGTCGTGATTGGTTTGCCTGATTCGAAGGGGTATCCGGTGACCGCCCGGCCGATGACCGAGAATGAAGAACGACGTTTCAAGCAGTGGAGGAAGCGCTGACTATGGGTAAGATTCCACAGATTGATTCCATCGAAGAACTCGCAAAGTTCTGGGACACTCACGACATTACGGATTTTGAAGATGAACTCGAAGAGGTTGAGGAACCCGTTTTTGACCGGGGTACTCAGGCCGTAATGCGGATTCGTCTCCTCCCCGAGCAGGCGGAAGCGCTGAAGCGCATCGCGCGGTCACGAGGAATGGACGAAGCGGACCTCGTCAAGGAATGGGTGAGCGAGAAACTGCGAGCCAGCTGATGACTCGCAGTCCGGCCGAGCCCGAACCTGCGCGCGGCAGCGTGGCAACAGGTCACTACGCAATGGTGGGAACAAGATCGCGTGAAGTACAAGTTGTTTACATCCGAGCTGGTTGCTGTGGAGGCATCTGCTGGAGATCGGGAGGCGGCGGTGTCTCGGTTAGAGAGGTTGCGTGGCATTGCGGGACTGCCGATAGATGCAGAGGTACGTGCATTTGCGGCCAAGTTGATTGAGGGCGGGGGCGTTCCACCTGAAGCGGAGCTCGATGCTCTTCACATCGCTGTCGCTTGTGTGCATGAGATCGACTATTTGCTCACGTGGAACTGCCGCCACATAAACAATGTGGCGGTCAAACCGATCATTCGGTCGGTTTGTGCGATGGCTGGATATAGTTGCCCGGAAATATGCACTCCTTTGGAGTTACTCGCAGAGGAATTGGACGATGTGTAAGGATGAGATCATTGCGGAGGTCTGGCGGAATCGCGATGCTTACGCGGAGAAGCATCACCACAATCTCGATGAGATTGTGAAGGACCTCCAGAAGCGTCAGAAGACGTCCCGTTTGAAGCTGGTGGATCGGCGGAAACGGCGAACCAAGCGGTCGGACTGACTATCGCTCGATCAGGCTTTCTTCGACTTTCATGCCGAAGTGGCGACCGGACTTCTCGATGTGAGCGAGGACCTTGTCGCCGGGTTTCAGGCTTGTGATGGAGATGGGTCTGCCTTGCGCATCCACTAACCGGATCGTCTCGGCGTTCTGGAGGACCAGGGTAACGGACTGGCCTTCGGCCTCCGCTTCCACCAGCATCATGGGGCGTCGCTCGATCTTGTTTCGGCCCAGGTAAGCGGTCTGGGTGCGGCCCTGGTAATCCGCGAGCAGGACCTCGTCGCCGGCCTTGAGATCGGCCAGGTACTTCGTCTTGCCGCCGGGGGTGAGGGTATAAGCGTGGACGGCGCCGGCGTTGACGCGGAAGGGGCGCGAGGCGACGTACGGGTTGTCGATCGACTCGGAATGGACGAGGAAGAAGCCTGAGGCGGTGTTGCCGACGAGCATGCCCTCGCCGACGGTCATCTGAGTACAGGTGTCCAGACAGGCGCGGTCGCCCATGCCAAGCTGGCGGCAGGCGGTGACGATGGCCTCCACCAATGTGACCCGTTCACTGATGCCGTGAATGACCTCGGCGGTCTTCTTGATCTCGTTGACGCTCGCGGTGTCGAGCAGCACGCCGTCAACGCCCTTTTCGAGGATCTCGGCCATCAGCCGGGCCTGCTCGCTGTTCTCGACGCGGACCATGATGTTCTTGCCCCGGCGGGCCAGCAGGTTCTCGATGGGGATAATCGTCCAGTCGAGCATCTTCAGCACGACAAGCTTGTCGGCCGGTACGGCGGCGGCCCGGTCCTCATCGGCCTTGCTGGCGATGTCGATGAACTCGACATCCACGCCGGGCTTGATGTCTCCCCTGGGCTCGACCGTCCTGATCTTGCCAAACTGCCGGACGATCTCGCTCTGCCCTTCCGGCAGCACGACCGCTTCGGCACCGCTTTCCAGGGCCGCGATGGCGATCTGTTTGTCGTACGGAACGGCGTTTACCCACAATCGCTTCATGGCATGTCTCTCCTATTGGCCAGGCAGGATCGAACAGCCTGTACGAGTATCTGTCGCTCCCTTTGGCCTGTGTGTCTGTGTTTGCGCACTCGCCGGATTCTCATCTCGCACTCCGAGCGAACCGATGCCGGACCCACTTGACCAGTTCCATCACCCACAGTGGCGTCGAAGCCGCACAGAGTACCACAACCAGTTCCGGAGCCGTCAGCGGCTTGGTCTTCAGGACGTTCTGGAAGAAGGGTAGGTACAGCGCCGACATGTTGAGGATGATCGAGACACTCGTCGCGCCGATCAGCTTCCTGTTGCTGAACACGCCGAGCTTGAACAGCGACACGGTCTGGCTGCGACAGTTGTACGAATGGAAATCCTGGCAGAACGCCAGCACGACGAATGCCATCGACCTGGCGTGGGCCAGCAGGTCCTCCTGCATTTCGGCGGGCACTGTGAAGATTGCCTTCCACCGGTCGATGTCGAAGGTGATCAGGGCGCTGAAGACCTGCCCGATGCTCCAGCGGTTCTCGATATAGTATATGAAGCAAAATGCGGTCAGACTGCACAGCGAGATGACAAAACCCTGCCACAGCATCAGGCCCACCCTGCCCCACGACACCACGGGCTCCTCCGGGCGCCGTGGCGGTCTCTTCATGATGTCCTTGGCGACGGGATCCACGCCGAGAGCCAATGCGGGAAGGCCGTCCGTCACGAGATTGACCCACAGAATATGGATGGGCAGCAGCGGCACGGGCAGTCCGATCAGGGAGCTGAGGAACATCACGAGGATCTCGCCGGCGTTGCACGAGAGCAGGTAATGCACGAACTTCTGAATGTTGTCGTAGATGCCTCGTCCTTCCTCGACCGCCGCCACGATCGACGCGAAGTTGTCGTCGGTGACGACCATGTCGGAGACCTGCTTGGTGACGTCGGTGCCGGTGATGCCCATCGCCACGCCGATGTCGGCTTCCTTCACCGCCGGGGCATCGTTGACGCCGTCGCCAGTCATCGCCACGACGTCACGGCGGGCCCGCCAGGCGCGCACCACTCGCAATTTGTGTTCCGGGGAGACGCGGGCGTAGACGGGAATCTGATCGACCTGCCGTTCGAGCTGCTCCTGGCTCCAGCGATCCAGCTCTTCACCGGACAGTGCGAGGGAGCCCTCGCCGAAGAATCCCAACTGCCTGGCAATGGCGGTGGCGGTGTTCTTGTGGTCGCCCGTAATCATGACGGTCTTGATCCCGGCGCTCATGCACTCCTGGATCGCCTGCTTGACTTCCTCCCTGGGCGGATCGATCATCGCGATCAGGCCCACAAACGTCAGGTCCTTTTCCGTCGTGTCGATGTCGGGCTTGGCGGTGGTGGTGCCCAGGTCGCGGTATGCGACTCCGAGGACGCGCATGGCCTGGTCGGTCAGGCGGTTGTTTGCGGCCACGATGGATTGGCGATCCTCCGGCGTCAGGGGCCGCACCACCCCGTCGACTTGGATGTCCGCGCAGTCAGCCAGCAGGACGTCCGGCGCCCCCTTGACGAAGGCGATGCGATGACCGTCGGTCTTACGGATGATCGTCATCTTCTTGCGCTCGGAGTCGAAGGGCAGCTCGTCGACGAACGCCGCCTTCTGTTCCTCCTGCTGCTTCCCCAGCCCCGCCTTTCCGCCCGCCGTCAAAAGGGCTGCCTCCGTCGGATCGCCCACGATCTTGTACGTCCCGCGGTCTTCATACAGTTGCGCGCCGTTACACAGCACGCCCACCCGCAGCGTCTGCATCAGGTCCGGATAGTCCTGCGGGTCGATCTTCTTCTCGTCCAGATGGAACTCGCCCGTCGGCGCATAGCCGACCCCTGTCACGTGGAACAAATGCTCGCCGGCGTACACCGCCTGGACGGTCATTTCATTCTTGGTCAGGGTACCGGTCTTGTCCGAGCAGATCACCGTGGCACTGCCGAGCGTTTCGACCGATCGCAGCCGGCGAATCAGGGCGTGACGCTTCACCATTCTCTGAACGCCCAGGGCCAGGGCGATCGTCACCACGGCGGGCAGGCCCTCCGGAATCGCCGCCACCGCCAGGCTGACGGCGGTCAGGAACGTGTCGATCAGTTTACCGCCGCGCCACCATTCCATGACGAACACCAGTGCCACCAGCACGAAGCACAGGTAGACGATCCACTTGCCGAACTGCTCCAGCTTCTTCTGGAGCGGCGTCGCCTCCTGCCTGATCTCCTGGATCATGCCGGCAATCTTGCCGAGCTCGGTCTGCATGCCGGTCTCGGTGACGACGGCCCGGGCCCGGCCCGAGGCGACCGACGTGCCCGCGTACACCATGTTGGCCCGGTCGGCCAGAGGCGTATCCCGCTCGTCCAGTGCCGCGGCTGTCTTGACCACCGGCGTCGATTCGCCCGTCAGACTGGCCTCCTGCGTGCTGAAGTTGGACGTCACCCACGCCACGCGCCCGTCGGCGGGCACGCTGTCGCCCGCCTCCAGCTCCACCACGTCGCCGAGGACAAGCTCATCGGACTCGAGGATTTGATGCTTGCCGTCGCGGAGGGTCTTGCTCGTGGGAGAGGACAGCTTCTTCAACGCCGCCAGCGACTGCTCGGCACGGTACTCCTGGATGAAGCCGAGGATGGCATTGAGAATGACGATGGCGATGATGGCGACCGCATCCACGACCTCTTGCAGGAAGCCCGAGACGACCGCCGCACCGATCAGGACCCAGATCACGAAGTCCTTGAATTGATCCAGAAAGATACTCCACGGCGAGCGTTTGGGGGCCTCCTTCAACTGGTTGCGGCCGTACCGTTCCAACCGGGCTTGTGCCTCTGCCGAGCTCAGACCCGACGACAAGTCCGTCTCCAGTTCCTTGGCAATGTCCGCGGCATCCAGGCGCCACCAGGGCTCCATCAGTCTACCTCATGCGATCTGCGGTTTCCGATAGTCGGTTAATAGTTGTCTGACGCGACCGGCCATGGTTCGAGTGTGCCCACCAAAGCCAGCCGACAATGGCCGGATTGTAAAGGATCGATGGTGGACTGTAAATGCGGTAGAATGACCGCCGCACGTGAGTTCTGCAGAGCATTGTCTGATAGTGTGCCGTGGATGTTCTTCTGTCACAGATGAAAGGAGTTGTCGCATGAGCATGCTGAGTGAGTTCAAAGAGTTTGCGGTCAAGGGAAACGCCATCGATTTGGCGGTGGGCGTTGTCATTGGTGCGGCGTTCGGCAAGATCGTCAATTCGCTGGTGAACGATGTGATCATGCCGCCGATTGGCCTGCTGCTCAACGGTGTGGATTTCACGAAACTGGCGCTGGTGCTCAATCGGGGACCGGACGGCGCCGCGATCGCATCGCTGAAGTACGGCAACTTCATCCAGACAGCGATCGAGTTCCTGGTCATCGCCTGGTGTGTCTTCCTCGTGGTCAAGGTCATCAATCGCCTGCGACGCTTCGGCGAGAAGCCTGCTGCCAAGCCGGCTTGATCCGGGCCCAGCGATTGCAGAGGGCAATGATCAGAAGGCCGGGCTGGTGCTTCCGATGACTCCCCACAGAGAGATCAGAAAGCGCATCACTTCCGTCTCGTCCGGGTCCTCCGCCGTCATGACGTGCAGCCAGAACTCGTCGATCATCTGGCAGTACGTCGAGCAGTCGGCGGGGTCCGTGGCATCCAGATCACAATCCACGATCTCCGGGGACTCGCCTGTCCCCAGGCAAAACAGCGAAGGCGTGTTGCCCTTCAGGTGACAACTGCTGACGTGTACATCCGACTGATCGCAGTATAGCCCGCCGCCACAGCCGGCTGTATTGTTTTGGATGTTGTCCGCAATGAATACCGGCCCCGAGCGATCGCAGTACACTGCGCCGCCCCGGACGGCGGAATTGTCCGAGATCACCGACCCGACGATCTTCGGATTCGCCTGGTGACAGTAGAGGCCGGCGCCGCCGATGGCGGTGTTGCCCATGATCGTGCAATCGATCAGGACGGGCTCGGCGGCATCGAGGTACAATCCCGCTCCTCGCATGGCGAAGTTGTCGATGATGGCACAATGGCGGAGCATCGGAGCACTGGACGGGTTGCAGAGGATGCCGCCGCCATTGACGGCGTTGCCGTGCGTCACGACGATGTCCATGAGCATGCACCGTGCGGTCTCGCCGCCACGGAACGTGACGACCGGTCCGGCGTCATCACCGTCGATCACCGTGCTTTCCGCCATGCTTGTATCGCCGGTACCGGCGC
Source organism: Sedimentisphaerales bacterium (assembly GCA_016928975.1). The sequence goes on along the minus strand of JAFGJR010000256.1, from coordinate 1,372 downwards.
CGATCAGCAGGAGATCCTTGCCCAGAAAATCAATCCTCTCGTGGTAGACCCCTGCGCCGACGACGATCGCCGTCTCGTCTGGGGCCACTTCAATCGCCTCCTGGATGCCGTCGAGTGGACGTTGCCACGTGCCGTCCTCGCAGGGGTCGGGCGTCGAGGCGTTGTTCACATAGAGGACCTTTGCCAGCGTGAGGAAGTTGGCGCGTACGCTGTAGTCGCCGTCCACGACGACGGTCGCGTTGGCGCTGCCCGGGTCGTCTACTTTGCCCGCATCGGCCGCCGTGCCGGTCCACCCGGCAAAGACGTAATGCTCACCCGCCTCGGCGGCAAGCGAGATCGACTGCCCGTAATTGACCGCCAGGTCGCCGACGCCGGGCGTCGCGACCGTACCGCCGGCGGTCGAGCTGACGGCGAGCGTTCGCCGCAGGCCGGTGCTCCATCCACTGTCAGGAGCACTGTAGTCCGTCTCGCCCAGGCCCTGGTCGTCGCCAGCGGCCGTCACCCAATACAGATATACTGTCTCCGGAGCCGCCGTGGTGTCGTCGAAACTTGTCTGGGTCTGCCAGCCGCTGACTGCCGCCTTCTCCTCCTCTTGCGACATCGCGCGGTAGACGCGGTAGTGGGTGGTATAGGCAGACCCGCTGCCGGTCGGCTCCCAGGTGATTACGATCTTGCCCGGCGTCGTTCCGTCGGAGGCGTTCACACCCTGTGGCGGCCGGCGGTTCGGGGAGTACTCGATCACGACCCCCGGATTGTTCTGCTGGATGGCGGTCAGATGTGTGCTGTACGCCTCGGCATTCAGCGGAGCTCCGGTGAGATACAGGCGCCCCAATTGTGTCAGCGATAGCAGCGGCGAGAGATCGCTGACGGGATTGTTCGTGAGGTTCAGCGACTCCAGGGACGTCATGGCGGCCACGCAGGAGATATCGGTGACCTGGCTGTCGGAAAGAGCCAGGTATCGCAAGCCGGTCAGACCGGCGAGGGCCGAGATATCCGTGAGATTGCATCCGTCCAGGTTGAGCACCTTGAGATTCGCGAGGGCTGCCAGCGGACTGATGTCCCCGATCGGGTTCCCTCCCAGCAGGAGGGTCTCCAGGCTCTTCATCCGGCTCAGGACACTGATGTCGGTGATCTGATTGTTCGCCAGCGTCAGTTGGGTCAGTCCCGTCATCTGCCACAGGGCGGAAATGTTGGAGATATGGTTGTCGTGAAGCTCCAGATTTGTGAGCTTCGTCAACCTCGTGAGCGGCGCTATGTCAAGGACATAGTTGCGACACAGAATCAACGTGTGCGAGGAGGAATCCTGGCAATCTCACGCGGCTGCTCGCTCGGCTTTCCAGTACGTACTCCACAGACCGCTGTGATAGAGGCT
>JAFGJR010000255.1 GCA_016928975.1 Sedimentisphaerales bacterium | reverse complement strand
CGAACGCAGGGATCTCGCCACATCGGAGACCGACACGCCCAGTTCGGCCGCCTTGACCCGATCCACCTTGACCTGATACTCAGGTTTGGACAGATCCATCGAGACCAGCACGTTCTGAAAACGGTCCAATTCGGCAACCGTCCGTGCGGTCTGACTCGCCAGATTCGCCAACATCTCCATGTCCTGTCCGCGAACCTGCACGATAATATCCGAGGACATCATGCCGTGAATGCCCTTGATGGGCATCTGTCTGACCATTGCCTGACCGCCGGGAGGCTGGAGCTTGCCAACGAGCTGACGCAGACGCAACACATACTCCTCCGTGCTGACTTCGCGTGCGGCTTTCGGAACCAGTTGGATATCCACCTCGCCTTCGTTGGCGATCTCGTACGTGGTCAGGCCTTTCACCTGCCCGCCGGCGAGAGTAAACATGCTGTAGATGAGCGGATCACCCGTAAGTTGTGCTTCAATTCGGCGCAGCGCCCGGTCGGTCTCATACACGGACGCACCGGTCGGCATCTTCACCTTGACCATGATACGACCATCGTCGATCAAGGGCAGGAATTGGCCGCCGAGTTGTCCCAACAACACGAAAGCAGCGACCAGACCCAAGAGAAAGACCGACACGGCAACCCAGCGCCCTCTTATGATGCCATGCAGCATCCAGCGGTAGCCGTCTGTGAACCGGCTGAACAGCCGTTCGAACCAGCCGGCCTGCCGTTGCGGCCGGCTCCCGCCGAACAGGATTGCCATGATCATCGGGGTCACCGATACGGCCACCACCAAGCTAATGACGACAATGCCGGCAATGACCAGGATCAGTTCACGAAACAGCAGGCTCGTCAAACCGGGAACCAGCAGGAACGGCACAAACAGGGCCAGAAAGGAGAGCGTCGCGGCCACGAGGGCCGGTCCTACTTCCGTCGTCGCATCCACCGCGTGCCCGGCCGCATCCCTTTCGGGTTCTTTGCGCCGCAACCGTGAGATGTTCTCGACCACGACAGTGGAATTGTCCAGCACCACGCCGAGGGCGACGACCAATCCGCCGAGGGAAAAGATGTTGAGCGAGAAGCCCGCCACCTTCATCAGGCCAAAGTTGAACACCAATGTCAGGGGCAGCGCAATAGCCATGACCAGGACCTGCCTGACACTGCCCAGAAACAGGTAGACTACAATCATCAGCAATACGGCAGCCGAAATCGCCGCATTGCGCACACCCGCCAGCGCCTGTTTCACATAGACCGCCTGGTCTTCCACGTAGTCCAGCTTCAGTCCCTCCGGGAGCGTGGGTCCCAGGTCGTGCAGGAGCTGACTGACCGCCTCGGCCACCTGCACGGTATTCGCCTCGGCCTCTTTCAATACCGAGACCTTGACGCACTCGGTTCCATTGAAGCGCGTCATCACCCGCACGTCCTCGTGGCCATCGACCACCGTAGCGATGTCCCGCAGGTAGACCTTGCGGTGCTCGTCGGCCGCGATGACCACGGCGCCAATGTCGTCAATAGAGGAGAACTCGCCCGTCGTGCGGGCGATGATCTCCTTGGGACCGACTATGACACGGCCCCCCGTCGCTTCGACGTTCTCGGCCGCGATTTGCTTGATGACCGTATCCAGCGAGAGTTCGTGTTTCTCCATTGCGGCCGGATCGAGCAAGATGCGAATCTCGCGTTCAAGTCCGCCGATGACTTCCGTTCCCGCCACGCCGCGCACGGCCAGGATCCGGTCCTGTAGCCAGTTGTCGGCCCAGTCCCGCAGCTTCACGGCGCTCCAGCGGTTGGAACTGACCGTCAACTGCATCACCGGCAGTTGTGAAGGATCGGCCTTGAATACATAAGGCGCCTCAATGTCAGCGGGCAGGTGCTGTTGGGCGCGCGTCAAGGCGGCCAAGACATCCTGGAACGCCACATCGATATCCGCGCCGTAATCAAAATAGACGTCCAGTGCGTATAAGCCCTCGATGGAAGAGGAGTGCAGATAGTCCAGACGGTCGACCGTGGCCATGAGACGCTCGACCGGATCGGCCACATCCGTGTCGATTTCCTCCGGCGTCGCTCCAGGCCATTTGATCTGCACCTTGACGAGCGGATAGGTGATGTTGGGCAGGTAATCCACCGGAAGCCGCCAGAAACCGTAAACTCCTAGAACGACCGTCGCCAGGACAATGGCGCCGGTAGCCAGCCGGCGATGGACAGCATATTGCGTCAGCTTCATCGATTGCCGCCTTTCTTGCCCATCGGGCTGCCGGTACCCGGCCCGGGCTTGTTCGGCGTCCCTCCTGGTGTCGGGATGCGGACTTCCATGCCGTCTTTGAGCTTTTCCTGTCCCGTGACTACGACCTTCTCTCCAGGCTCCAGCCCGGCGAGCACCTGCACCCGGCCGGCTTGCTCGATGCCCACTTTCACCTTTCGCTGCACGGCCTTGCCGTCGGCCACCACATAAGCCACCTGTCCGCCGGCCGGCGTTACGATGACGGCCTGCTGCGAAACGGCGAGCGCGTCCTCGACCGACTCCAGAACGAGCCGAACCCTCGCGAACATACCGGGCATCAACTTGGCCGGCTCGTCCAGCACGAGTTCGACGGTCCGCGTGCGCATCCTGCGATCCAGTTCGGGATAGGCTCGCGCCACTCGGGCGGCAAACGTCCGTCCTGAAAAGGAGTCCAGCGTCACCCGGGCGATCATCCCCTCATGCACCGCCGAGGCGTGAACCTCGGGGACCGCGATGCGAATGACCAGCGAGGACAGGTCCGCCATCTCCAGCAGCGGAGCCTTGACCGCCGCCATATCCCCAGCGCGGACGTGGACACGCGTGATCGTCCCGGCAAATGGGGCAGAGACGACACATTCACCCAATCGGGCCTTGGCCAGGTCCAGCTTGGCCGAGGACTCTTTGACTGTGGCCTCCTGTACGGCGATAGCCGTCCTGGTGTAACCGGCCTCCAGCATCTCCAGGTGACGCCCGGCAGTGGCAAGCCTGGCCTGCTGGCCTGTGTGCTCCACCCGGGACTTCTCCAGAGCCTCGCCCGGCAGGGAGCCGCTCTCGACGAGCTTGGCCGTCCGGTCATAGTCGGCCTTGGCAAAGGCGGCGGCGTCTTCCAACTGCCGGACGGATTCGCGGGCTTTGGCGATCTCCTCCGGCCGCGTCCCGGCCTGGAGGTCCGCCAGCTTGGCCCGGGCTACCTCCACCGCGGCCTCGGCAGCATGTACCTCGGCGCGGTACGGATCGCGATGAATCTCAATGAGCTTCTGTCCTGCCTGCTCGATGCTGTCTCCCTCTCGCCATGGGCAGTAGCCGATCGGGCCTTCGACGGTGGCGGAGATCACCACGGACTCCACGGCTACCGTCTCGCCCGTCAAATCCAGCAAGCGGGCGATAGGCTCCCTGCGAACGGCCTCGACAGCCACCGTGGGAACCTTCTTGGGGACCTGGGCCTCTTTCCCATCTGTCTTGCCCTCGCAACCTGTGAGACTCAGACTCCCAAACAGCAGCGCCAGTGTTGTCGCCGCAAGGAGGAAACGATTCAGTCTATTCATGTGGTTCATTGTCCACCCATCGCCAGTTTCATCTGGGCCGTCGCAACGTGGTAGTCCGCCAGAGCCCGGTAGTAATTCGTCTGCGAGTCCAGCAGAGCGGACTGGGCATCCAGGACATCGATAATTGCGCCTCTGCCAAGATCGTATTTCTCCCGCTCGATGCGAAGACTCTCCTGGGCCTGGTCCACGGCCGTCTGGATCGCCCCGATGCGTTCCAGGGACGACCGCACGTTGAGCAAGGCGGTCTCAAGGTCCAAACGGATCTGGAGTTCGAGCTTGCGGAGGCGTTCTCTCGCAGCCGCGAGGTTGGCCCGCTGTTCCTGGACCTGGGCATTGACCTGCCCGCCTTGATAGAGCGGTATCTCGGCCCCGAGTCCAATTCGACCAATGTCATCCAGTTCATTGCCTGTGCCCGTGGGCGATCCGGCGGCCCATCGGCCGCCATAGGAGCCCTGCACGAAGACAACCGGCAAATGCCCAGCCCGAGCCGCCTCCACATTGCGGACCTGCGCTTCCAGGGTCGATCGGGCAGCCAGGTAGTCGTCACGACCCGACCAAGCCGTCGTCAAAGCCGTTTCAAGCTCCGGGACCGACACTCCCTCGTCCAACTCCAAGTCTCCCTGAATCGACAGAGCTTCACCCTGACTCTCTGAACCGAGCAGAGAGGCCAGGGCCCGGTGCTGGATGGCCAGAACGTTCCTCTCCCGCACGAGTCGCTGTTGCACATCCGCCAGGCGGACCTCGGTACGCAGCCGATCCACTCTGGCCGCTTTCTGCGTGGCAATCAGAGCATCCACGCGATCGAGGTGTTGTTCCAGGGTCCGGCCGGAGAATTCGAGCGATTCGATCACCTGCCGCTGCGCGAGGATGCTGAGGAAAACGCTGGAGACGTTGAAGACCAGTTCCTCCCGGTTGCGTGCCAAGCGATGGCCGGCCGCCTGTTGAAGGAACTCGGCAGCCTCGATCTGGTTGATTAGCCGTCCGCCGGTGAAGATCGGCATGGTGAGCACCAGATCGCCGGAGACGATATCCCGGCTCAGAATTGCGGGATCGCCCGGCTGACGCACGGGAAGCAATCGTTGCTCATCAAGGTGGTGTGCATAGCTGCCCACTGCGCTGAGTCTCGGCCATCGTGCTCCCACGGCGTAGTCATACCGGGCCCGTGCCGCTTCGGAATCCCAGCCGGCGGCGGCGATGTCGGGGTTGTGGACCAGCGCAATCCCAATAGCTTCGGCCAACGTCAACGGCCCTTCAAGCGGTGCCATAGAGGGCACATCCACGCTTGCCGCCGTAACCGGCGCTTCTGGGACTGCCACAGATCGGTAGGGATCGGTGGGAGAGGAAAGCCTGCACCCACCAAACACAAGCACAGCCAAAAAAGTGTATATCTTCCTCACGGGTCTCCTGCGGCCGGGTGCGGCACTCATCGTTTGCGGTCTTTCTATGCACACATGAATCATGGTTATCTACACAAATGGCTCCTGCGTTCACTCGGCGTCTTTGACGAACCTGAGCCAGACACCCGCCCCCGCACGTGGATCATCTGGGGGCAACGTGCCCTGGCCAACGACTTCGAAATGAGTGATACCCGCGTCCTTCGCCCACTGGCGAAGCGTGTCAGGATCTCGGAGGCGAGCGAATTG
>JAFGJR010000052.1 GCA_016928975.1 Sedimentisphaerales bacterium | reverse complement strand
GCAGGAGGGATTCGAACCCCCGGTGCCTTTCGACACAACGGTTTTCAAGACCGTCGCCTTAAGCCACTCGGCCACTGCTCCAAGTTGATTGCTACAGGGTATTCATAGGTGTTCTGCACAACACCATCTCAGTGTTGCCGCAAGCATGAGCACGACCAAAATGAACGCTGACGTAATCTCGTGATGTTCCGGCGTATGCCGGAAGCAGACGACGGACGCAAGAAGCCACGGACGACTCCAAATCCACGAGAACAGCACGTTCCCACAAGTCCTCTCCTACTCTACACAAGATAGGGCAGTACTGCAAGGAGTGTGTGCAACTCCAGGTATGGACATCGTTTGTCAATTCCGGTATGCTTGGAGTGGTCATGCTTTGATGACACCGGTATAGTGAAGCCGATGGCTCAGGATGACATCATGGCAGAGACACGGGCGAATTGTGATCCCTGACAGAGGATATCGCCGCAACCTCGATGGGTACAGGAGCGAAACACGTGTTGGCTGACTGGTGGAGTCGCGTAAGGGCGAAGGCAAGGGGCAAGACCCGTCCCGGAGGGTCGCCCTCTCTGGAGCCTCTCGAGCCCAGAGTCCTTCTCAGCGCGGACCTCCTCGGCACGGAACCTCCGGCCCCGGCAGTTCTATGTCTCGGTGAGCGTGCCATCTATGTTGATCTGGATGAGCAAGACGCTCAGATTCCGGAGACGGATTCGTCTGCCATCCTGACATATCTTGCATCACCATCGCCATCCACGGAACCGGAGGTGGAAGTAGCTGGTACACCTGCCAACGCGACCGTTGCGCACGTCGAGCGAGGCTCTGAGCCGTCAGCGGCGGCACTGCATGATGATTCCATCTGCCCGGCCGACACAAGTGCCTTATCTGTCACGACCTATGCGAAGGATGAAGGCTCCATCGCCTCCATCGAAGGGGAGGGCTCGTCACTTGTGGCCCCCGAAATCCCGGGTATGCAGCTTGCTGATCCAGACCTTTCGAGTTGGCAGGGCCAGATCATCTACCTTGACTTCGACGGCGAGCGGAACGTCATCTATGACGGCCCAGTCACGGTCGGTCCCTTTGGCATCCCCGCCTTTGGAGCGCCGGGCGACTTGGCCGGCCGAGAGCAAATCGTCATTGAGGAAGCCTTGGGCGAACTGGGGCAGATCTTCGCTGGCTCCGGCATCATCTTCACCACCCAGCGGCCGGCCGGAGGGGCGGACTACTCCACGATCTACATCGGTGGCGATGATTCGGCCTTCTCTCGATATGGGACATTCATCGGCCTGGCGGAGCAGGTCGACGTGGGGAACGAAGACCGCCGCGATGAGGGTTTTGTATTCAGCGATCGTCTGGACGAACAGGTGGGCGGAACGGAGTCATTTGCGAGTCGCTTGGCCTGGGTCATCAGCCATGAAGTGGGGCACCTGCTGGGTTTTGCTCACCGTTGCGAGGCTCAACGTGACACATGTGGGCTCAGTTCGGTGAGTTACATGCAGGGCGACGCCCCTCTGTTTGAAGACTCGTACGTTCACCAATGGATAACCCAGCAAGCGTACAACTTCTATGAGAGCCAGTTCGGGTCGTCCGAGCTTGAGGCATATCTTGGAGTGGTGGACGATAGAGACTACGGCAACAGGTACGTGATTGAGGGTAGCTGCGATGAAGACCGTGGCAGCACGTGCCCATGGGGTGACGAGAAGCCCGGCAACGGGTTCGATGACGCGCAAGGGCACTACTGGGCACACAAGGCAGATTTCACTCGCGTTTATGATGACGGCTATTCAGGCGATGACTCTGCCGTGAACAGGGCGTACAAGTACTTCACCGGCGGAATAGGATTGACCGGCCTCTATGACGACGGTTGGGGCACCAATGCAAACCGGGAGGAGGGTATCATATATCAGTACGCCACAGGGGCGAAGGAGACAGCATACTACTGGCTGGGTCATGTGGCGCATCTTCTCGAGGATATGACACTGCCCGCTCATGCCCATGCCGACCCGCACGGCCTGGACGATTTCTGGAACATGTTGGATGAGTATGAGCGGTATACCGCAGAGGGAAGCAATTGGCAACAATGGGGCTTTCCTGTCATTGGCGGCATGCGCGGCGGCCCCGATGGCGACATCCGGACACCGCAGGAGATAGAAGATTCGATCGCCAGCGGGTATGGCGCGCTATATGACCTGTTCTATGAGACCGCATCGTTGGCCGACGACTTTGACAGCGATGATGCCGATGGGCAGGTGCAGGCCGGCGCCATGCGAAATGGCGGCATAACCGACGCGGAAGCGAGAGCCGTCGGTGATGCGATGATGACCAGAGCCATGAAGGCAGTGGCAGAGTTGTTCCGGCTATTCTACAGCCTCGTGGACGGTGCGTCGCCCCCGAGCGTGATCCTGTATGATATCTCCGGCGATGAGAATTCGCCGTCGCTGAGAAGTGGCGTCTTTCAGGTTACGGCCTCCGGTGCAGACGCGATGAGCGGGGTCGATCTGGACGGCTATCACTTCGTGACGTGGCGGTGGAATGGCAGCTCGTGGGGCGCAGCAGCGGACTGGGGCGCGTGTGCCGGGGCGAAGAGCATCGGTCCATTTTCCGGCGGTTTGTACCGGATCGAGGCGAATGTCGAAAATGGTGCGGGAGATGTAGGCCGCTCGGACTGTGGCTACTTCTACGTGGAGGAGACCTCGCCGGTTCCATACACGATAGGTGACATGAACTGGGATGGGTACGTGAGCATAGTGGGTGATGTTCCGGTGTTTGTGCGGGTGACCTACTTCGGAGACTACGATTGGTACGAGCAGCAGTTCCCTGGCAAGAACCCTGCCTTGCCCGGCGACTGTAACGGCGATGGGGTCTTGAGCCTCATTGGGGATGTCCCTGGCTTTGTGGATCGGGTGTACTTCGGCAGCGACGTTGCGGTGCTCAAGCCGAACATCTACTTGTATCCAGATGTGACTACGGAGATGGATGTGCGGATTGAGTTTCCGGTTGGAGGGCGAGTGACGGCCTCCTCCCCAGCCTACCGGGACGGCTGGCGCCTGACTGTGGAGCCCACGGGCACAATCAATGGGCAATATGACTACCTGTTCTATGAGAGTTCCCAACCTGACTATGGGCAGTATGAGAGGGGCTGGGTCATCGCGCAAGAGGAGTTGGGGGATTTCTTCCGAGAGAACCTGGCAATCACCGGATTTCGAGGCCGTGAGATTGACGATTTCATCGAGTACTGGCTGCCGCGTCTGATAGATCAGCCCAGCTATGCGATCTACCCTCAGTATGACGAGCAGATCGGTGAGGCGGTGCGGCTTGAATTCTCTATCCGGCCGGACAACGTGATCCGGCTCGTCTACGCGATACGTGGGCTGGGAAACAGCAATCTCGCTCTCCTGGAGCCGGTCATCCCGCCGTTCACTCGTTCTGGATTCATCGTTGCCGAGTGGGGGGTGATTCTCACGTGACCGGCGCATGCAGGCCGTATGTCTCATCCTCCGCGATCGCCTCGTGCGGATAAGAGAGGGCGACTGCAATGGCCGTGCGCCACTTGTGTCGCCTCTATGATTGCCGCGCGCCGGCACAGGTCGGGCAGATGCTGCAAGGGTGCAGGACATATCTCTGTCGCAAGCGTTACGGCGTCTTGCTGTTGCTTGTCTCAGCCTTTCTTCTTGCCTCGCGCGCGGCTTGGATCATCTCGCTGATCTCGTAGCCAAGGGGCTGGCCGGCGTCGTATCTGTGCCGAGCCGAGATCAGTGCCTCCTCGACCCCGGCGGGCAATGCTCCGTTGGGACCGGCCTTCTCCGGGGGAAGCCACCAGTTCATCCGCTCGCTGTAGCACCAGACGTACTCATCCGACGCGGTCAGGGTATAGTACACGTTGTGCTCGAAGAACCTCAACTGCTGTTCCAGGTTCAGGAAGTTGCTGGTGATCTTGCGGTCGGTTCGTCTTGCGAGTGTCTGATCGATATACAGGGCCATTCCGGCCTGCACGTGGGTGTTGTACTTCTTGCGAAGTGACTCGGGGATCAATGCTTGAGCCCGCTGGCGAATCAGGTGGTAATCCTTGTAGAACTCAAGTGGGCTTTCGTGATAGTAGCCGGACTCGTTGCCATCGATGAGGATCGTGCCGGGGGACGCGCTTTCGAGCATGCCGATGACGAACGCCGGTAGCAGGGCGTAGTGGTTCCTTTGCAGTCGCTGTGCTCTGAGGGCGGGGTCTGGCTCATCCACGACGTTCGGAAACAGGGCCATGAAGAAGAAGCTCAGGACCTTCAACTCGCTCTTGTGCTCCTGCAGTGCGGCCATGAATTGCTGTCCCCGGCGACGGACCTGATCGCACACTTGGTCGAATGACTTGTCCTTGTATCGGCCGGGACAGGCCCAGGGATTCTCCCCATATGGCTCGGGATCGAAGCAGACGCCGATACAACGGCCGACGTGGACTGCCAGCGAGAACAGCTTCATGTTCTCCGTGATGGCGTTCCAGTGCTCGTCATTGTACCAGTCCATGTTCCATTTGTTGGCGGCGTACAGGGTCAGCATGTTGTCCGTGAACTTGCCCCACTGGATCTGGGCGAGCGTGTCCAGTTGCGGCTGAAGGTCTGCCTTGTTCCAAGGGCGTACATCGAAAACGTGATCGAATCCCTTGGTTCGGAAGATGATTCCCTCGAACGGCCGCTTCTCCATCTCCCGGATGTTGTCGCGGACGAAGTCCGGGTACGGCACGTCCCAGCCGTACTCGATGATCTTCTTCTTGAGACGCGACTGGCCGCTTGCTGCTGAGAAATCGAGCAGGCAAAACGGAACGCACAGGCAGATGATTCGGGTGACGAGCTCTCGCGACATACACTGACCTCCATATCGGTTTTCACATGTTGTCGGGTCACTGACAATCGGTGACTTATATGATACCCAGACCGGCGTCAAACCAGTAGTATGTTGCCCCAGGTGCAGGGCGGGTTTGAAACCCGCTCCTACAGATATGAACTCATGGGACGGGAGTGACTTCATGGGATGGCAGAGAATCGCTCTGACGATTTCAGCAGCGGCGCTTGTCGTCGCTGTTGGAGGACGTGCAGACGCCGGCGACGGGGGCGTTCGCGGCTTCGGCGCCGTGGGGGACGGCAAGGCGGATGATACCGCCGCGATTCAAAGGGCGGTCGATTCCGGGGCGGGCCTCATCCAGCTTCCGAAAGGCATCTATCGCATCACCAAGCCGATTGTGATCGACCTGGACAAGGCCGGGTATACCTCGCTCAGCGGCGGCGCCGTGGCGCAGATTCTCATGGCGGGACCGGGGCCGGCCCTGCGGTTCGTCGGAACGCATTTCAAGTCGGCCGACCCCGCGGGTTTCTCGAAGGAGGTCTGGGAACGTCAGCGCATGCCGCTTGTGGAGGGTCTGGCGATCGAAGGGGACCATCCGGAAGCCATCGGAATCGAGGCTGTCGGAACGATGGAGCTGACCGTCACGCGAATTCACGTCCGCCACGTCCTGCACGCGATTCACCTGGTCGGGAACAACCGCAACGTCATCGTCTCGGACTGCCACCTCTACGAGAATCGGGGGATCGGCGTCTTCTACGACAACGTCAACTTGCATCAATCGAACATCGTCGGCTGTCACATCAGCTACAACGACGGCGGGGGCATCGTCTCCCGTGCCGGCAACGTGCGCAATATCCACGTCACCGGCTGCGACATCGAAAGCAACATGAGCCCGCAGAATCCGCCAACGGCGAACATTCTGATCGACTGCTCCGGCGGCACCGACGGGACCGGCGAGGCCGCTATTACCGGCTGCACGATCCAGCACAACAGCCCTTCTCCGGACTCCGCCAACATCCGGATCCTCGGGCGCAGCAAGCCCAGCGGCAAGCTCAGACTCGTCCGCGAGGGAAATGTCACGATCACGGGCAACGTGCTGAGCGATGTACAGGTCAACGTCCACCTGAAGGACTGCCGGGGCGTGACACTCACCGGCAACACCTTCTGGATGGGATATACGCACAATCTCCTCGTCGAGGATTGCTCGAATATCATCGTCGGGCCCAACAACTTCGACCGCAACCCGCGATATGACTACGGCGACAGTCTCGACGCGAGGAACAGTCTGATCGTGCGCAACTGTGAAAGCTGTACGTTGTCAGCTCTGCACGTCACGAACGTGTGGCGCGAGCCGGCGGGCCTGCTGGTGGAGAAATGCAGGCGGATGAATATCACCGGTTGCACGATCCTCGACTGCGACAACGTGGGATTGCTGCTCAAAGAGTTGACGGACAGCCGCGTGTCCGATTGCCTGATCCGCGACGACCGGCCCGACGCGAAATCGGTCCCCCTGGTGCTCGCCAGCGGCAAAGGGAACATGGTGGTCAACAATCTCCTCGGGGCGCCGCCTCATATTGGGGAAGGTAGTGCGCATGTATCTGGCAACGTGCTTCCATAGGAGAGTGCCATGCGTGGTACGCGGTGGTTTCTGATTGTCTTGACGTCCTGCTGCGTGCTGCCGGCGTGGTCGCAGGACACGGTGGTCGTCCGGCCGAGAGTGATCGATGACGTCCTGGTCAATCCCGGCATCGGCTTCATGACCTTCCAGCGGTTCAGTGGCGACAAGATGAACGAAGGCAAGCGATGGACGGAGGGGTATCCGATCGTCGAGCAGGAATTCAACGGCAATCTGGAGAACGAGAATCATCCGATGACCTCGCTGGCCTATTTCCGCGTGTATTGGAGATTCATCGAGCCGGCCAAGGACGAATATCGCTGGGATCTGATCGACAAGGCCCTCGAGACCGCGGTCTCGCGCGGCCAGACGCTCCTGCTTCGCATTGCTCCCTACGGGACCGGGGCCGACAATGACGTGCCCGACTGGTACCGCCGGATGATCGGTGAGGAGAAGGGCCTGCCCGAGAAGTGGCGGACGAACCCCGAGGATACTCGCTACGTGGAGCATTTCGGCGACATGGTCCAGGACCTGGGGGCCCGCTACGACGGCCATCCCGCGCTGGAGAGCGTCGATCTGTCCATCGTGGGCGCCTGGGGCGAGGGGGCCGGCTCGGAACAACTGACGCAGAAGACGCGGGAGGCCCTGGTAGACAGTTACCTGGACGCCTTCAAGAAGACACTTCTCGTTATGTTGCTCACGGACGAGAAGACCAACCGTTACGGCCTCTCGCGGCGGGACGTCGGCTGGCGTGTCGATTGCCTGGGCGACATGGGCGGGTTCAGCAAGACCTGGTGTCACATGTGCGACTACTATCCGCAGGCGATCATCAACTTCGGCATGCAGGACGCGTGGAAGAAGGCGCCGGTGACGCTGGAAGTGTGCTGGGTGATGCAGCACTGGAAAGACCAAGGCTGGGACATCGACTATATCATCGACCAGTCCCTCAAATGGCACATCTCGTCGTTCAACGCCAAGTCGTCGCCGGTGCCGCAGGAGTGGAAGCCCCAGGTGGATCGCTGGCTCAAAAAGATGGGATATCGCTTCGCGCTTCGCAAGTTCACATACCCGTCGGCCGTGAAGGCCGGCGGAGAGCTGAGGTTCGCATTGTGGTGGGAGAACCAGGGCGTCGCCCCGTGCTATCATCCGTTTCGCCTCGCCCTTCGCCTGAATGACGGGCGGAGCAACGCGATTCTGGTCACGGGCGCGGACCTTTGCTCGTGGCTGCCGGGCGACAACCTCTACGATAATGCTGTCGTCGTCCCGAAGGACCTGAGCGAAGGGGAGTACACTCTGATGCTTGGCATCCTGGACGAGCGAGCGGATGAACCAAAGGTCAGACTGGCGATCGAAGGACGCCAGCCGGATGGCTGGTACAGCCTGGGGAAGATCAATATCCAACCACCTGCGACCGACCCGCATTAGTCTGCGTTGGAGCCCGTGAAGTGGAAATCGGCATGTAAAAGGGCCCCACGTCGGCGCCGAATTGGGACCCACCTATGGCATACTATACACCCTTACGTCACGCCGT
>JAFGJR010000254.1 GCA_016928975.1 Sedimentisphaerales bacterium | reverse complement strand
TCCATAGACCTGCACTGTCTTTGCTGATCCCTTGAGATAGGTCGCGTCAAATGTCAATGTGGCGCCGCTCGTGTCGCCGCCTATGCCAGCGAGGTCAAACCGAATGTAACCCGCCTTAGAGCGCGCGTCGGTCAGTTGGCGGAACGCCCTCATCCTCACTTCTGCGCCATGTGTGGCATCCGGGCCATTGGTGCCGATCCCGCTCTGGCTGTCGTTCGAAAGATACGTGTCCGCACCTCTGCCGTCTTCAGTCGTGATGGAAATAGCGGCCGAAGCGCCGCCGACTGAGACCAGCATCAGGCACACTGAAGCCAAGTACGTGATTTTCTTCGACATGACTGTCCTCCTTCCAAGCTAACAAAACGAAAACCCTAGGGTCACGAGGACAAGCTTCGCAGCGCCTATCCCGTCGACACATACACGATTGCTCTGCCGGGTCCGGCCGGAACCGGGGCTACGCTGTTCGGCACTGGCCCAAAGCGCCTCCTACGCGATCGATGCCAGCGGAACTCCATGGCAAACGCCTGCACAGACCCCTACGCAACGATGCCGATCCCTCCTTCTTAACCCAAATGCTTCACTTCGTCTTGCATGACAGCCCTCGCGCAAGCTGCGACAAAGCATCGAGAGCTTCCGCGCGAAATGACGTTTCCTCAGATTCGCTATGACCTCCTTCCTTGATAGGCCCGAGCTGGGCGGCTCAGTGAATCAGGCCATGCAGACTTCCCATCGGCAGGACGACCGATCCCACGCGCGCAAACATCGCCCCACCCAGTGTCGACTCCGTCCGGACATCCGTATTGCCCCTGAACCTTCGCCCGGCTCAATGGCTATAGATGAAAATCGCAGATATTCTCGTCTCACTTATACCATCTGTACAAGGCGGGAATCAACAGAAATCTGGTTTTGTGCCTGTGTCCTGCGGCATCTTCTGCGGGGCGTCTGGTTCTGGCCGTGTCCACACCTCAACGGCTGAGAGAATACGCGTGATTGGCAGAGGCCCCGATTCCCTCCGAAGCTCGTGATCGTGCCGTCGCGAGTGCCATGATTCCGGGTGGGAGCACAGCCCCCACTTCCCGTGGGATCGTCCCAGGGAGAGTATCACCCTGGCCCAGACCCATCCAGAGGCGTGTCGGTGTCGGTCGGGATGAGCCGGCGAAACATCGTCGACATGAGCGCAGGCCGACGAACAGCATCGTTGACCGACGCGGGCGACAGTCTGAGCCGCGATTCGGTGCGGTTTGCCGATAATCCTATTGCACGTGGCCCCTGAGCCTGGTATAGTCAAAGGGGTGTACGATGTCGCAGGGCCTGTCCGCGCTAGGGCGGCCCAACGACAGGAGCTATTGACATAGTCTCCGGGGCAGGAGTTGCGACGCTTTGGGAGGATAGCGCTGGGCCGAGACGTGCGGGGTACGGCGCGTTCGGCAGCGCGATCCCGGCGCGCAAGGGCTCGCGACATCTGCCGTGTTGAAACGGCAAAACGGGATGGAGGTGAGAGAAGGCAATTCTGCTGTGGGTTCACGCGTCAAGATGGCATGCGGACGGGACGGTCCAACCGCGCGTGAGAGATGGGTGCTTCGCCATGGGGCTGAACCACAACCGTCTGATACTCGAGTAGGAAGGAGGCTGGTCATGACGCACAAGCTGCTGATTCTATGCGTGGTATTGGCCCTCGGGATGTGTGCCGCACAGGTCGCGCAGGCGCAGTTGATTGCTGGTGTGGAAGTACGTTACAGTCAAAACACGCCGCCGCAAATCGTTACGGCGGGACTCGAGGAGGGGGCCGTCGTATTCGTTGACCGAGGCTACCAGTACTTGGAGGTCCCCGAATTCTTGCTGGGGGCCGACTACGTCATGCTCGCCAATGACGACAAGACGAACGCCAACTTCGAGCTGGACGTGACGCTGGCCAGGCCTGCGACATTATACCTGTTTCTGGATAACCGCATAGGCGACGACAGCGCCAATGATGCCCCTTCCCTGGGTGGAAGTGTGATGCAGTGGGTACTGGACATGGGCTTCGAGACCACCTATGAGCAGATAGGTGTGGGCGACAATGCGGTATGGTCTACCGTGTATAGCCTGAATGTCCCTGCCGGGACGGTGACCCTGTACGCGCAGAATGATGGCGGTTCCAGAAGGATGTACAGCATAGCCGCCTGTGCCGCAAGTGTCGCAGCCGATGATCCCATCCCGGAGGACCGCGCCGTTGATGTGCCGATCGATGTGATCCTCGGTTGGAGGGCAGGTACGGACGCCCAGGCACACGATGTGTACCTTGGGACGGTGCTTGCCGATGTGAACAGTGCCCGCCGGGCCGATCCGCTGGGTGTGCTTGTTGGCGAAGGCCGGGATGCCAACGCATACGATCCCATGGGGTCCCTTGATTTTGGCCAGACCTACTACTGGCGCGTCGACGAAATCGGTGCGGGCGATTCCCTTGTCGAGGGCGACGTCTGGAGTTTCACCGTGGAGCCACGTTCTATTCCCATAGTGAACGTCACGGCCACGGCATCGAATTTTGCGCCGGGCTACGGGCCGGAGAACACGGTCAACGGTTCCGGACTGAACGAGCAAGACGAGCACGGCACGGCGGCCAAGGACATGTGGCAGAGCGAGGCGGGGGCGGAAGAGCCGGTCTGGATTCAGTATGCGTTCGACCGGGCTTACAAGCTGGACGAGCTGTGGGTGTGGAACTACAACGGCGATCTGGAGTTTCTAGTGCAGTTTGGGCTCAAAGAGGTCACGGTCGAGCATTCAATGGACGGGGAGCATTGGACGGAGTTGGGTGATTTCACGTTCTTGCAGGGCACGTCCCAGCCTGGTTACACGGGCAACACGACGGTGAAGTTTGGAGGCGTGACGGCGCAGTACGTGCGGTTGGTGGTGCAGAGCAGTTGGGGGACGAGGGGTCAGCATGGCTTAAGCGAGGTTCGGTTCTTTTGTATTCCGACGTATGCGCGTCAGCCGTCTCCGGCGTCGGAGGCCACCGATGTGGATACGGAGGTGGTGTTGAGCTGGCGTGCAGGCCGGGACGCAACGTCGCACGACGTTCATCTCGGTACGGACGCGCAGACGGTGGCTGATGGGACGTCCTTCATTGATACGGTAGGGGAGAACCAGTACGCGCTTTCGGGGCTGGAGCTGGACAGGACGTACTACTGGAGGATTGATGAGGTCAATGAGGCTGATGCGGTGATTTCGTGGGCGGGGCAGGTGTGGAGCTTCACGACGCAGGCTTTATATGTTGTCGACGATTTCGAGAGCTACAACGACGATGTGGACGGTGATCGCGTGATCTGGCAGAGTTGGGTCGATGGCTACGGCATCGATGACAACGGGGCGCAAGTCGGCTATGATGGTCCCCCCTATGCCGAGCGAACGGTCGTCCGCGAAGGTCGGCAGTCCATGCCGATGATCTACACCAACACGGGTGGCTACGTATTTTCCGAGGCGGTCCGCACGTTCGACATTCCGCAAGATTGGACGCGAGGCGGGGCTCAGGCTCTAGTGCTGTACTTCCAGGGTATCGCCAACAACACGACAGGTCGGTTGTACCTGAAGATCAACGACGCCCCGGTTCTCTACGACGGCGCTGCTTCTGATCTCACCAAGGCGTTCTGGATCCAGTGGACGGTCGATCTGGCCGCGGTCGAGACAGACCTGACGGATGTCCGGAAGCTGACGATTGGCGTAGATAATGGCGGCGTCGGCACCCTGTACTTCGACGACATTGGGCTCTATCGTCTAGCGCCGCAGCGGGCGCAGGAGGAGGTCTGGATCGAGGCTGAGGCAGCCGATTCGATTGTAGCGCCGATGCGGACATACTCTGACCGTGCGGATGCCTCGGGCGGCGCCTATATCGCGACCTTCGGAGACAGCAGTAGCGACGACCCCCCGGACAACGGTGTGGCCAGCTATGTGGTTAGACTCAGCGGCGGGACCTACCGGATCATCGGTCGGGTGATTGCCCCCACGGGCTATGACGACTCCTTCTGGGTCCGCCTGCAGGGCGCAACGACCAACACGACCAATCACGTCAGCGGCTGGGTTCGGTGGGGCCTGGAGAACGGCGCGGACTGGCACGAGGTGCCGGTCCAGAGTATGGACGACGACAATGCGACGGTGCTGTTCACGGTGGAGCCGGGCGTGTACAACCTGGAGATTGCTTTCCGCGAAGACGGCGCCTTGCTGGACAACTGGATCATTACGCAGCAGCTTGAATAGACCGGTTCGTGCGCGGAAGACAATCATGATTTCCCCCTGGCAGGCGGCTCGATTTGAGCCGCTGCGATCGCGGGATGCGCACCAGGGTCCGTGTATTCCTGGGTGGCTTTCACATCCGGGTACAGGCGGTAGAGATTGGGCCGGCCGTTGTTGAACTTCGAGGTTTGAAGGTTTGCCTGCCTGTTATCTGGGAAGGTTTACAGCCCAGCACCGGCAGGTGGTGTCCGATGCGGCCAGCCGTACTTCTCGAAACGACCGTATTCCAGTTGGTTGTCTGCCGGGTCGTCATACCAACCAGACCTTGCTTCGTCCACGTGACCGTCCACGAAGGCAACATTGGACACGCCTCCGTTCAGGTTGCCGAAGTTGGTCCCGTGGAACGTCCCAAACCAGTCGCGGTAATTGGGACACAGGGCATTATCGTTGAGCACACTATCGTCGCCACCGCGTTCCCACATGTTCTCCTCCGCAAACATGAAGACGTCCGCATGGGCACGGGTCACGTCTGCCAGCTTCATGGCACCCTTGTCCTTGTAAGTGCCCGTACCATCACTCATGCTGCCCACACCCAGGAGACCGTTCATGGAGTAACTGAAATAAGGCTTGATTGGGATAGCCGGATTGTGCTGCGGATGCTGCTCGCCTACACGTTTCGCCAAGACCTTAAACGAAGGACACAGCAGAACCTTATCATCGGGTATGTACGGGTAGAAGGGACCTCTTGCGGGCCGGCTCGGATCATGCCAGCGGCAATACTGGTCCGTCTTCCAATCATCCAAGCCGATCAAGCACGTGGATGGGACAACGAACTTCCCATCGTTGTCATCCAGGTATATCACCTGGGCCAAAGCAAGTTGGCGCAGATTACTCCGGCAGGACATCTCCTGGGCTTGCTCGCGCACACGCTGCAGTGCTGGCATGAGAACTCCCATGAGGATCGCGATGATGGCAATGACTACCAGCAATTCGATTAGCGTGAACGCCCTTGACGTCTGGCTCTTCTTCATGTTGCTCCACCTGCCAGGAACTCCTACCAGACTGCCCATTTTGCTAATTGTAGCACTTGACCTGGCAAATGCAACAGGAAAGAAGCTGCATTTCCTGCCGGTTGTCCCACGGGCACATTCCACGCCCGCACGCCGATTGCGGGCGATCTACCGCAAGGGTATCCAAACCGTCATTTCGGAGTCACCCCGATTACCCCAGGCGTAGTAGGGAATCAGGCGGATATCGGCAGGTTTCGGCGGCTCCCTGGATATCTCGCGATACAAGGCCGAACCCCAGTCTCCGCCAGCCAGATGCTGGGCTTGGCCTGCCAGGACTGTGATCCCGCCCAAGAGATCCGGGTCAAACTGGTTGCTGAAATCGGCAGCGGGCGAGAGAGCGACTTCCTGGATACCCACGCCGGCCGGCAAGTCCGCGGATTCCAGGCAGTACACCACCGGCCCGCGTCTGACTGCCACTTGATTGCGCGCCTCCTCCACGAGAGGATGGGCTTCAATCAACTCAGTGGTCATAGGCAGGATCAGCTCCACGCGATCGCCTTGGGACCACCGCCGCTTCATCTCATAGTATCGCCCGGGTTCAAGGCTGCGGCCGACGGGCTGACCGTTGACGCGAACGGCGGCATCGCGCGTCCAGCCGGGGACCCGCAGAAACACAGAGAACTCCGTCGTTGGCGCCTCGCCTATCGTGATGCGGACTGTGCCATCCCACGGATAGTCGGTCCGCTGGGCGAGCCTGACGGTCGATCCGTCGGGCAGCCGGGTACTGAGCATGTTGCTTCCGTAGAGGTTCACCCACACGCCGTTGTCCGAGAGGCTGTACGCATAGGCGGCCACCTCCGCAATCGTGCGTACGATGTTCGGCGGGCAACAGAAGCAGCTTATGTAAGGCTCGCGCCGATGGGACCAGCGCAGCTCGAAGGGCAGATCATCGACCTGGCACAGCGTGTTGCGGTAGAGAAATTTCTTGCCGTCGAGACTGATCGTGGAAAGCAGGCCGTTGTAGAGGACCTGTTCGAGCGTGTCCGCGAAGCGCGCCTGACCGGTGATGCCCAGCATGCGCCAGTTCCACATAGCGAAACCGATGGTGGCACAGGATTCGTTGTAGGCCGTGACATTGGGAAGCTGGTAGTCCCTGCCGTATGCCTGGTGGACGAGCTGGATGGCGCTGTGGTCCTTCGAGCCATCCGGCGAAGCGCCGTCATATAGCGCGCCGGTGGCGCCGGTGACATACATCTTCCGACAGGCCACGTCACGCCACAGGGTCTCGAGCGGGTCCAACAGCGAGCGATCCCCTGTCTCGGCATAGACGTCGGCAACGCCGGCGTAGAGATAGTTTGCCCGGACCGCGTGGCCCACGGCTTTGGTCTGCTGACGAAATGGTGTGCGATCCTGGTTGTGGTCCGTGCCGTCGGTCACCCGGTCGCGGACCTTGATGAGTCCCCGGGCCAGTTCCAGATAGCGCGGGTCGCGCACGGTGCGGTACATTTCGACAACGCCCATGTAGTGAGACGGGCAAATGGCATTGTTCGCCAGAGTCTGAGGCGACTTCTTGTACATGCCATAGAGGTAGTCCGTGGCCCTCTGAGCGATCGTCAACAACGACTTCTTTCCTGTCGCGCGATAGTGAATGCAGGCACACGTCATCAGGTGGCCCATGTTGTAGGTTTCGAAGTCGAGGCGGTCCCGAAACTCGCGGGCTTCCGGGCCCCGGTTGCGTGCCTCAATGATGACCGGCGTGTGGATATATCCGTCCTCGCGCTGGACCTTGCCGAGGACCGCGATGATCTCATCCATCTGCTGGTCAAGGGCTTCATCGTGGGTCATCCCGTAGACGAAGGCGGCGGCTTCCAGCCACTTGTAGAAGTCGCCGTCGTGCCATTTCGGCCCTCGATGTCGCCCCTCCTTCAGCCCCGCGGCGACCAGGAAGTTGTCGTAGGCATGGCTGATCTCGGAATCCTCCAGCAGCCTCCACATGTTGGGGACCATGACCTTGTGACAAAGGTCGAACCTCTCAGCCCAGAAGCCGTCGGTCCAGTGCACGTCGTCGATGTCGGTGCAGCGCAGTTGCACGTGGGGGCTGGCCCAAGTGTTGACTAGGCCTCTGTCCGCTCCAGAGGCCGCGCTGCAAGTAAGACAGACGATCACGATCGGGATATGGTGGAACGACAGTCTGCTCATGGCCCGTCTTTCCTACCTCCGTCTTTCAAAATGAGAGAGACATTGCACGGAGCGTCAGTATGTTGTCCAGATGGGAAGATGTCAACCGTACCCTGGAAACGATGCTCTGGAATGCAGAAGCTCATAAGGTTGGACGAGGATCGACGACTGGAGTAAAGTACCGAGAGCGTACCGCGGCCCTGAGTGGACAAGACAAGGAGTGCCGGATTCATGGGGCATCTGTTCAACGGCAAAGTGGACATGCATCTTGGCGATGGGTTGGTCTTCTTCGGGTACATCGTGGCGTTGCTCGTGATTGGAGGCTACGCCAGCTATCGCCAGCGCAAGAGTGAGGACCTCTTTCTGGGCGGACGCTCCATGGGCTGGGCCAACGTCGGGCTCAGCATCTTCGGCACGAACATCGGCCCCACCTTCCTGGTGGCCACCTTCGGCGCCGGCTACACCACCGGCATGGTCAACGCCAACTTCGAGTGGATGGCCTGGGTCTTCCTGCTCCTGCTCGGCATGGCCTTCGTTCCGTTCTACCTGCACACGAAGATCTCCACCATGCCCGAGTTTCTCCAGAAGCGATTCGGCAGCGGCTGCTACACCTTTTACTCGTTCTACTCCCTGTTCGGCACGGTCGTGCTTTGGATTGGCGGCACTCTTTTTGCGGGGGGCGATATCCTGGCGCAATTGCTGGGCTGGGACCTGATGACCAGCGTCTGGGTGCTCGCCGCCATCGCCACCAGCTTCACCGTGGCCGGCGGCCTGGTTGCAGTCATGGTCACAGACTCTTTCCAGTCCATTCTCATGATCGTCGGCGCGGCCACGCTGGCGATACTGGCAGGCTCACATGTGGAGAGCTTTGACGCCCTGAAGGACTTGGTCGTACGTGATGTGCCCGCCGGCTCCACCTGGAAGTTGTTTCATGCATCCGGAGCGACGCCTTGGTACGCCTTCGTGCTGGGTTATCCGGTGCTGTCGTTCTGGTTCTGGTGTTCCGACCAGACTATCGTCCAGCGCGTGCTCGGGGCCCGCGACCTCAAGCAAGGGCAGGCGGGCACCTTGTTCTGCGGCTTTCTCAAGATTCTGCCGCCCTTCATCTTCCTGATCCCCGGCATCCTCTGTGCGGTCCTGCACCCCGGCATCGCCGACGACAAAGACGTGTTCCTATTCATGGTCAACCGGTACCTGCCCGTTGGCCTCGTGGGACTAATGGTTGCAGTGTTGGTCGCGGCGGTAGTCTCGACGCTCGATTCCGGCCTCAACTCGTTTAGCACGGTGTTCACCCTGGATATCTACAGACGGTGGGTGGCCCCCACGGCGAGCGAGCATCAGATCAAGATCGTCGGACGCGTCGTGACCGGTGCCGCGGCCCTGATGGCCGTAGGTATCGCTTACTACCTGAATACCGTGGAAAGCAACCTGTTCAATCTCTTCCAGAGTATCATCAGCTACCTGGCCCCGCCTATCTCCGCGGTGTTCGTGCTTGGCATCTTCTGGCGACGCTCCACCGCCAAGGCCGCGCTCGTCACGCTGGTCCTGGGCTCGGTCGTCTCCGTTGCCGTGGGCGTCTGCGACATCAAAGACGTGTTTGCCAGAGAGATCGACGGACGGACGGTAGACATCTGGCCCCACTTTCTGCTGCTGTCGTTCTACTTGTTCTCCGCCTTGACGGCCCTGATGGTGGTCCTCTCGCTGTGTACCCGGCACAGTCCTTCGGAGGCGGTGCTGCCTTCCTTCAAACAGGCCTATCGCCAGAATCCCGGTCTCGGCAGGAAGGCCCTTCTCGGCTGGGGCATTCTGGGTGCCGTCATGGTTGGCCTCTATCTGTTCTTCCATCTCGTGATGAGTTGAGAGATCATGTCTGCAAATAGAGGATGATGCGCCTGCGGGTCAAGTCGTGCGCGCCGTGTTGTCATGTGTCTGTGCTACTAACCCGTGGGAACTGAAAAGGATTTCCAGATATTCATGCGGCGGCCTTGTTAAGTTGTTGGGTGGTGGCGTTTTGCGTCAGGAAGATGGTGGCAATGATTTGGGCACCGGCGGGCGTCAAACGGTAGCGGCGAGTCCTGGGTAGGCGCCGGATGATCTTGTGCTCGCGTAACAAACGCAGGAGGTAGGTCACTTGGGCGGAAACGTCTTGGGGGCAGGCGTCAGGATAGAGACGCATGGCAATATCGCGATTGCGGAAGTCTCCGGCCAAACCGCACGTCGCAATCGCCCGCAGCAAGTGTTGGTCTGGCACTGACCAGGGCCGCAGGGCCCGGATCGATTTGCCTTTGGAAACGTGTCGGCGGCAGATGGGAGACACGACCTGTTCGACACGGGCGGTGGTATCGAGTGTCGCCAAGGCTTCGAGATAGCGGTCATTGATGTGGGCGGAGACTGAACTGCGAGCGTACAGATCAGCGATACCCTTGCTCATCCGAAGCCGCTTGGGTGGCCCCTGGGGGTCCTGCTGCGAGGGGCGATGAACGGAGAAGACCCGGTGATGGTTGATCGTGCACTCGGTCCTCAGGACCGAGCCGGCCTTATCATAGGCCTTAACCGAGTTGGTGTAGGTCTGGTGCTTGATCCGGATACCTTCGGGCCGATCCCGGTAGCTGCTGGTAACCTCCTCATCGTTGCTCGAACGGAAGCGCTGGCCCAGGAAACGCAGCACGTCCCTGCAATCGAAGGCGATCATGGCCCCGCGTACGAGTTGGGGATAGATACCGGCCAACGTCTGGGCTTGGTCGAAGGCGATGTCCGTGGCCCACTCGCTCTGATGACTGCTCCCGTAGTAACGCAGAGCAAAGCCGTCAAACATCTTCTCATGGACAGGACTCAGGTTGTGGGCAATCCGGTCGAGCCGCGCACGCCAGTCGGTCGTGTGCAGACGGTCCATCAACGCCTGGGCGCGAGGAAAATCGGCGATCCAAGGGAAGCAATTGTCGCAACGGCGATAGGCCAACCCTTCCTGATCCATCTGTCGGGCCAACCCTTCCCGGCCGTTGATCCACAGTTGGATGGCAAAGGGAAACCACGTCTGGATGCGGGCGCCCATGAAGCCGAAATAGACGTCGTACCCGTAGGGGTAGAGATGCAGGCATTTACGGGGGACTTGTTGAAGTTCCAGTCGCTTGGCCTGGCGATGGCGGTGAAGCTCGTAGGTCGAACAAGGTTCGATCGTCCGCAGCATACAGATGCGTCCCTGCCGCACGCCATCTCTGGCGGCGATCTTCAAAGCCATCTGTTCCTTGTTGGTCCGAGGCGAGGGCAAATACAGATTCGGCCGACCCTCCTTCTCCGCTTGAGCGGCCGAGGCTTGGATCAATTCGGCCGTGAGACGCTGGGCATGCATTTTGAAATCCTTCAGGAGAATGTGGCGAGACCGCAGGTAGGAACACATTCCCGCCAGATGAGCGATCAAACGAAGCGTTCCGCGAAAAACCAAGCGGTCCCAGCCACTGAGAATCCCTATAATGTGTTTCTGGTGCTTCTCGACAAAGGCGTTCATGGCATCCTCCTTGAAAAAGGTGGTTGAACTGGAACACAACCAAGATATCAAGGAGGGATGCCTTTTTCCTTTGGTTCCGGCCGAAGGCCGGGCTACGCAGGTTCTGTGGCACGCCCATTTCAGGCACGGGGAGCCGAGGGTGGCAGCCTCAAGCCCGCAGGGCTTGGGGATGGTGGGCATGGGCAACTGCC
>JAFGJR010000253.1 GCA_016928975.1 Sedimentisphaerales bacterium | reverse complement strand
TGGTCGATTGGGGCATGGTCAGGCACGATCCGCAGAATTCCGGATGGACCGCGGCGTTGCCCCGGCTGGATGCCATCTCGGCTCCGGCCCAGACCCGGGCCGGCGAGCGGATCCAGGTGCAGCTCGCCGCCTCAAACCCGGCGAACCTGCCACTGAAATGGGTGGTTGGGAACCTGCCCGAGGGCGCCTGGTACGACCCGCAGACTCTCACCCTGTTCTGGAAACCGACGGCGG
The DNA here is from genome assembly GCA_016928975.1 of Sedimentisphaerales bacterium. Next base: position 5,122 of record JAFGJR010000253.1, on the reverse strand, counting down.
ACCAGGTGTTTGGCGACTACTCGCTGTCGTTCCTGGTGACGGACGGCGTCCGGCAGAGCAGCCGCAGCATTCTCGTGGCCGTCGTGCCCGATGCGATCTATCACGCGAGTATGGACGTCGATCCGAACTGGACCCTCGACGACGGGTGGGCCTGGGGCGAGACGAAGGGCAAGGGCTCGTGGAACGGCGACCCCACTGCTCCTCGCACGGGCAGCAATGTGATCGGCTACGCCCTCGACGGCGACTACGCCAACAACCTGATGGAGCCTCGCTGTGCGACCACCGGCCCGATCGACTGCACCGGATACAAGAACGTCCGGCTGAGCTTCTGGCGCTGGCTCGGAGTCGAATCGCCGTACGACCAGGCGGCCGTGCAAGTGTCCAACGATGGGGCCAACTGGATAGACTTGTGGGCCTCCGGCTGGTCGCACATCTCCGACGATGCCTGGCAGTTTGTGGAATACGCGGTTCCGCCCGCCGTCGGCGACGGTCAATCGACGCTCTACTTCCGCTGGAGTCTCGGCCCGACCGACGACTCCGTTGTCTATCCCGGCTGGAGCATCGACGACGTCCAGGTCGCCGGAGATCCGGTTCAGTAGACTGGAATGGAAGATAGTGGATTGTGCAGATTGAGCAGGCTTTCGATCCGCAATCCACAGGCGCCGCCTGGAGCGTATCGGCCATGCAGGGCGCACGCTGCGCAGGTGTTCTCTTATGATTGCACCGATGAACCTGCTGCTATGTGTTCTGGCGACCGTGATTGCGGAGACGGGCGGCTCACAGCCGGCGGCGGTCTTCCCCGGTGAGCAATGGCGCGAGGCGTCGCCGGAATCACAGGGCGTGGACGTCGATAAGCTCAAAGCCGCCGTCGCCTACATGGACAGTCATTTTGGGCCGGACGGCGCAAGGGAGCTTGTGATTGTCCGCCGCGGTTTCCTGATCTGGCAAGGGCCCGACATCGACGCGTACCACAACGTGTGGTCCTGCACGAAGACGTTCGCGAGCTCTGTCCTGGGCCTGCTGATTGCAGATGGCAAGTGTGGCTTGGACGACCTCGCGGTGACCTATCTGCCCAGCCTGGACGACCGGCACCCTGTCTACTCCACGATCGCGCTTCGCCACATGGCCTCCATGTCGTCCGGGTACAAAGGGCAGCTTGTGGACATCACAGCGCAGCAGCCCTGGGGCGACCCCATGTGGTATCTGGAGCCGGCCGAGCCGCTGTTCGAGCCAGGCACGCGGGTGCAGTACCACGACCATCAAGTCTTCGTCCTGGGCGCGATTCTGACTCACTTGGCCGGCGAGCCGCTCAAGGCATTGTTCAAGCGTCGCATCGCCGATCCCATCGGCCTGACGAAGTGGGATTGGGGCGTCAGCGGACAGGTGGATGGAATCGAATTGAACAACGCCGCTGGCACCCCATCGAAAGCTCAAGGAATCCAGATGACCGCCCGGCAGATGGCCCGGTATGGCCTTCTGTACCTCCATCGCGGCCGCTGGAACGACCGACAACTTCTCCCCACCCCTTTTGTCGAGCAAGCGACCTGCAACCAGGTGCCCGGCGCCGGCGCCAGCAGCTTCCTCCACAAGCGCTATGGCCTCTACTGGTGGACGAACGACGTGATGCCCACCGGCAAGCGACCCTGGCCGACAGCGCCGCCGAGGACCTATACCGCCCACGGCCACGGATGCAACTTCTGCTTCGTCATCCCCGAGTGGAGCATGGTGGTCGTTCGCATGGGAACCTCGCCCATCGGCACGATCGCCGAGCAAGACGTGATGTGGAATGCCTTCTTCACCCGCCTCGCCGACGCAATGACCAGCGGTCAACCCTGAGTCCTCCCTGCTCCCTGCCCGCCACCTCATTTGACCTTGAACAAAACCGCCGCCTCGACTATAGTCGTAGCAGCCCGGGGCCGATATTGCCCTTCGCGTGCATGACGCCAACGTAGCTCAATGGTAGAGCTCTGGTTTTGTAAACCAGGGGTTGTGGGTTCGAATCCCACCGTTGGCTTTCCTCTGCCCCGGGATGTGAGAATTCCGTGGCTTGGCGAACCTTGAAGAACTACGGCGAATCGCAGGCCAGGCATCAATGAACCCCCGCCCATACGAGGCGAGCAACAAGAGGGAGAATCACAGCCGCCCATGCGGCGATAGCCGCGATCCACGCCGCTATCATGGAGTATTTCGATATGCACTGTGATTTAGCGGCTTCTTTCATCGCTGCCAAGGTAATCTCGTGATTCTTCGCTGCCGTCCGGCAGGCGTCGATCATGGACCATGTTTGCAGGGCTTGATGGATGGCGGCGATGTTCTCGGCATCCCGTACGCTGGGTGATCCAACATCGCGGCCACAGAACGCAGCGCCGACTTCTTTTCTGATCTCAATGAGTTCCTTGTTCCTATCACCTGACTCTGCTATTGCCTGAGCCGCCACGAGCCGCTTCCCATAGTTATCGATCTCCTCGTGTGTCATTTCGTCGATCTCCTGCCACCAGAACCTGTATCACTGCCCCAGGTAGGTCTTGAAGAACGCATACGCCGCTGTGTTGACGATCACCGGCCCCAGGTCTTTGCATATATCCACGATCACCGCAGCAGCCTCCCTGACCTTCCCTTTGGCAAAATCCTGGATTGCGCCGCCGATAACGTCCATCACCTTATGCTTCGCCACTTTGCCGAAGGTCTCGCTGTTCTGCGGCTGCTTGGAGACGACTCTTTGTAGCTCGACAGCATGATGAACATGCTGTGTGATGTTGATCGTCGCACCGTCATTTCCCACGATACTGCCGGGTGCGGCGGCGATGAGCTTAATCCTCTTGGGAGCTTCCATCGCTCGCGTGATGGCGTCCCAGTACTTGTCCCTTTCTGCTCTCAACCGTTTGACTCTGGTCTCGTATTCCTTCTTGATCGCGGCCAGGGCTGCCTTCCTGTATTCGTCCAAGAGGACCGTGAATCTCACTGACGGCGTCAAGCCACGTAGGCTAATCGAATCCACATTGAGGCCAAAAGTAGGGTATTTCTCTTGGATCACCTCAACAACCCGATTCATCGCCACCAAGTCGATAGGGGACAAACCACTGTGGAAGACATACTCGATGGTCGGCAGGGCCCGGTAGAGTTGTTCAAACTCGCCGGGGGTGAGATCGCGGTCTCTCGGGGAGCGAATTGTGCCGCACTCGTCCCAGAAGACATATCTGCACTCTGCACCCTCAACAATCCAGTCGTCCCTTGCGGTGGCATATAGCTTTGCTCCGGTCAGTCTGGCCCTCGTGAGATTGCACCGGCAGAGCTGGCTGAATCGAACATCAGCATCTTGGAGGTCCGCCCCGCTCAGATCCCCGTTGTTGAGATTCGTCTCGACGAGGTCCGCGCCGCATAGGTTTGCCCCGACGAGGTCCGCCGCGTCGAGGTTCGCGCCACGGAGGAACGCGTTGCTGAGGTTCGCGTGGCTTAAGGCCACCCCCATAAGGTAGGCGTGTGTGAGCTTCGCCCCACTAAGGGTCGCCCCCTTGAGGTCCGCCGCGATGAGCGTCACCCGGTTAAGATCGGCCCCGATGAGCGTTGTCCTATTGAGGTTTGCTTGGGTGAGGTTGGCTTCGTTGATCGCCGCGCCGTCAAGGTTTGCCCCTTCCAAATGTGCCCGGTCAAGGGCTGCCTTCATGAGGTTTGCCCGCCTGAGGTTCGCCCCGCTGAGGTTCGCCTGGCTAAGGTTGATGCGAACAAATCGTATTCTCTGAAATGTCCCATTGCCGCTCCGCTTTGCTCCAAGGAGATTCGACCCGCCCAAGTCCGCATTGCTGAGGTCCGGCGAAATACCTTGGTGAGCGCTCCGCCACCTGTTCCACGCCTGCACACCCTTCTGGAGTATCGCCAGATGTTCCGGGTTCGCCATGTTGTCCCCTTCCTTTGAATGATCCTTCATGCTGGCAGTATGCTACCACGTCGACAGCGCACAGTCAACAGTTGGCGTGAATCCCAGCGCTGGCTTTCAGGCCTTGCTTCGCAGGTGTTACTTGCGGTCGGCGGCTTGGAGGATTTGGGTCCAGACGCAGAGGAAGTTCTCGCTGCAAATCTTCTTCAGAGCCTCCTCGGTGTATCCTCGCTTCAATAACTCGTAGATCAGGTTGGGATAGCCGGAGACGTCTTGGAGGCCTTCGGGGAGCTGCTCGACGCCGTCGAAGTCGGAGCCGAGGCCGACGTGGTCGATGCCGGCCAGCTTGACGACGTGGTCGATGTGGTCGGCGACCTGCGAGACGTGCGCCTTGCTGAATTGGGCCTGCTCGAATCGCTGCCTCGTATAGTCGGTCTTCTCCTCGCCTTGCAGATTGTGGGCTTCGACGTATTGGCGGATCTCCTCGCGGAGCTTGACGAACTCGCGGTTGGTGGCGGGGTTGATGAAGATGGAGCCGAAGTTGATCTGGATGACGCCGCCTTTGGAGGCCAGGTCGCAGATCATCTCGTCGCTCATATTGCGATGCCAACCGGGCGTGAAGTGGCGACAGCTTGAATGGGTCGCCACGACCGGCGCCTTGGACAGCTCGATGACCTGGTAGAACGTGTCGTCGGAGACGTGCGAGATGTCGATCATCATGCCCAGGCGGTTCATCTCGGCGACGACCTGCTTGCCGAAGGGGCTCAGGCCGTGCCATTTCGGGCCCCGGTCGAAGGAGGAATCGCAGAGGTGATTGTTCTTCGAGTGGCACAGCGTCATGTACCGCACGCCGCGATCGTAGAAGGACTTCACATTGTGCAGGTCGTCTTCAAGGGCCGAGCCATTCTCGATGGCCAGGACGAGCGAGACCCGGTTCTTGCCGAACTGGGCCCGGACCTCTTGCGGCGAGCCTGCCAGGACGAACTTGTCCGGCCATTTCTGGGCCCAGCTCTTGGTCTCGCCGATGATCTGCTCGGCCAGCGCGCGGGCGCCGCCTTTCTCTTCGTAGTCCGGCGCGATGTAGGCCACCATGAACGCCACATCGAGGCCGCCTTGCCTGGCGCGGACGTAGTCGAAATGTCCCTTCTCCGCACGCACGGAGACGTCATACCACTTCTTGTGAACCTCGTACGGCGTGTCCAGGTGTGTGTCGACAATCAGCAGCTTCTGGGCCAACTCTCGCGCCCG